>NZ_JBFBAJ010000003.1:0-341933 GCF_040682215.1 Actinoplanes sp. NPDC051346 | reverse complement strand
CGGGCTCACGGCGAGCGGGCGGTGAGCTCACGGGCTCACGGCGAGCGGGCGGTGAGCTCACGGGCTCACGGCGAGCGGGCGGTGAGCTCACGGGCTCACGGCGAGCGGGCGGTGAGCTCACGGGCTGCAAGCGGGCGCTCGCTCCCTTCGGCGCCCTAGCGGTCCACGTCTGGGTCCTCACCCAGGAGGGTGACTTCAGCGCCATAGCCGGTGTCCGTTTTGCGCAGCAACCGGAACGCCTTCAGTGCCCCGAGCTGTCACTCACGGGGATGCTTGAGCCCTCTCCTCGAACCCCCAGTCGGCGAGCACCCACCCGGTAGCGGCGAGCACCCACCCGGTAGCGCAGACGAAGCCGATCACCTGCCCCTCTGGCACCGCAAACACCCTCAATCGTCAGGCTGTTCAGCAGGAATACCTCGTCATCCAGGCCTCGATCCGCGCTGGCGAAACCGGTCACCAAGAGCCGTTCGCCGCCGCACTCCCAGCCCGCCGAAATCGCCGCGCCAGTTGTGCGCCGATCGCGGCCCGGCCAGCTCCTCCGTGCTAGGCTCTCTTGCGTTGTCAGTTTGGTTCCCAAGTACTCAGGAGCGCCTGTGGGGAAGTCTGCCCCAGGCGCTCTTTGTCGTAACCCGGGTTTCTCCGGTACGGGCGATCAGTACGGCGACACGAGTCCCGCAAAAAACGGGTCTTACCACCTCGCTCCAGTCCATAATGGCCAGGAGCGATCGACCGTCGAGGAGACGAGCATGGTTACCGGCGTTGTGAAGTGGTTCAACGCGGACAAGGGCTTCGGGTTCATCACCCCGGACGACGGCGGCGCCGACGTCTTCGCCCACTTCTCCGCGATCCAGACCTCGGGTTACCGGAGCCTGGACGAGAACCAGCGGGTTGAGTTCGAGGTGACCCAGGGCCAGAAGGGCCCGCAGGCGGCCAACATCCGCCCGCTCTGATCACAGCCTCACGCTGACATGTAGGCGCCGATCCCGCAGAGGGGTCGGCGCCTACATGCTTGAGTGGCGTGTTGCCTGAGCAGTGTGGTGTCTACGGGATGCGCGTGACGCTCCGGTCACGGCCCCGTCACGCCGGGCTCCGGTCACGCCGGCCCGGTCACGCCGGCCCGGTCACGCCGGCCCGGTCACACCGGCCCGGTCACACCGGCCTCCGGGCGGATCGGGCTTCGGTTATGCCGGCCCGCCATGCCGGCCTGTCACGCCGGTTTGCGGGCCGGGTCGCCGATGTCTTCGGGCCGCGGTGCCGTGCCGCCCATGTGGGCGGGCAGCCACCAGCGGTCGTCGGGGCCGGACGGCTGTTCCGGATAGGCCTGCTGCACCTCGTCCAGCAGTGTGGTCAGCCGCTGGTGCAGCTCCAGCGTCATGCTTTCCGTAGTGCTGCCCTCGTGCTCCGGGATCGGGTCGCCGATCTTGATGATGACCGGGACGTGGCGCTTGGTCAGTTCTTTCTTGCGGCCTTTGGTCCAGAGGCGGTGGGGACCCCACACGGCCATCGGGATCAGCGGGACCGCCGCCGCGCCGGCCAGTCGGGCCGCGCCCGACTTCAGCGCCTTCACCGTGAAGGACTCGCTGATGGTGGCCTCGGGGAAGACGCCGACCACCTCGCCTTTCTTCAGCGCCTTCTCGGCCTCGTGGAAGGCCGCGGTGCCGGCCTTGCGGTCGACCGGGATGTGCCGCATGCCGCGCATCAGCGGCCCGCTCACCTTGTGGTCGAAGACCGCCTTTTTTGCCATGAACCGGACCAGGCGCTTCGCCGGCTGGGCACCGAAGCCGCAGAAGATGAAATCCAGGTAGCTGACGTGGTTGCTCGCCAGCACCGCCCCGCCGGCAGCCGGAATATGGTGCGCGCCTTCGACCTGGATCTTCAGGTCTAGCACTCGGAACATCGTCTTGGCGATACCGACGACCGGGGGGTACACGATTTCCATTCGGTTACGGTACCGGCGTTCGATGAATTCTTCCTGTGCGGGGACAACCGATCCGGGGGTCTCGAACGTCTAATGAGTGACTGCGGTCGCCCCGCGCCGTGGTCCACCCTGAACAGCCGAGGGGTACGGCACTGCCTGGGAGGCCCTGTTATGCACACCGCGTCCGCACGCCGCGAACTCGCTATCGTGTTCGCGCTGGCGGTTCTCGGCGTGGGTTTGGTGGTCATCGTCGCATTTGCGCCTTGGTACGGATCGGTGAGTTACGGCGGCGCCCGCCCGGCGATCGTCGAAACCACCCCGCCGGCGGCGACCCTCGAAATTGAGGCCGTCTCGGCCGGCTGACATCGTTGTCACAACGTTGTCACAACACATCGCGCGCCCCGCCGGCGACGAGGGGCGGCCCCGCTCGGCCCGCACCTCGCCGGCGACGAGGGGGCGGCACCGCTCGGCTCGCACCTCGCCGGCGACGAGGGGGCGGCACCGCTCGGCCCGCGCCACCGCGGGAACACGCGCCGCAGCGAACTCCGCTGACCGCGATCCCGACGACGAGGCTGACCGCGAGCTGACGGCGACCCGACCGTGATCCCGATGGGCGAGCCCGACCGCGAGGCTGACCGTGATCCCGACGTCGACCCCAACCTCGAGGCTGACCGCGACCCCGACGGCGAGGCTAACCGCGACCCCGACGGGGAGGCTAACCGCGACCCCGACGGCGAAGCTGACCGCGAGCCCGACCGCGAGGGTGCACGCGATCCCGCCCGCGACCCCGACGGCGAGCCCGACCGCGACCCCGCCATCGCACCGGATTCGCGTTCGCGTTCGGCGGGGACACCACGCCCCGCCCCGGTGGTGTTCACTGGGATGATGCCCGAAAGCACAAAGACCCCCAGCGCCTGGCCGCGGCCGGGTGGTCCATGGGCTTCCGGCATGGTCACCGTCCACGACGTCCCCCGCCTCGTGCCGCCGCCGGACGAAGACCCGCCAACATCGTCCAGCGCGGACGGCCCACGCCGACGCCGGCAGCAGCTGGCGATTTTCGGCGGGATTGCCGGGGCGATCCTGGCGATCGGTCTGACGATCATTCTCATCGTGGGCCTGTCCTCGGAGGGCGACCCGTTCGGCAGTAAGGCCGCTGCGCCGAGCGAGGTCCGGCCGCCGCTCGCCCAGATGTGTCCGGCGCCGACGGTGCCGCCCAGCGCTGGCCCGGCCGTGCCGCGCGGCCAGCTGCCGCCCGTGACCGGCGAGCGGACCATCGATGCCGAGTCGGGCATCTCCTACCGCAGGTACGGCGCCCCGTGGCAGCCGTGGAACGACACCTGGCGTGCGGGAACGTTGCAGGTGCCCTACAAGGTCGGTCAGCACTTCATCACCGAGCAGTACAGCATGGGGACGTACCATGCCTCGATCTTGTCGGCGGCGGTGCCGGCGGCGGACAACGACGCCGTGAGTCTCAACCTGGAGTGCGTTGGCCGTCAGGTGTCCGCCGACGTCCGTGCCGAGTACTACCCGCAGCCGAACCGGTTGGAGCAGCTGCGGGACGAGATGACCACCCTGGGCGGGCGGCCGGCGTGGCTCAGCGAGTTCCGGCTGCATTTCCAGCAGCCGGGACTCACTGTGACGAACGAGCGGTCGGCGGTCGCGATCATCGACGTGGGCAAGCCGACGGCGGCCGTGCTGTATGTGTCGATCCCGGGCACTCACCGGCAGTTCGACTACGTGATCGACGAGGTCATGAAGTCGGTCCGTCCAGTCTGACCTTCAGGACCCGGTCAGGCCCCACCGCTTGCGCAGGGCGTTGTCGGCGGCGTTGAAGAGCACGTCGATCAGGATGCCGATCACGAGGACCACGATGATGAAGGAGATCACCAGGCTGGCCTCGCTGAGGTCCCGGGCCTGCTGCATCCGTACGCCGATCGACAGCGACCCCGGCACGATCACCAGCAGTTCGCCCGCCATCAGGCTGCGCCAGGAGAACGCCCAGCCCTGTTTCAGGCCGGAGATGAACGATGGCAGGGACGCCGGCAGGATGAGGTGGCGGTACTTGGCGAAGCCTTTCATGCCCAGCACCTGTCCGACCCGCAGCCAGGTGCGGGGTACGTAGTCGATGCCGCTGATCAGCCCGTTGGCCACCGAGGGGGCCGCGCCGATGACGACCACGAACATGATGGCGCTCTCGCTGATCTGGAAGAGCAGGATGGCGAGCGGGAACCACATGATCGACGGCATGGTCTGCAGGCCCGTGATGAGCGAGCCGATCGCCGCGCGCAGCGGGGCGAACCGGGAGACCGCCGCGCCGACGACCGTGCCGATGGCGACGGCCAGGGCGAAGCCGGTCAGTGCCCGGATCATGGTCAGGCGTACGCCCTCCCAGAAGTCGCCTGTGGTGATCAGGGTGCCGAGGTCGGAGAAGACCGTGAGCGGGCCGGGCAGGACATAGATCGGCTTCCATTCGGCCCAGACCACGACCTGCCAGACGGCGAGGACGATGGCGATCGCCAGCAGCTTCGGCCAGGCGCTGCGCCAGATTCGGGTGCCGAGGGCGGGCCTGTCGCTCTTGCCGCCGAGTTCGAGGGCGTCGAGGCCGGTGACGCGGTCGGCGGCCTCGGCCTCCCGCCGGGCGGTGGGGATTTCAGCCTGCATGACGGGCGACCTCCGCGCGGAGCCGGTCGGTGATCTCGGCGGCCTGGTGGGACACCTCGGGGGAGTCGATGCGTCGGGGCCGCTCGTGGGTCACGGGGTAGTCCTCGATGACCCGGCCGGGGCGGCTGCTGAGCAGGATGACCCGGTCGCCCAGGCGCACCGCCTCGCGCACGTTGTGCGTGACGAACAGGACCGTGAGCTGCTGCTCGCGCCAGATCCGCTCCAGCTCGTCGTGGAGGATGTCGCGGGTCATCGCGTCGAGGGCGCCGAAGGGCTCGTCCATGAGCAGGATGTCCGCGTCCTGGGCGAGGGAGCGGGCCAGGGCGACGCGCTGACGCATGCCGCCGGAGAGCTCGTGCGGCCGCTTGTCGGCGAAGCCGTTGAGCCGCACGATGTCGAGCAGTTGCGCGGCGCGCCTCCGGCGTTCGGCCTTGCCGACGCCGCGCAGCCGCATGGGCAGCTCCACGTTGCCGGTGACCGACAACCACGGGTACAGGGCCGCCTCCTGGAACATCAGGGAGACGTGCCGTCCGCCGGTGTCGAGGGTGCCGCCGCTGATCCGGTCGAGGCCGGCGACGAGGGAGAGCAGGGTGCTCTTGCCGCAGCCGGACGCTCCCAGCAGGCACACGAACTCGCCCTTGCGGACGGTCAGCGAGACCTTGTCGAGGGCGAGGAGGGCGTTGCCGCCGGTGCCGTACTGCTTGGAGACGTGGTCCAGGCGCACGACGTCGGTTCTGAGATCGGTTGCTTCCGCGATGCTCATGGTTTCTCCGCGGGTGAGTGCCGGCCGGACCCCGCGGGCCCGGCCGGCGGCTGGTCAGGAGGCGGCGTCGGTGACCGCGGGCTGACCGTCGGCCTTGAGCAGCTCGTTGAGCGGGCCGAGGTCGTAGATCCCCTTGAGGTCGACGGGCTTGAGCAGGCCGACGTCCTGGGCGTGCTGGGCGCTGGTGTAGAGCGAGGACGCGATCGGGTCGTTGGTGAAGGTCAGGTTCTTGAACGCGGCGGCGAGGATGTCGTCCTTGAGCGGCTTGCCGGACAGCGCGGCGATCTGCTCGTTGGCGGCCTTCTGCGCCCCGGCGTTGTCGCCGGCGATGTACTTCTCGGCGGCGATGTGGCCCTGGAGCAGCTTCTTGACGACGTCCGGGTGGTCCTCGAGGAACTTCTGCTTGACGATCAGGTGGGTGGTCACGAACTGCCCGCCCGGCCAGAGGTCCTTCTCGTTGACCAGGATCTTGCCCTTGGACTCGAGCACCATCCGGCTGAGGTTGGGCTCGGGCACCCAGGCGCCGTCGATGGCGCCCTGGGCGAACGCCTGGAGGGCGGTCGCGTTGTCCTGCGGCAGCACCGAGACGTCGCCGCCGCCCTGCTGGTCGGCGTTGAGGCCGTTCGCCTTCAGCCAGGCGCGCAGCGCGACGTCCTGGGTGTTGCCGAGCTGCGGCGTGGCGATCTTCTTGCCCTTGAGGTCGGCGGGGGCGTTGATGCCCTGCTTGACGACCAGGCCGGCGCCGCCGGAGGTGCTACCCGCGATGATCTTCAGCGCGGTGCCCTTGGACGTGGCCCAGCCGTTGATGGCGGGGTTCGGTCCGATGTAGGTGGCGTCGATCGCCCCGGAGAAGAGCGCCTCGATCGCGGCCGGGCCGGCGTTGAAGGTCTTCGCCTCGAGCTTGGTGCTGCCCAGCGCCTGCTGGTAGAGGCCGTTCTTGACGCCGATCAGCGCGGGCGCGTGGGTGATGTTCGGGAAGTAGCCCAGGCGCAGGCTGGTGACTTTGCCGCCGGCGTCCGCGGCGTCGTCGCCGCAGGCGGAGAGGGCGGAAGCGGAGACAAGGGCGGCGGCAGCGAGGGCAAGCGCACGGAGGGTGCGGGAGCTCATGCTCACTCCTAAATGGTGGAAGTCGCGGGAATAGTGAGTTCAGCGAGGGTGCGGTGGTCGACGACTCCCTCGATGGCCTCCTCCACCGCGAGCCATACGTCCCTGAGGCCGGTCGCGACCCCGTGGTACGTCGTGGTCGTGGTGGGTAGGCCACGAACGGTGGTCAGCGCTCCGCCGGAGGCCCGGACGACGTCGCCGACGGTGATCTCCTCGGCCGCTCGGGCCAGGGAGTATCCGCCGTCGACGCCGCGGTGGCTGTGCAGCAGGCCGGCGCGGCGCAGGTCGAGCAGGATGCCCTGCAGGAAGCTGAGCGGGATGTCCTGTGCCGCGGCGAGGTCGGCGGCCTTGACCAGGTGCGGATGGTCGGCGGCGACCGCCAGCATGGCCCGGACGGCGTAGTCGGTGCGTGCCGAGACGTACACAGGGATGTCCTCTCGGTCCGAACTCCGGCGGAGCGAAACTCTATCTGATGGATGGGAATAGTGGATCAGATGGGAGAAGTGCGTCAAGCCCCGACCGCATCATGGGAAGCTCCTCACCCGAACCGGGTCGGACGAAAGGCCCACAGAACCGAGCACACATGTCAGAAAAGTGTCAGGAAAGTGTCAGGGGTCGGGGAGCCCCGGCTGTGGGACTATCACCCCCGTGTTCGCTCTGACCGAGCGTCGTCGCACGTCACAGGTCGTACGCCTGGCACCCGGAGTGCGGGTTCGCGGGCCGATCGCCTACGTCCCGCAGCGCGACCACTTTTTCGCCCTCGATCCCGCGCACGAGTCGGTCGTGCGCCGGCTGGGTGGCTGCCGCTGGAGGATCGAGGGCCACGAGGACGAGGTGCGGACCCTCGCCCAGCTCGGCATCTGTGACACCGAGCCCTGGACGCCGCGCCGACCGTTCTTCGGGCGCTCCGTGGTCGGACGGCTGGACGCGCTGCCGCCGATCACCGAGCCGCTGGTCGTCAACTGCTTCGCGACGGCCCACTGCCCGCTGCGGTGCGCCTACTGCCACGCCGACGACCTCATGACCGGCTACCGCGAGCAGGAGAACGCCCGCTGGCTGGAGCGGGTGCTGCGGGTCGCCGGCGCCACCCCGGCGATGGTCGGCGTGGTCACCGGGGGCGAGCCACTGGCCCGCATCGACCGCACCACGCGGCTGGTCGAGCGGCTAGCCGCGACCGGCAAGGCGGTCGTGCTCGACACGTCCGGCGTCGGCGACTTCGGCCGCGTCGTGCCGTTGTTGGTGCGCCACCGGGTGCACGTACGGATCTCGTTGGACAGCGCGGACGCCGCGCTCAACGACTCCCTGCGCCCGGCGAACCGGAGGTTCGTGCCGCTCGGGACGAGCGCGGCGGCCTGTGCCAGACAGGCGATCAAGGTGGCCGTCCGGGCTGGCGTCCCGTGCAGCGTGCAGACCGTGGTCACCGCGCGCAACACCTCGGTCGTCGGGCTGCTCGCCCTGCGCGACCTGCTCGTGGAGCTCGGCGTGACGACGTGGGTCCTGCACGTCGTCGTGCCCGTGGGCAAGGCCGCCGACCCGCGGCGGGCCGCGCTGCTCGCGCCGGAGACCGTGCAGGACGTCCTCGACGAAGTGGTCCGGCGGACCGCCGCCGAAGGGGTGGCGATCGACATCCGGATCACCGGCACACACCGGGCGCCCAATTCCACCCTGCTGATCAGCGCGAAGGGCGAGCTCGCCGTGGAGGATGTGGCGCGGGGCGGCAAGAAGACCTTCGTGCTGCCGCGCATCGGCCTGCGCGGCGCGGTGCTCCGGCACTTCCGCGCCCACGTGGACCTGGAAGGACACGCGAACCGCTACCTCAACGGCTCACTGGCCGCCTATGACGCGAGGCTGAACGACCACGCCGCAGCGGTCTCGAGCAGCGCCTTCACGCTCGTCTCGTCGCCCTCCGAGAGCCGTAACACCCGCGCCGGGACATAGCCCTCGGCATCGACTTCCCGCAGCCAGGCGGCGGCCATGTCGGTGCGGTTGGCGGTCTCGAAGACGCTGACGATCTCGGCGGCCGCGGCGAGGCGCCGGCGTACCGCGTACCCGGGTCGGGTCGGCGCGGCGAACCAGGACCGGAACTCCGCGACGGTGGTCGCGCCGGCCAGGTAGGCGGTCAATTCGTTTCCGAGCGCGGTGACGCACAGCTCCGCGTGGTCGTCGACAGTCGCGGGGTGGTGGCCGACGCGCTCCAGCACGGGAGCAGTCATGACATCGACGCTAGCTCCGTCCGGCCAAGAGCGCGACCGCCGAACGGACACCTCGTGCTTCATCGGAGAAAAAGGTCGGTAACCCGGGCGGCGAGATCGTCGAGAACGGGCTTGCCGTCCTCGATCGCCGCGACGAACGCCGCCCACGAGTCCAGCGGGAAGTCGTCGGTCTCCGGCACCGGCTCATGATTGAGGTACCCGGGCAGAAGCAGCGCGTTCTGGAACAGCCAGGGAATGTAGCTGCCCTCCGCGTCCCAGCCGGGCAGCTCCCGGGTGCGGTGCAGATAACGCCCCAGCTCCTCCTGCGACGACCACCGCAGCATGTGGGCGTCATGGCGCAGACTCTTGATGTACGGGTTGTAGAGATGCCCCGGACCCAACCCGAACGTCTGTCGCCACTGTGCCCACAGGATCGCCTCGTCGCGCCCGCCCAGCGTCATGACGTCGTTGGTCGCACTCTCCAAGAGCATGCTGTTCAGGTACGGCCACAGCGTCAGCGGCGTCAGCAAATTCTTCGCATCCGTACGCAGCAACGACTGCAAGATAGGCCACGCGTTCTTCTCGAGCTCGTCCCACGACGTCAGGTTGGGCACCGCCTTCACCGCCGCCAGCAGACTGTAGAGCGACGGGTTGTGGTCGCCGTAGAAAGTGCGGGCCACCGACCAGGGATCCGTGGGGCGCAGCAGCGCCTCGGGGCCGTCCGCGGCCGGGAGCCGCGAGCTCTGGTCCAGGAATTCCGTCAGGCTGACGAAGTCGCGCACCGCGCCGTGGCCGGTGTGGTCGATCCACCGGTCCAGGTCCGCGCGGAATTTCTCCTGCGAGTCGTGGTTGCGGGAGCCGACGTCGTCCACGCAGACCCGGACCTCCACGCCGAGGCGGGCGAGCGCGCCGGCCACGAACGCCTGCACCATGTGGATCACCGACGCGCGGGCGCGCAGCCGTACCGGCCAGAGCATCCGGATCGGCTGGACGGTGCCGCTCAGCTGGGTCACCCAGCCGAACCGGCGTTCCAGCTGCAACAGCAGGCCGGCCACGTCGCGCGGCGGCAGCGTGCCGGGCTGGGAGACGAGCTGGCGCTCCCAGATGTGGTGGCGTACCCGGTTCTGCAAGCCGGTCGCGCGTGGCGGCACCGGCACCTCGGCCCGCTCGGCCAGCGCCGGGAACAGCCGTTCCGAGTCGACGCCGGGGAAGCACTCGACGGCTACTCCGGTCCGGTCGCGCAGCCCTTCCGCCGTGCTCAGCGCGGTGGCCGCGTCCGCGTCGCCGAGCGCCCACAGCACCCGCATCGGCCGGGTACGGCCCAACGCCGCGGCGATCGTGCCGGCCCAGTCGCTGCTGCCGATCACGCAGACCGTGTCGCCGCGGATCAGGTCGGCGGTGGTGGCCACCAGCGGCGCGTTGTCGGCGAGTCGGGCGGGGTCGTGCAGCAGCTGGGGGCCGCGGACGTGCAGGGTCGGCCGCCAGAAGCCGTGCAGGTGGAAGACGCGGACGGCACCGTCGGACCCGCCGGTGTGCCCGAAGCTGCCCCGGCTGTCCAGCGGCAGGCTCACCGCGCGCCCACCCGCGTCGCGGATCGCGATCTCCAGCAGCGGGTCGAAGTTGGTGGTCAGCACCCGGTGGTCGAACGCCTCGGGGATGCGCGCGAGCAGATGCCCCAGGGCCTGCACGCCGCGCGGCAGCTGCCACGAGAAGCGGTCGTTCTCCACGCCCTCGCCGATACCGCGCTCGAGGCGTTGGCCCAGGCCGTGGGTGGCCAGCGGCGACTCCATCGGGTCCGGGGCCGCGTACGCCTTCAGCACGGCCTGCTGCGCGATCACGTCGAACGCGTCGCCGGAGACCCAGTCGGTGAAGACCCGCCTGTACGCGCGGTAGACGGCGATCGGCGCGGCGCCCACCAACTCGGCCCGCGCCTGCGCCAGGGCTCGCTCCAGCGCCCCGTCGTCGTTGCGCCCCGCGGCGTAGCCCTCGGCGATCTCCAGAACGCCGTGCACCCGGGGTATGACGCTCGCCGTGATGCCGGAGCCGACGAGCAGGGTGATCTGGTCGGCGTCGCGCAGCGCCGCCGTCAGCCGATCGAGCAGCAGCAGCTCGCCGGCGCTCAGGCCGCCGTCCACCGGCTCCGCTTCCGGCGTCGTCATCGGCCCGCCTGCAAGGACTGCCAGAGTTCGCCGGGGCGTTCGGTGAAGACCTGCCGGGAGGTGTGCCGGCTGGTGATCAACGCGCCGCGGTCGAGATATTCCTCGAGCTCCCCGGCCCGCCACCCGAGGTAGCCGATGAAGACCCGCATCGCGTCGACGCTCTCGCTGACGTCCTCCGGGGTCCCGGAGAGGTGCATCGTGCCCAGTCGTTCGCGGACCGGCGTGAACCGCAGCGGCTTCGGGGCGCCCGCGCGCAGCGAGGTCACCACGATGTAGCCGTCCTGGGCCACCGGGCCGCCGTGGAACAGCATCATCGGGTTGCGCAGCAGCGGCCGCCACGAGGCGGGAAAGTCGGCGGGGAGGTCGCCCTCGGGACGGGTGATGCACACGCCGAGGGCGCCCGTCTGGTTGTGCCGCAGCACGAGGATCGCCCGCTGGCCCAGGTCCTCGTCGACGAACCAGGGCGCCGCGTAGAGCACGCTGCCGGCCAGGTTGTGTCGGGGCGCGGCCGCGTTGTGCACCAGGGAGATCTCCCCGCCGGCGTCCCGGGCCCGCAGTTCGGGCCGCTCGAAGCCGCGGCGCAGCATGGCGCGGCGCACCGTACGCCAGATGGCGTGGACGGTGAGCGCCGGCGGCATGGCCTCCGGCGGCGGTGGCCGCAACCCCTCGCGCAGCAGCCGGATCAGCTCCCCGGTGAACGCGGTGTGCACCTCGTCGCGCGGTGCCATGGCGGGCCGGTTGGCCGGAGCGGACACCAGCAGACACGTGCCGGCGGTCTCCGCCTTGTCGGCGACCGCGTCGGTGCCCGTGCTGTCCCCACCCATCTCCGACCCGGCGCGGCCGGAGTAGCAGCAGTCGAGGATCACGACCCGGCGGCGGGCCCGGGTGTCCGCGACGGCGCGGCGGATCCATTCGTACGGAACCCCGCGCTCGTAGGGCACCTCGGGGTCGCAGCCGGGCAGCCCCAGGATCAGGTTGTCGTCGTCCGCGTCGACCAGCCCGTGCCCCGCGAAATACACCAGCAGCAGCCCGTCCCGCTCGGTCGCGGCCGCCGCCCGCCGGATCGCCCGGCTGACCTCGGCCGGGTCCTCGGGGTCCGCCAGCACCTGCACGTTCTCCGCGGGCACACCCCAGAGATCCTCGCTGTGCAGCAGATCGTTCAGGTCGATCACGTTGCGCCGGGCGGCGGGCAGCGGGGAGAGCCGACGGTACGCCGCGACGCCGATCAGCACGACCTGCGAGACGGCCGGGTCTGCCACGTCAGCCATCGGCTTACTGCTGCTCGCGGTCTTGAAGCTGCTGGAGGGCGTTGGCGAGGGCCTGAGGGTCCTCCGCCTCGATCCGGGTGGTGGTGCCGTCCGCGGCCGAGTGCACGATGGTGACGTGTGGGCTGGGATGGCGCGCCTGCCGCCAGGACGCCACGGCGAGGGCGAGCTGACCGGCGGAGAGCCCGCTGCCGATGACGAGTGTCAGAACGTCGAGCAGGGCGCCCATGGCCTCCGGGTCGTCGCTTTGCGCCCGCGCGAGCCGGCCGTCGACGCGTACCCGCTGCTCGCCGCGTAGCCAGCGGTGAAGCGACTCGGCGTCCTCGGTCGACGCGCACTCCAGTCGCAGCTCAACCGGCATTGAGCCCCCTCGCTCATATCGATGCATTTAATGACGTCGTGGACCTGCGTTACGCGAAAGCTAGCACTCCGCCTCCAGCCGGTGACCGGGCGTACCCATCGGATGCGGTGGCGGGGGGTTAGATTCTTGGGGTGGCCCGCAGAACGAAGATCCCCGCGACGAAATATCCGGTCGAACGGTTCACCCTCGGCAATGGCTTGCGGGTGGTGCTCACGCCCGACCGCAGCGCGCCGGTCGTCGGCGTGGCGGTGGTCTACGACGTCGGCATCCGCTCCGAACCCGAGGGGCGCACCGGCTTTGCCCACCTCTTCGAACACCTGATGTTCCAGGGCTCGGAGAACCTCGAGAAGCTCGCGCACTTCCGGCACGTGCAGGGCGCCGGCGGCAGCTTCAACGGCTCCACCCACCTGGACTACACCGACTACTTCGAGATCCTGCCCGCCGGCGCCCTCGAGCGCGCGCTCTTCCTCGAGGCGGACCGGATGCGCGGTCCCCGGCTGACCGAGGAGAACCTGCGCAACCAGGTGGACGTGGTCAAGGAGGAGATCCGGGTCAACGTCCTCAACCGGCCGTACGGCGGCTTCCCCTGGCTGAAGCTGCCCCCGGTGATGTTCGAGACCTTCCCCAACGCGCACGACGGGTACGGCTCCTTCACCGACCTGGAGAGCGCGACCGTCGACGACGCGGCCGAGTTCTTCCACAAGTACTACGCCTCGGGCAACGCGACGCTGGCGGTGGCCGGTGACTTCGACCTGGCCGCCACCGTCGAGCTCGTCGAGCGGCACTTCGGCGACGTGCCGGCCCGGCCGAAACCGGAGCTGCCGGACTTCGCCGAGCCCGCGCTGTCCGGCGAGCGCCGGGAGAGCTATGTCGACCAGCTCGCCCCACTGCCGGCGATCGCCGCCGGGTGGCGGGTGCCGGATCCCATCGCCGACTTCACCGCCTACCTGCCGTACGTCGTGCTGGCCGAAGTGCTCACCGACGGCGACGCCTCGCGCCTGGTGGAGCGGCTCGTGCAGCGGGACCGGATAGTCACCAGCGTTGGCGGCTACCTCGGCTTCATGGGCGACGAATACCAGGTTCGCAACCCGACGGCGCTGCTGTTGCAGGCGCACCTGCCACCCGGCGGCGACGCCGACAAGGTGCTGCGGGTCGTCGACGAGGAGCTCGACCGGCTTGCCACCGGCGGGCTCGCGCCGGGCGAACTCGCCCGCACCCAGGCCCGCATGGCCACGCACCTGCTCCGCGACACCGACGCGGTGCTCGGCCGCGCGCTGCCGATGGCGGTGCTCGAATTGCAACGCGGAAGGCCGGAACTGCTCAACGAATTGCCGAAACTTGTCGGCGAGGTCACCGAGGCGCAGGTCGTCGCGGCCGCCGCCACCCTGCGGCCCGAGGGCCGCGCCACCGTCGAGGTCGTCCCGGGAGTCGACAAGTGAGCGCCAGGACCCTGCCGGACCTCATTCCGGATTCCAAGATCAAGCTGCCGAAGCAGGCCGAGCGCACGCTGAGCAGCGGCCTCACGGTCATCGCCATCCGGCGACCGGCCGTGCCCCTGGTCGAGCTGCGGCTGCGGATCCCGTTCGGGCGCTCGCCGCTGGCCCGCGCGACCCTGCTGTCACAGGCCCTGTTCACCGGCACGGCCACCATGTCCAGCGTCGACATCGCCGCCGAGCTGCAGACCGTCGGCGGTGGGCTGTCCGCCGGACTCGACCCCGATCGACTGCTCGTCACGGGCAACTCGCTCGCGTCCGGCCTGGACCGGATGCTGGAAATCCTCGCCGGGGTGCTCACCGACGCGGCGTACCCGGCCGAGGAGGTCGCCACCGAGCGGGACCGGCTGGTCGACCACATCCAGGTCGCCCAGAGCCAGCCGGGGCACCTGGCCCGCACGGCGCTGCTGAAGCGGATGTACGGCCGGCACCCGTACGCGGTCCAGACCCCGGAGCCGGAGCAGGTCAAGGGCGTACGCCCGGGGCAGCTGCGTGCGCTGCACGCCGACCGGATCCGCCCCGACGGCTCGGTGCTGGTGCTCGTCGGCGACATCAACGTCGAGAAGGCGATCGACGCGGCGGAGAAGGCGCTCGGCGGCTGGATCGGCGCGGGCCGCGACGGCAACGTGCCCGCCACGCCGGCGCTCGAACCCGGCCCGCTGCTGCTGGTCGACCGGCCCGGCTCGGTGCAGTCCTCGATGCGCATGGCGCTGCCGGCAGTGCCGCGCACCGACCCCGACTACGCCGCGCTGCAACTGGCCAACATGGTGTTCGGCGGCTACTTCTCCTCGCGCTGGGTGGAGAACATCCGCGAGGACAAGGGATACACGTACGGGCCGCACACCGCGATCGAGCACTTCGTCGCGGGCTCGGCCCTGGTGGTGGCGGCCGAGGTGGCCACCGAGGTGACCGGCCCGGCAATGCTCGAAACCCTGTACGAGCTGGGCCGGATCGCGAGCCTGCCGCCGGGCGAGGACGAACTGGAGCAGGCCCGCCGCTACGCCCTGGGCACGATGCGCCTGGGCATGTCGACCCAGGCCGGCCTGGCCGGGCTGGCCAGCATCTACGCCACCTTCGGCCTGCGGCTGGACTACCTCACCGAACACTCGGCGGCGCTGGCGTCGGCGACCCGCGAACAGGTTGCCGAGGCGGCCTCGCGCTACCTCGCCCCGTCGCGGGCGGTCTCCGTGGTCCTCGGCGACGCGGACCGGGTCGAGAGCCAACTCGCCACCCTGACAACGGTCGAGCGCGGCGCCGCGTGAGCCTCTCATCCCCACAGCAAGCGGACCAGCCTGACGTCGGCGAGCAGCAGCCGGGCCTCGACGGCCCGCCGCTCGCCCGCACCTCCCTCGACCGGGCGTCGCACCACCGACAGGACGAGGCCTGGCTCGCCGAGGCGTGGAAAACCGGCCTCGTCCTGATCGTCGACATCGCCAAGGGCGGCCGCGCGCTCGTGTCGGGTGCGTCCTCGGACAACCCCGCGTTGGTGCTCGTCGGCGCGGACGCGGCCCCGGAGGGCGAACGGCTGTTCCTGGGCATCGACCCGGGCGGCGTACCGATCTTCGCGGTCGACGCGCCGCTGCCCGAGACGGACGGCGCCGAGCCCCGCAGCCTGCGAGACATCGGCGACCGGCTCGACGCACGCGACGCCGGCATCCTCACCGCCGCCGCCGCACTGGGCAACTGGCACGCCACGCACCTCTACTCGCCGCGCTCCGGGCAACGGACCACGGTCATGGAGGCGGGCTGGTCACGGATCGACGCGGACGGCGCCCAGATGTGGCCACGCACCGACCCAGCCATGATCGTCCTGGTGCACGACGGCGTCGCCGGGCCGGAGGGAGTCTGCCTGCTCGGCCACAACGTTGCCTGGCCGGCGCAGGACGGCGTCCGCCGCTTCTCCTGCCTGGCCGGCTACGTCGAGCCCGGGGAGTCCGCCGAGGCCGCGGTCGTCCGCGAGGTCCGGGAAGAGGTCGGCGTCAGGCTGCGGTCACTGCGCTACGAAGGCAGTCAGTCGTGGCCGTACCCGGGCTCGCTGATGCTCGGATTCACCGCCGTCGCCGACCGGAACCAGACGATCGTCGTCGACCCGGAGGAGATCGACGAGGCGCGGTGGTTCACCCGGCGGGACGTCGCTCGGATGATCGCCGGAGACTACGTCGACCCGGCCTCCGGCGTACGGATGAGCCTGCCGATGCGGTCTTCGATCGCCTTTTATCTGGTCGAGCGCTGGTTGGGCGATTCGCTCCCGTAAGGCGGGCTACTGCCCACCGTTTGGCGGAGGTTGTGTGCACCGGCGAACCTGATCATGTGGTCGTGACCCCGAAATTCCTCCGCTACCTGGGGCTGGCCGGCTCGGTGCTGCTCGCCACCGCCGGCTGGCTCGGCGGTGCGCTGCCCGCGGCGGACCTCGCCGCCACGCCGGTCAGCATCGCGCGCGGTTCCTATGGCCCGGCCATCGTCGGTTTCTGGTTGGTTGGGACCGCTTTGCAGGCGTACGCCTGGTGGGCCGGCCGCGACCGCATCCCCTCGGCCCGCTGGGCGTTGACCACGGCGCTGCTGTGGATGGCCCCGTTCCTGCTGGTCCCGCCAGTCGGCAGCCGGGACATCTACTCGTATGTGTGCCAGGGCGAGATGTATCTGCAGGGCGTCGACCCGTACACGAACGGGGTCGGGGTCCTGCCCTGCACCTGGCTGGAGACCGTCTCGCCGATCTGGCGCGACACCGCGACCCCCTACGGTCCGCTTTTCATCGTCATCGCCGCGGCGGCAATCTCGGTGGGCGGCAGCCTGACCGGCGCTCTGATCGCCTTTCGCCTGATCACCGTCGTCGCGATCGTCGCGATCGCGGCCGGCCTGCCGACGCTGGCGCGCCGCTGCGGCGTCGAGCCGCGACTGGCGCTCTGGGTGGGCCTGGCCGGTCCGCTCGTAGGTGCACACCTACTCGGCGCGCCCCACAACGATGCGATCATGCTCGGCCTGGCGGTTGTCGCGCTCCTTCTGATCGTACGGATGAGCCCGCACCCGCTCGCACTACTGATGGCCGGGGCGCTGCTGGGCCTGGCCGTTGCCGTCAAGGCGACGGCAGTAGTAATCGTCCCGTTCGCCGTTCTGGCCGCTTCCCGTCCGCTATGGCGGGCGTTCGCGTTGGTCGGCGGCTCGGCGCTGGCTGTTCTCACGGCGGTGACCGTGGCCAGCGGGCTCGGTTTCGGGTGGATTCCCGCGATGCGCGGCGGCAGCTCCCTGATCCAGTTCACCTCGCCGCCCACGGCGATCGGGATGACCCTGACCTACATCGGGCGGCTGTTCGATCCCGACTTCGACGCCGTCCCCGCCGTCCGTACCCTGGCTCTCGCGCTGCTCGCCGCCGTTCTGGTCGCGCTCTGGTGGTGGGCGTACCGCAACCCGGACCCCACACGTGCCGCACTGCGCGGCGCCGCCCTCGCGCTCGTGGCGTTCGTCGCTCTGGCCCCCGTCTTCCACCCCTGGTACGCGCTGTGGCCCCTGACCCTGCTCGCGGCCACCACCACCCGCATCCGGGCAGTCATGATGATCTCGATCGCCGCCGCCTTCTCGGTCATGCCCGACGGCAGCGGCCTGACCCGCTTCGTCAAATTCCCCGGCGCGCCGATCGTCACCCTGCTCCTCATCGCCCTGCTGGTGACGGCTGTCAGGCGCTCCGGCGCACGCAAGAGCCCCGGCTCATCGCCGGGGCCCGATGCGTCACTGAACCGCTCAGCGGTGTGAAAGTCGGATCAACCAGCCACGTCTGTTACTCCCCTGCGTCATGCCGCGGCGGTCAGCGAGTCCAGGTGACGGCGCACGACCTTGCTCAGGAGGTCCGGCGGGAACCGCTGCGGGAACAACACGGCCTGCAATCCCAGCCCGTCGAGCACGGCGTGCAGGCGGATGCTCTCCAGCTCCACATCGAGGTCAGCAGGCAGGCCGCCGGCTGCCTGCGCACCGCGCAGCGTGCGGTGGACCAGGTCGTACATGGTCTGCTGGATCGCCTCGGCGTGCGTCAGCAGGGTGGGACGAGTCTGGGCCGCTACCGCGAACGCGTGCCGCAGCACCACTTCGTCGCGGCGTACGTCGTCTAGCGGGAGCAACTCGGCTAGCAGCTCCTCGGTGCGGTGCCGCCGTTCCTCCCGGCTGTCGCTGGTGCCCGTCAGCAGGCGTTCGGCGTGCGTCCACACTCGTTCCCCGACGCGGCGCCCCAGCTCCTGTACGGCGAAGATCATCAACTCGTCGTGATCGGTGAAGTAGTGCCGGACCGACCCGATGGCCAGTCCGGCCTCGTCCGCGACGTTGCGCAGCGTGGCCGCTTGCAACCCGTAATGCGCGACGACGGCGTGCACGGCGTCGGCCACCGCGCGGCGCCGTTGCTGGGGATCCACGATCTTCGGCATGGGCTTTTATAGCACGGTCATGCCACAATGTTTTGGCACGGTGATGCCAAATACGGAGGTTGCGGAATGAGCGGCTGGACTCTGGCGACGATGACTGTCGTAGTGCTGATCGTCATCGTGGTGAAGAGGTTGATCGGCGAGCCGCTCAACCTGCGGGACGCGTGGGCGGCGCCGGTCATTCTCACCGCGATCGGCCTCTACGGCCTCTTCAAGGCAGAGGGCCTGGACGTCGGCGACTACGCCTGGCTGGTCGGCGGCTCCGTGCTGGGTCTTGCGCTCGGCTACCTGCGCGGTTCCTTCGTCGTGGTCTACGAGAAACGCGGCTTCCTGTGGCAGCGATACCGCGGCCGGACCTTTGCGGCGATCATCGGCACGCTGGTCCTGATGTTCGGCTACAGCCTGCTCGCCGACAAGCTCGGCATGCGGGCCGAAGCTCGCCCGATCCAGCTCGCCATCGGCATCAGCTTCATCGGTGAAGCGCTGGCCGTGACCCGCCAGGGACTCGCCCTACGGGTTCCGTTCGCACCCGCGCACCGATGACGGCTACAGCGCGCAGGCATACGAGCAGACCCCGGCTCATCACCGGGGCCTGCTGTACGACTGGACCGCCAAGGCGGTCGACGGTTGCTGGATCAGCCAGCCACACCCGTGCCTGTCAGCGCTGCCTTGACCTGCGTGATCGACGGATTCGTCATGACGATCTCGTCTCCGCCATCGGTGGGAACTATGCGTACCGTCGGCACCGTCTGGTTGCCGCCGTTGACGCTCATCACGAACTCGGCGGCCTTCGGGTCCTGCTCGATGTCGACGACGACGTACGCGATGCCCTCCCGGTCGAGCTGTGACTTCAGCCGGTGGCAGTAGCCACACCAGGGGGTCGAGTACATGGTCAACATCGGTCAGGTCCCTTCGGAGAGGTCACATTGGCACTATGCCATCCGCTCCAACGTCGGACCCGGGTGCCATGATTCCCGGTTGTGACAGCGGAAAGGGTTCTCGCCGGGCTCGACCCCGACCAGCGGCGAGCGGTGACCGCCCCCGCCGGACCGGTCTGCATCCTCGCTGGAGCCGGCACGGGCAAGACCAGGGCGATCACCCACCGCATCGCGTATCGGACGCTGCGCGGTGACATCAGCCCCCGCCATGTGCTCGCCGTCACCTTCACCGCGCGCGCCGCGGCCGAGATGCGCGCCCGCCTGACCGGCCTCGGCGCCGGCCGCGTCCAGGCCCGCACCTTTCACGCCGCCGCCCTGCGCCAGCTGCGGTATTTCGCGCCGCGGCTGCTGGAGGGCCGGGCGGTGCCGGAGCTCGTCGAGAGCAAGGCGCGCCTGGTGGCGCTGGCCGCCAACCGGGTCGGCGTGCGCGCCGACCGCACCGCCGCCCGCGACCTGGCCAGCGAGATCGAATGGGCCAAATCGTCGCTGGTCGAGCCAGGGGAGTACGTCGTCGCCGCGACCAAGGCGCTGCGCGAGCCGCCGTACGAGGCCGCCAAGGTCGCGGAGATCTTCGCCGCGTACGAGGCACTCAAGCGCCGCCAGGGCGTGATCGACTTCGAGGACATGCTGCGCGCCGCCGTCTGGGGCATCGAGGAGCACCCCGACGTCGCCGAGCAGGTCCGCTCGCAGTACAGGCACTTCGTCGTCGACGAGTACCAGGACGTCAACCCGCTGCAGCAGCGCCTGCTGGAGGCCTGGCTCGGCGGCCGCGACGACCTCACCGTCGTGGGTGACGCCAGCCAGACCATCTACTCCTTCACCGGCGCCACCTCGTCTTACCTCGTCGACTTCCCCCGGCAGCGCCGCGAGGCCGTGGTGGTGCGCCTGGTCCGCGACTACCGCTCCACCCCGCAGGTCGTCGGCCTCGCCAACGCGGTGATCAAGCAGGCCCGCGGCACCGAGGCCAAGCTCCGGCTCGAGCTGATCGGCCAGCGGCCCCCCGGCGCCGAGCCCGATCTCAAGATCTTCCCGGACGAGCCCGCCGAGGCGGTCGCCGTCGCCCGCCGGTGCCGCGAGCTGATCGCCGCCGGCACCCAGGCCAGCGAGATCGCCGTGCTGTTCCGGACCAACGCGCAGTCGGAAACCTACGAGAAGGCGCTCGCCGACGCGGAAGTGCCATATGTGGTCCGCGGTGCGGAGCGGTTCTTCGAGCGCCCCGAGGTGCGCAAGGCGGTGATCGCGCTGCGCGCGGCCGTGCGTTCCACCCCGGGGGAGACCCCGCTGGTCCAGGCCGTCGTGGACGCCCTGTCGGCGACCGGCTGGGCCCGCGACCGCCCCCCGCCCGGTGGGGCGCAGCGTGAGCAATGGGAGGCGCTCTCGGCGATCGTCACCCTCGCCGAGGAGTACGAACGCAGCCCCGCGCTGCTGCCCATCGGCGAGGCCGGAGCGGTGCAGCGCGACGTCTCACTCTCCGCCTTCAACGAGGAACTGGCCCGCCGCGCCGAGCAGCAGCACGCCCCGACCGTCGAAGGCGTCACCCTCGCCTCGCTGCACTCCGCCAAGGGCCTCGAATGGGACGCGGTATTCCTCGTCGGGCTCGCCGACGGCACCCTGCCCACCACGTACGCGAAGACGCCCGACCAGCTCGAAGAGGAGCGCCGCCTGCTCTACGTCGGGGTCACCCGGGCCCGGCAGTGGCTCTGGCTGTCCTACGGGCAGTCGCGTTCCCCGGGCGGACGCACCCGGCGCACCTGCCGGTTCCTGCCGCAGCTCGGCGATACCCAGCACCGCACCTTCGACAAGGCCGGGGCGGGAAGTCGGAAAGCTGTCAATCGACGTACGCAGGTGATCTCCTGCCGGATCTGCGGCGCCACGCTCCTGGCCGGCGCCGACCGCAAGCTGGGCCGCTGCCCCACCTGCCCGTCGGACCTCGACGAAGAGCTGTTCGAGCGACTCCAGGCATGGCGAGCGCACACCGCCGCGGAGCAGAAAGTCCCTGCGTACGTGGTGTTTACCGACGCCACGATCGTGGCCATCGCGGAACGCCGACCGAGCACCCCACCGGAACTGCTGGCCATCGCCGGAATCGGCCCCCGCAAGCTCGGCCAGTACGGCGCCGCGGTCTTCGCTCTGGTCGGCGGCGCGAGCCCCGCGGAGCTCGCCGCGAAAAACTTTGAAAACTAGTCCGTTAATTCGTTTGCCCTCGCTTGCGGGGACCGCATAGCCTCAGGTCACGCCTTGGCGAGCAGCATGCTCGACGAGGGTCCGGCAACGAGTGCAAGAAGTGGAGGAGGTGGCACCGATGAGGATCAACAAGACGATCGAGCGACCGTCGATGCTGCTTGCTGCCGTCTGCGCTCCGTCCGTCTCGTGCCTGCCAGTCCCCGCCCCGGTGGCGACGTCCGTCCTCGCGACGGCGTATGTCCCCGCGGCGACCTTGGTTGCCGAACGGGCCCCGGCTTCGCAGGCGCACCAGGTCCAGATCCAGGCCGAGCTGGTCCGGATTCTGGTGTCCGTCGATGGAAGCAACGGGACCACTGGGTTCGTGGGCAGCAACAGCATCGCCCGGAAGCGTCAGCTGATGGATGGTGCCAGCGGTGTCCCGCCTCGAGGAAGGCCGGTCTGAGCAATCAGACCTCCGGCTCACCTCGAGGCCGCGGAACCCGTAACCGGGATCCGCGGCCTTAATTTTTTGCCGGCCCACAGGCCGGCGTGTCACAGCACCACCGATCCAGAAGATCGCGAGAAAGAGAGAGGTGACCGGGCTTTATGAGTCTGGCGCTGGCCCCACTCGACGTGAGCGTCGAGATCGAGGCAAACCTGCCCTGTCGGAAGTTCGACCCGGACCTGTGGTTCTCGGACTCCCCGGCCCAGCTGGAACTGGCAAAGTCGCTCTGCGGGGACTGCCCGCTGCGCGTCGAGTGCCTGGCCGGCGCGGTCGAGCGGAACGAGCCCTGGGGCGTCTGGGGCGGCGAGATCTTCGAGCGCGGCGCCGTGGTGCCGCGTAAGCGGCCCCGTGGCCGCCCCCGCAAGGTCGACGTCGCCCGCGACGCCGAGCTGGCGGTCGAGGTAGAAGAGCGGCTCGCGGCCAACGGCCTCGAGAGCCGCAGCTCGGTCCGACTGGCGGCATGACATGACCATCACCACCCCTTACCGGAAGACGGAAAACGTAGCCATGACCTCGAACGGAACCACCAAGGTGAGACTTATCCAAGAAGCGCTCTCGCGAGCACGAATGCGTCGGCCTCAGGCCGACCACCACCCTGAGGCGCACCGTCCCGCACGCCAGATCGCCATGGCGGCCCGCCACCGGGCCGCACGGGAACTGGGTGGACGCCTCTGATCGACCATGAATCATCTGGCCCCGTCCGCAGTCACTGCGGGCGGGGCCCTTTCTATGGCACCGGTTTCCACTGGCACCGGCTTCTACGGCACAGGCAGATTCACGGATCTACAGACCTGCGCGGGTGCTGTGTGCGAGCCGATGCCCGTGGTGCCGGCCCTTGGGCAGGCCCCCGCTGCCCCCATTGCCGATTGCCCGATTGCCGGCGTTGACCACCGCCCGCCGCCGGCATTGCCTGCTGCCGGCCGACCTCCGGCGGTAGCGGCTTACTGCTGGCGTTGCCCGTCTCCGTGCCCGGTGCCTGCTGCCCGCGTTGCGCGCTGCCCGCGTCGCCCGCGTTGCCCGCTGCCCGCGTTGACTGCTGACGGCCGACCTTCGGCGACGGCTGACCGTTCGACCTCCGGCGGTGACGGCTGACTGCTGGCGTTGCCCGCGTTGCCCGCGTTGCCCGCGTTGCCCGCGTTGCCCGCGTCGCCCGCGTTGCCCGCTGCCCGCGTCGCCCGCGTTGCCCGCTGCCCGCGTCGCCCGCGTTGCCCGCTGCCCGCGTCGCCCGCGTTGCCCGCTGCCCGCGTTGACTGCTGACGGCCGACCTTCGGCGACGGCTGACCGTCCGACCTCCGGCGGTGACGGCTGACTGCCGGCGTTGCCCGCTGACGGCCGCCGCCCGCCCGCCGTCGCCGGCCGTCGCCCGCCCGCCGTCGCCGGCCGTCGCCCGCCCGCCGTCGCCGGCCGTCGCCCGCCCGCCGTCGCCGGCCGTCGCCCGTCGCCGGCCGAAGGCCGAGAGCAGCACCGTTCCAGAGGACCTAGTTGGCGGGGTGATGCCCGCGGCACTTCTTGCTTCGCCGGCGGGGATGTCTGGCGGTGGCTGGTGCTGGGTCGGCGGGGATGTCTGGCGGTGGCTGGTGCTGGGTTGATGGGGATGTCTGGCGGTGACTTCTGCTCAGTCGACGGGGGCGAAGCCTGGCAGCCACTCCTCGAGGATTGCGCGGTAGGGCGCTTTCGCCTCCAGTTGGCAGAGGACGCCGATTGAGCCCAGCGTGACGCGGTGGATCAGCAGGTAGGAGGGGGGCAGGTTGAGCTTGCGGCTGAGCTGGAAGGCGGGCGACCGGGGGCTTGACAGGCGCGCCGCCTCCGAGCGGATCCAACTGCGGGTGAAGCGGAAGTCTGGCACCGCCACCGGCTCGATCATTGGGAGCAGGAACGCGAGGACCGCTTGGGCGTCGAGCTCGTCGTCCGGTTTGATGAAGCCCTCGTCCCGCAAGCCGTCGGCCACGGCGTCGGCGTCGCCGTCGAGGGCGAGGCGGACGAGGCGGCCGATCGGCTCGGGGTGGCCCTCCGGGAGCCGGGCCACCGCGCCGAAGTCGATCACGCCCAGGCGGCCGTCGGGCAATATGCGGAAGTTGCCCGGGTGCGGGTCGGCGTGCAGCAGCCCGGCCCGCGCGGGAGCCGAGAAGTGCAGCGTCGCCATCAGGCGGCCGGCCTCGTCGCGCTCGGCCTCGGTGCCGCCGCTGATGACCTTGGACAGCGGTGTGCCGTCGACCCACTCGGTGACCAACACCTGGGGCGCAGAGGCGACGACCCGGGGCACGTAGATCTCCGGGTCGTCTTCAAACGCGGCGGCGAACGCCTTCTGCGACTCGGCCTCCATCGCGTAGTCGAGCTCCTCGGTGACGCGATCGCGTAGCTCCGTGAGCAGTGGCTTCATGTCCATGCCGGGTTGAATGAGCTTGAACATCCCGGCCAGCCGGCCCAGTTGCTTGAGGTCGGAGAGCAGGGCCTCCCCGGCGCCCGGATATTGCACCTTCACAGCCACGGCGAGCGTTTTCGGCTTGGCGCCCTTGCGCGAGGGCGGCAGCTTCCAGAGCGCCTTGTGCACCTGCCCGATGCTCGCCGCGGCGGCAGGGCTGTCGTCGAACTCGGCGAACCTGTCCCGCCAGTCCGCCCCGAGCTGCTCGGCAAGCGCCTTGTGCACGCTCGCGACCGGCATCGGCGGCGCCGCCTCCTGCAACTTGGTCAGCGCCTGCCGATAGGGCCCGGCCATCTCCTCGGGCATCGCCGCCTCAAAGACCGACAACGCCTGTCCGAACTTCATCGCCCCGCCCTTGAGCTGCCCCAGGACGCTGAAGAGCTGCTCGGCGGTGCGCTGCTGGATGTCGGCGGAGATGACATCGGTGGCGATCCCCGTGACCCGCTTGCCGATCCCCAGCACGGTTCGCCCAGCGAAGCTGAGGGGGAGGGCGGCGAGCTTCGCGGTCCGGGAGGCCGCACGACGCGGGATGTCGGTCACCAGATCATTGTGCCCGGCGCGGCGGCGTTCGACCGCCCCGCGCGGGTCCACCGCGACTTCCTACACAGAAACAACACGGATGGGAGGCCCAGCTCCGCCGTCGGAGCCGCCCCGGCGCCCCGATCTCGATCTCGGCTCCCCGGCTCGCTGGCACCTGCCCGTCGACGAAGTCGAGCACCTGAGCGACGGCGTACGCGGTGGCCGTGAGCACCGTCACCGCCGCACAGGGCTCACCGTCGCGAGGATCGGGCGAGGGCCGGGCGGCGTCCGGATTTCGGTCGTGGCGGTGCAGATCCAAACAGTTCAGGCAGGGTCCACCGATGGCCGGGACCAGCGGACCGATCACGACCGCGGCCTCACGGATCGCCACCGCCAGGTGCGGTTGGCGGCGCTGGCCATACCCGGCGGCCAGCAGCGCGACGGGCTGGTCGTAGTCCAACTGGACGACCAGGTCGGCAACGCCCCGGCGGATCGCCCCGGTCCCGGTCGCGGGAACGGCACGCAGGATGGCGGCGGTAACCGCTGCGCTGCGGGGTGTGCCCACGGCGGAGTCCCGCAGCGGCCCAGCGATCCGATCCTGACGGGTGACGGCGCCGGACAGGTCGGCGTGCACATGACCGATTCCGGACTCGGCCAGGCCGACAGCGATCCCCGCGGCGAGCCGTCCCCGTCCCCGAATGACAATCCGAGCCGCCCGCCGCCGACGCAGAACAGCCGCGGCCGTGGTGTCCGCGCCCACGGGCGAAGCCAGACCGGTCAGATCCGTGATTGGTGAAGGGACTGCGGGCCGCTCGGTATCGCTCTTGGCCGGCGGCGAGCTGGCGGGTGTGCGGGCTGGGTCTGGGTTGGGTGGTGGGTTGGCGGGTGTGCGGGCCGGGTGTGGGTTGGGTGGTGGGTTGGCGGGTGTGCGGGCCGGGTGTGGGTTCGGCGGTGTGCTGGCGGGTGTTCCGGCCTGGCCCGGAATCGGCGGTTGGCCTGGGGGCGGCGCGGCGCGATCTGTGCTTGGCGGTGGGCCTGTGGGTGCGTCGATCAGGTCTGGAACGAACGACGGCCCGGCGGGTGGCCTGGTCGGGTCTGGGGCGAGGACCAGGGCGGCTGCTTCGCCGGACAGCTGCTCGGCGTCGGAGCCCGAGGGGTAGAGGGTGTGTGCCGACACGACCAGGCCGGCACGGGACAGGGAGTCGAGCAGGGCCTCGGCCTCGGCTGGGGGTGCACCGAGCCTGGCGGCACGCCGGAGGACTTCTCGCTGCGATCGGGAACCGTCCAGCAGGGTGAGCAGCCGGGCGGTGGCCGGGTTGGGCAGATCGATCAGCACGGCGCGGGGTGGCCGGAAGCCCAGTTGCAGCGTGGAGCTGCCGTGCCAGGTGCGCAGGAGGCCGGGGAGCAGGGTGGGGCGGGAGAGGGGAGTTCCGCTCATGCTTGACAGGGTGTCACGAGCTCAACTCGGAGCGAGTTGGTTATCCACAGGCACGACGGACGCCCGTCCTCTGTTGTCCACAAGCTGGGGCGAGTTATCCACAGGGGGCTTGGGAGGCGTGAACAACTACTCAACGTGGCGGACTGAACACGGGTTACGACCCGCGCGGGTGAACCGGACAACCTCGGTGCGGGGGGCGCCGCGTGGAGCGGACTCCGATAGAGCTGCCCGCGAAGTGGGGTGCCCTGGGACGGACGCCGACGGGGCTGCCGTGGGCGCGCTTCGATGGGCGGCTGTGGGATGCCCGGGTCGGTGCTCGCCGAGTCCGGCGCTGCCGTCCCTTATGTCCCGCCTGCGGCCCGCCCGCCATCGCGGCGGTGATCCGGTGCGAACGAGGCGGGGGCGGCCATCGGCCGCCCCCGCCTTCAGTAGCGTCCGGTCAGGCCTTCGCCTTGCCCAGGATGCGGTTCACCGTCGTGCCGCAGACCGGGCACTTGCCCTTGGCCATGTTCATGCCGGTCTTCGAGACCTCAACGGTGCCCTGGAAGTCGCGCTTCTCCTTGCACTTCACGCAGTAGCCGTTGTACGTGTTGTCGGCCACGGTTCCTCCTCGTCATGTTGTCGGCCGGGTCGGCCCGATGCCCCGGGATGCGATCAGGTCGGTGACCTGGACCTGCCCGGGGCCCTGCTCGCGGCGACAGGCCGCGATCTGTGTTCGGCGCTGGACCGCTCCGCGACCACGTGGATGTGGCCACCCGCTCGGGGCGGTCACTACCCAGGTCCGGCCATTTCCATGTCAGCGCAGCGTCGGCGGTGACGTCGACGTCGTGAGTGTGCCGGTCGGGATGAGCCTTTGTGGGCAGATACCGGCGGACACGCCGACGAATTACTTCACACCGGCAGAAAAAGGACGTTCCGCGCGGAAAACTTCGCCGTCCGGGATGTGCAAGAAGAGGTGCGCCGAGGCCTGCACGGCAGCGACGACAGCGCGACCAGGTCGAACGACACGGGAAGCTTGCCCGCGACCCCGGCTGGGGCGCCGGAGTTCCTCACCGGCGAGGTTTGAGGCGCGTCGTGGCGGTGAATGGGAAGGTGTAGCGTGGCCCGTTCCGCGTCCGCGTGTTGCCGGCATGCAAAATATTTTCGGATCTTCTGGGGCGAAGCTCACATTTTGGGTGCGTGTCGTTTGCCGTACCCTTGCGGTGACCTGGCCCTGACCGTTTAACGTCGCAATGTGAACCCTAGTCTGGGCCGCGCGAGCCGGTAATGGCCAGGACGCGCAAGCCTGTCGTCGAAGTGCGGCGCAGCCAGCGTCGTCGTCGCACGGTGTCCGCCTATCGTGAGGGCGAGCGGGTCGTCGTCCTCATCCCCGATCGGTTCTCCCGGGCAGAGGAGACCGAGTGGGTCGCGCGGATGCTAGCCCGGTTGGCCGCCCGCGAGGAGCGCGTCCGACGTACGGACAATGAATTGCTCGGTCGGGCCCACAAGCTGATCGCGCGCTACCTCAGTGACCACGCTGGTGACGTCGCGCCCGCGAGCGTGCGGTGGGTGACAAACCAGAACGGTCGCTGGGGTTCCTGTACGCCCGACGACGGCACGATCCGCATCTCGCACCGGATCCAGGAGATGCCGGACTGGGTCATCGACTACGTGCTGCTGCACGAGCTGGCCCATCTGGTCGTGCCGAGCCACAACGCCGCGTTCTGGGAGCTGGTCAGCCGCTATCCGAAGGCCGAACGCGCGCGTGGCTACCTCGAGGGCATCTCCGCCGCCACAGGCCTGGTGCTCGCCGACGACTGATCGGAACGGGACGGCGCCAGGTTGCGGAGATGACCGGGCCGCTAGCGTTCGGGTGTGACCAGACGTGTGGTGGTGGCGCTGCTGAACCCTGTCTCGTGGAGCCCGCCCGGCATCGACCTGG
Source organism: Actinoplanes sp. NPDC051346 (assembly GCF_040682215.1). Classification (NCBI taxonomy): domain Bacteria; kingdom Bacillati; phylum Actinomycetota; class Actinomycetes; order Micromonosporales; family Micromonosporaceae; genus Actinoplanes; species Actinoplanes sp. NPDC051346. The sequence goes on along the minus strand of NZ_JBFBAJ010000003.1, from coordinate 313,705 downwards.
TGCGATGGCGCGCCGCTCTGGCCGAGGACGTGGTCGATCTGCTGGCCCGCCTGGCCCAGGCCGAGCCGGCCATCGCGGCCACCAGCGGGGATCTGTCGCTGGCCCGGGAGGTCGCCTGGCCCGGCATGCCGATCTACGAGGTGCCCTCGCCGACCGTGCTTCCCGTCTTCGCCGCCGCGGAGAAGGACGGTTTCGACCAGGCGGCCGTGCTCGCCGCCGACGCCGCGGACGTGCCGGGCATGATCCTGGGCAAGCTGCTGCGGCCGCTCGGTGGCAAACCCGTCGCAGTTGCCCCGACCGGGCCCGGGAGTGGGGTGCTCGCGGTCGCCGCACGGCTTCCCGTGCCGGAGTGGTTGGTCGACACCGACCTCGACTCGGCCACCCCGATGACCCTGCGCCGCGGTGCGCCGGAGCCCAGCCTCGTGGAATCGACTGCGGACTGGCGGCGGCTGCGCGGGCCGGCCGACCTTGCCACCCTCGACCCGGCGCTGGAGGGCTGGGAGAACACCAGGGCGCTGCTCGGCGGGTGACCCGGTGAGGTGCAAGGGCAGAGCCCCGCACCCCACCGAGCTACGACATCAGGAATTTGATTCTGGTTCGTCGCCCTTGCCCAGGTTGTCGAGTTCAGAGATGTCCCAGTCGAGCTGGCTGCGGGCGAACTTGTCCGGGTCGGCGAAGTCCTCGTCCGTCGGCAGCAGGTCGGGGTGGTCCCACAGCGCGTCGCGGCCCTGCACGCCGCGCGCCTCGGTGACCGCCGACCACAGGGCGCCGGCCTCGCGCAGGCGGCGCGGGCGCAGCTCCAGGCCGACCAGGGCGGCGAAGGTCTGCTCGGCCGGGCCGCCCGCGGCGCGGCGGCGGCGGAACGCTTCACTGAGCGCTGCCACCGACGGGAGCCTCTCGCCCGCCGCGCTGTCGACGACGTGGCCGACCCAGCCCTCGATCAGCGCCAGGGCCGTCTCCAGGCGGGCCAGGCTCGCCTTCTGCTGCGGCGTGTCCTCCGGGGTGAAGATGCCCTCGAGCGCCATCGCCTGCATCGACTCGGGATCGGAGGGGTCGACCCGGCTCATCGCCTCCTCGATCGCCTCGCGGTTGACGGTGATGCCGTTCGCGTACGTTTCCACCGCGTGGAGCACGTGGGCGCGCAGCCACGGAACGTGCTCGAACAGCCGCTGGTGGGCCGCTTCGCGCAATGCCACGTACAGTCTGACCTGGTCCTCGGGGATCTCCAGGCCGTCGCCGTAGGTCTTGATGTTGGACGGGACGAGCGCGGCCGTGCCGCCCGGGCCGAGCGGCAGGCCGATGTCGCCGGCCGATAGCACCTCCGCGGCGAGCTGGCCCAGCGCTTGGCCGAGCTGACCGCCGAAGAGCGCGCCGCCGAGGGTCGCCACCATCGATTGCATGGGGCCGAGCTGCGCGCGGGCCTCCTCGGGCACGAGGTCACCCATCGCGCCCACCATGCGGCCCGCGATCGGGTCGCACAGCTTCTTCCAGACCTCGAGGGTGTTGAAAACCCACTCGTTCCTGTTCCAGGCGGTCGCGTCGCGGACGCCCGAGGGAAGGGAGGAGACCGGGTCGAGCCACAGGTCAGCGAGGCGCAGAGCCTCGGAGACCGCGTTGTGCTCGTACATGTTCACCGAGGGGTCGCCGGTCGCGCTCAGCTGGCTGGCCGCCACCTGGCGGGCCAGGTCCCAGTTGACCGGGCCACTTCCAGGCGCGGCGAACATCTGCTGCAGCTGATTCATGAACTGCTGCATCTGCTGCGGGTCGGAGGGATCGGGCGGCTGGGCGCCCGGCAGGCTGAAGCCGAACGGGATATCAGGCACGTCCCCAACGGTACGCGTGTCGGACCCCGTCGTGCCCGTTGCCGGTGTCAGCTCAGAGAGAACTCAGGGTCGGTTGGTACGGTCACGCGCATGAGACGTCGCGGTGTCACGGTCATCCTCGGCGCCCTGATCACCGCACTGCTGGCAGTCGGAGTCATGGCCGTGCCACTGCCCTACGTGGTGCTCAAGCCCGGTCCGACCGTGAACACGCTCGGTTCGGACAACGGCAAAGAGGTCATCCAGGTGACGAAGGCGCAGACCTCGACCAGTAAGGGTCAGCTCCGGCTGACCACCGTAGGGGTCCAGCCGAGCGTCGAGCTGGTCTGGGCGATCCGCGGCTGGTTCAGTGACGAGCAGGCCGTGGTGCCCCGCGACCTCATCTATCCGCCGAACCGCAGCGAGCAGCAGGTGGAGCAGCAGAACGCCGAGGAGTTCAAGTCCTCGCAGACCAGCGCCGAAACGGTCGCGCTGCGTGAGCTCGGCTATCCGGTGCAGGTCTTCGTGGCCGAGGTGGTCGCGGATGGCGCCTCGGCCGGGATGCTGCGCAAGGATGACGTGATCACCGCCGTGGACGGCACCGCGGTCACCAGCCCGGACAAGCTCACCGAGCTGGTGCAGGCCAAGCCGGCGGGCACCACGCTGGCGATCGCTTACAGCCGGGCGGGCAAGTCCGGCACCGCCCGCGTCACCACCAAGGTCGCCGACGGCAACGACACCCCGCGCATCGGCGTGTCGATAGACAAGAAGCAGCCGCATCCGTTCACTGTCGCCATCGACCTCGACGAGATCGGCGGCCCGAGCGCCGGCCTGATGTTCACCCTCGGCATCATCGACAAGCTCAAGCCCGAAGACCTTACGGGCGGCAAGATCATTGCGGGTACGGGAACGATCGACGACGAGGGCAGCGTCGGACCGATCGGCGGCATCCCGCAGAAGCTCGTCGGCGCCAAGGAGGCGGGGGCGCAACTTTTCCTGGTTCCGGCCGACAACTGCGCCGAAGCCCTGCGCAACGCCGTGCCGGGCCTGCCGATGGCCAAGGTGAAAACGGTCGACGACGCGCTGACCGCACTGCAGACCTTCACCGCCGGGGGTACGCCCCGGCCGTGCACGGTGTCATGAGATATCCACAGGCGCCCGGAGCCGAACAGCGCAACACCCTAGAGTGAAGAACCGGTCTTGAGACTTTGTGGGGTTCACGTTGGTCATGCGTAACAGTCCTCTACCGAGGATGAGCCGGCGCGGTCGCGTGACCGTCGGCGTCCTCGTAGGGGTATTCCTCCTTTTCACGGTGCTGGGCTGGGGCATCGACGCCTATACCGACTACCTGTGGTTCGACGAGGTCGAACAGACAGGCGTCTACACCGGCGTCCTCCTGACCCGCCTCCTGCTCTTCGCCGCGATCGGTCTCGCCATGGCGCTGATCCTCGCGGCGAACCTCTACCTCGCCTACCGCCTGCGTCCGCTGCTGCGCCCGCATTCGGCCGAGCAGGCCACCCTCGAGCGCTACCGCATGGTGGTCCAGCCGCGCCTCGGCACCTGGATCGCCGTGATCTCGGTGGTCATCGGCTTCTTCGCCGGCCTCTCCGCCCAGGGTCGCTGGAAGGAGTGGACGCTCTTCCAGAATTCCCAGACGTTCGGAGTGCGGGATCCGCAGTTCAACGTGGACGTCGGCTTCTATGTCTTTGACTACCCGCTGCTGCGTTACGTGCTCGGGGTGGCCTTCACCGCCGTCGTGCTGTCGGTGATCGGCGCGCTCGCGGTGCACTACATCTTCGGGGGTGTGCGGCTGCAGGGCGTCGGTGACCGGATGACCTCGGCGGCGCGCGCCCACCTGACCACCCTGGTGGCGATCTTCGTGCTGCTCAAGGCGGTCGCCTACATCCTCGACCGGCGCGCGCTGCTGCTGGAGCAGCACGTCTCGCCCGGCCTCTACGGCGCCGGCTACACCGATGTGAACGCCCTGCTCCCGGCCAAGGAGATCCTGGCGTACATCTCGATCGTGGTCGCCATCGCGATCGTCGTGTTCTCCAACGCGGTCATGCGAAACCTCGTCTGGCCGGGCGTCTCGCTGGCGCTGCTGGCGATCTCCGCGGTGGCCATCGGCGGCATCTACCCGCTCGCGGTGCAGAACTTCCAGGTCAAGCCGAGTCTGGCGGACAAGGAAAAGCCATACATCGAGCGGTCGATCGCCGCCACGCGGGACGCGTTCGCGCTCAGCGCCACGGATGTCCGGCCCTACGCGGCGTCCACCACGGTGCCGCCGGCCAACCTGGCGGACAACCCCAGCGCTCAGGCGGTGCGGCTCATCGACCCGCAGCTGGTGTCCCAGGCGTACACCCAGCAGCAGCAGGTCCGCGGCTTCTACGACTTCGGTCCCAAGCTCGACGTCGACCGCTACACGGTCACCGACAAGTCCCAGGACTACATCATCGGCGTCCGTGAGATCAACGACCAGGCGCTGACCGAGCAGCAGCAAAACTGGCTCAACCGGCACACCGTCTTCACCCACGGGTACGGGATGGTCGCGGCGCCCGCCAACCGCATCGTCTGCGGCGGTCTGCCCTACTTCGTCTCCGGCTTCCTCGGCGACGACCAGCAGCCCGGCTGCGCCTCGGACAGCGAGCAGATCAAGGTCGAGCAACCGCGGATCTACTTCGGCGAGCAGTCCACCGAATACGCGATCGTCGGGCAGACCGACGACGCCAAGAAGGTCGAGTTCGACCGGCCGCAGTCGGCCGACAAGAACGCCGAGGAGCGGTACACCTACCAGGGTGAGGGCGGCGTGCCGATCGGCTCGTTCTTCCGCCGACTCGTCTTCGCGATCAAGAACACCGAGAGCAACTTCCTGCTCTCGGACGCGGTGAACGACTCCTCGCGGCTCATGTACGTTCGCGACCCCCGCTCGCGGGTGGAGAAGGTCGCTCCCTTCCTCACCATCGACGGCGACCCATATCCGGCCGTGGTCGACGGGCGGATCAAGTGGATCCTCGACGGGTACACGACCTCGGCGACGTACCCGTACGCCCAGCGGATCAACCTGCAGGAGGAGACGCAGGACGAACTCACCAACCGGGGCACGTTCGCGCTCGCCCGCGACAACATCAACTACATGCGCAACGCGGTGAAGGCGACCGTCGACGCGTACGACGGCACCGTCACCCTCTACGAGTTCGACGACAAGGACCCGATCCTCAAGGCGTGGAACCAGGCGTTCGGCGGCAAGCTCATCACGCCGAAGGCGGAGACGCCCAAGGCGCTGCAGGAGCACTTCCGCTATCCCGCGGACATGTTCAAGGTGCAGCGCAACCTGCTGGCCCGCTTCCACGTGACCGACCCGGCGACGTACTTCTCCGGTCAGGACTTCTGGCAGGTGCCGAACGCGCCGGACAACCCGGACCAGGCGGTCAAGCAGCCCCCGTACTACCTCAACGTGCAGCTACCCGGGCAGGCGGGCACCCGCTTCCAGCTCACCTCGGCGGTGACCCCGAACGGGCGCGACAACCTTGCCGCCCTGATCTCGGGCTCATACGTGGACGGCGAGCCGAAACTCGAGGTGCTCGAGCTGCCGAACCAGACAGCCATCCAGGGGCCGGTGCAGGTCCACCAACGCATGACCAACAACGCGACGGTGAGATCCGAGCTCACCCTGTTGTCCAACAGCAACCAGTCCCAGGTGCTGTACGGCAACCTGATCTCCCTACCGGTCGGCGACGGCATGCTCTACGTCGAACCGGTGTACGTGAAGAGCGGGCAACAGGACGCCGTACCGCTGCTGCAGAGGGTGCTGATGTCGTACGGCGACGGCGGCACGTACGTCGTCCTGGCGGACAACCTCGAGGCCGGCCTCAAGCAGCTCGTGGCCCAGGGTAAGAACCAGCCACCCCCCACCACGACGACGCCGGGCAACACAGGCACCCCACCCAGCGGAACCCCGCCGGCGCTGACCGGGCAACTCGCCCAGGCGGCGGCAGCCCTCGACAAGGCCATCGCCGACGTCAAGGCAGCTCAGAAGTCAGGCGATTTCGCCAAGTACGGGCAGGCGCTGCAGGCCCTCGACACGGCGATGACCAACTTCCAGAACGCCCAGAAGTCCGCCAACACCCCGGCCTCCCCACCTGCCGGCACATCGGCACCACCGTCGACGCCGGCCTCGGCCCCGCCGGCGTCGGCGCCCGCCCCAACACCCAGCGGCGGCTGACGGGCCCGGATTCACGGGACTGCGGGGGCTGACGACCTCCGCATCCCACAGAACCGCGGCGGCTGACGACCTCCGCGCGCATAGAACCGCGGGGCTTACGGCCCTCGCGCGTCTAGGACTGCGGCGGCTACGGCCGCCGCACGACACAGGACTGCGGCGGCTAACCGCCCCGCACGACATGCAGTGCGGCGGGTGATGGCCTCCGCACGCACACGACAGCGGCCCGCCGGCTCACCCCGGCGGGCCGCCGCCATCTCCGCCGTGGCCGCCGCCGTGGCTCCTCGCTCTGGCTGCTCGCTTCGACTGCCCGCTCTGGCTGCCCTAAGCGCGTGCCCCGCCGGGCGCTCGGTAGCCGCGTGACCTGGGTGCTCCTCAATCGCCTGACCTAGGCGTCTTCATCCGCTCGACCTGGGCTCCTTCGGCCGCTCGATCCGGGCGCCATCGACCGCGTGGCCTGGGCGCCCTTCAGCCGCCTGGCCTTGCCGCCTCACTGCGTGGCCTGGGCGCCCTTCAACCGCCTGGCCTTGCCGCCTCACTGCGTGGCCTGGGCGGCTGCGGCCGCGTGACCCGGCCGGCCTTGCGGCGTGGCCTGGCAAGAAGCGGTGTGGTGAGCGTTACGGGGGGTCGCTTTGCGGGCCAGGGGAGACTCGGGATAGAGTGGTGAAACCGACGCGGGGTGGAGCAGCTCGGTAGCTCGCTGGGCTCATAACCCAGAGGTCGCAGGTTCAAATCCTGTCCCCGCTACTAGCGTTATCGCAGGTCAGGACGCGGTTCCCTACGCCAGGGGAACCGCGTTTTTTGATCTTCGTCCGAGCATACTCGCGGAGATCTGTCCTTCAGGTTCTGCTTGTCGATGGGTCGTTGCCGGCGGCGCACTCCAGGCCGTCGACGGCCGAGGCGGGCACGAGTTGACCATCCTGTAGCTCGCGCCGTCGCATAGGAACCTGGCCGACTTGACGGTGCCGGCGTTCACGCCCGGACCGGAGATCGACCACTTGAGCAGGATGGCTACCAGCCTTGACGCTGGTCCGCCCCAGAGTCACCACCGGCGCCTCGAAGCCCCCGAGGTGTACGCGGAGACCACCCAGTGCGTCTCTCCCGGCCTCGCCGGCTGGCGCCCCAGCTGTCGGCTGATCTGCCAGCTTCGCCAAGCGCCGTACATGATCAACGGAACCAGCGTCACCACCAGTACCACGTCGCCGGCCGCCACCGAGGCGACCACCTGCCATATCATCACCGCCACGAATCCCAGCTGGAGTAGCACCACCGGCAGGAGGGACACCAGCAGGATCGCGCGCTCCCCGGCCGATGGGGGCTCCTCCGGCGGTGGCATGGCCGCCCGACCGGCACGTGCGCAAGTGCGGTCGGCAGGCCCACGCCTTCACGGCCTGCCGCCGTGTCCGGGCGGGACACGGCGCAGGACGACCGTCGCCGCGGTCGGCTCGGCCTTGCCGGGCCTCGCTGAGCTGCTCGTCACTTCCCGGTCCGAAGGCGGTCGGGCATCGTGGCATCCGGCGGTCATGGAATCCGTCACACAGGCTCAGGAGCCACGGGTCCGACCCGGCGAATCTCGGTAGCCGACCTCGCCCGTAGCGCCAAAGGCGCCGTTCTGAGCCGCGTCCTCGCCGGGGAGCCAGTCATCGTCAAGCTCCTCACCGCACTACGCGCCGTTTGGCGGCGCAAGTTCGCGGCGAAGATCGCCGCCTACCGGGCGTTTGCCGTTGCCGGTGCCCGCGCCACGGTTGCTGGTTGCCTCGCCGGAGGCCGGCGTGCTGGTCACGAGCCGCATGCCGGGTACGCCGGTGGCAGCCGAGCGGTACCCGAGCGGGCTGACCACCGCCGGCGCGTCCCCGCTGATGGACGCGATACGGGCACTGTGGGACTACACCGAGCGGCTGAACCGGTACCACGACGAATCGGTTACTCACCGGCCATGAGAGCGGCCAGCTAAGCGCGTTGGTTGCGGTAGCCACCCCCATGCGGCTGGCGCACGGCGACCTGCTTCCCGTCAATGTATTGCAAGCCCACGGGCTGTTGTCGGGGGGTATTGGACCTGGCATTGTCGGTCGTTTGCAAGGCGATCGCAGGCGAGGGCGCGAAAGGCGCTTTCGAAGCCGAGCGGGGAGGACGCCACTGGCGACGTTGAGTCAGACCGCGGGCGTCTCGGGAATGCGCCAGGTGATCTCGAACCGCTCGCTGTGAGGAAGACCCGGCGGCCCGATCGGGCCGATCTCTTTGATCAGGTAGCCGAAGACCATGCGGTGCGCCTCCTCCGAAACCTCTTCCCATGTGTCCGGAGTCACGATCATCACCTCGCGCATCAGGCTCAGATCGGCCTCGTTCTCCAGCATCTCAGCCCGGTCTTCCCGCTCCATCGATTCGTCGGCACGCATGGCACGAACAGAGTCCGCGAGCAGGTTGGGCTCACGGCCAAGACGCTTCCGGATCTCCTGACAGCCGTAGTCGTAGGCCGCGTACGCATCTCGGGCCTCTCGGTCGGGATTCTGGTAGCCGTACGGTGCGCCCCGTTCCGCCCCGACGTAGTCACCCTTCAATGTGTGCAGCAGGATCCGCAGCACATGTTCGGCCCCGTGTTCCTCGATGACTCGCGCCATCGCGCGTACCCATTGCTCTTCGGGAATCGACGGCTCGTGCGGGACGGAAAGTGATGGATGGATCTCGATGGCGTTGAAGGGGTTGACCAGGACGCCCATGACCAAATCTGCTGTCCACTTGCCATCGGCACCTCCCCAGCCGCCGGTGACGAGCTCCTGGAAGGACTTAAGCGTGCCGGATTCCCCTTCGCCGATCGCGCGCCACAGCGGTAGGAACCTCGCTATCTCGGACGCCGCGTCTCGGGGTGGTGTACACAATCCGGCCAGGACCATGACGATGTCGTGAACGGTCTCCCAGCGTGGCACTCGCATCCCGTTGACGGCGGAGCGCACGGTCTCGTGGCTCGCACATGACAATAGGTCCTCTCGGTTACGGATGAGGGTGCTCACCTTCCGGTGACTCAACCGGCCTGCCGAGCGATGCAACTCCTGCAACGCATCCGTCAACTCTCCTTGTCGGTCTGCCTTCTGAGTTTGTGTACCGGCGTTGACCAAGAGGGCTTCTCCTCGTCCAAGGTGTCAAGTCTCGTGAGCACAGCAGGGGCCGCGAGTCGGGTCAAGGTCAATATTCGTCAAGTTCGTCGGCTGACCGCCAAACTGTGACTCGCGGCCAATTGAAGAGGTGAGCATGGATGCGGCGCCGATGGAGCGCCGTCGTCCGAGGAGTCGCCGCGCATGCACATCCCTTCCTACGCCCATGACGCGATCCGCGCCGCCGCGTTGCTCAACCTTCCCAGTTCACAGCAGGTCGGCGGCCTCCATTGTTGCCTGTGCGACGAGCCGTTCGGCGAGGGCCGTGCTGCCGTCCCGCTGGGGCCGACACCGAAATCCGGGCTGTGTGGATGCCGATCGTGTCTGACCAGGTTGATCACCCGCGCGCGACGGGACCGGGACGCCGCGCTGGCTCATGACGCCAAGGACGTCCGAGCAGAGGGCGCGTCCTGGAATGCGGTGCGTGAACGCCATCTTGCCCAAGTGGCCGGCGTGCGGCAGGCCGCCGAGGCAGTCGCCGGACTGGTGCGGAGCAACGATACCCAGGCAATGGATATCGCCTGGCTGTTGATCTCGCTTGAGTCGGCGTACAACTGGATCCCCCATGCTCCGGAGCAACCAGCCTCAGTAGGTCAGGAGGATCGGCGGATTCAGGACGAGGCTTTCCGTCTTGACTTGGCCATGATGACGGCGCGGGAGGCAGTGGCGAGCCGGTTGGCTTACCACCTTCTCAACCAGGCCGGTCGGGTGGAGCCCGAGATGTGCGAGGAGTTCGAATGTCCGGAAGGCTGCTTGGGACGTCACGATGCTACGTACATCGACTGTGGAGCGGACGCCGTCTTCGACGACCTGGCGAAGTTCGGCATCGCCCTGGAGCGGGTGACACCCGATCCTCTGGCACCGCGATTCGCGGCCCCCTCGGGGGTTGCCGGCACTGAGCGAAAGCACGGCCGATTCTCGAACGTCGGAAGACAGGCCGCCGCTGCCCTGAGGCACGTCGGGATCGACACCGACGACACGGAGTCCCTGGTTAGCGCGGCGGCGGTCGGCCTGGTCATCGACGCGTGGCGAGAAGGACCGCTGGACGAGGTGTGGGCGGTCGATGGTGGGCTGAACAGCGGGGAGATCCTCGTCCAGAGCGTCGATCTTTACCGTCGAGCCCGCACGGCGCTGGCCACCGCGCGCACTGATGGGCCCGAGGCGCTGCTCGCACTTGTGGCCGTCGCCTCGGACGTAGACCTTCCCTGGGCCGGTGGCACGCGCCTCTCGCTGCGAGCTTTGCCTGGATCGATGGTGGAGTTGGTCCAGCACGTCAACGACCAGGTCTGTTTCACCGCGGAGATGATGCGCGAGCGAGGGTGGCGCGCCGGCCTGTTGCACCGAGCCGCTTCGGCCGCCTTCAAGGCCCCCACCCACTTCGGCATGCCGGGCTGGCCCAGCACCGTCTCCACCGCGATGGAACGCCTCGCCCCGCTGGATCGCTCGGGCGCGCCCGAAGCATTAGTCGACCTCGCGTTTGTGGAGACCTCGTTGCTCGAAGCGCCCGAGCGCTTGGGGGTGGACGCCCTCGACTGGATCTCGCGACTCGTGCCACTCGGCTGGTGAGTCCGGTGAGCTGGGACGACCTGAGCCTGATCATCCTTGCTGCCTTTGGTTGCCTTACGCTCCTGCTGACACAAATCAGCGAAGTGTTGTCGAGGCTTCCGCAGATCATCCGCGCTTGGCGGCAAGTCCGAACTGAGCTCCGTAACGGAACGGATCATGACTGCCATGTCGACACGGATAGCTAAAGATCGGTCGAGTGAAGGAGGCGCCTTCTTCAGGAATGTGAACGTGGATCCGCCGACACGGCAGTCGACGCTTCCCGGGAGCGGCTTTCCGGCTATCACATATAGAACCTCTCCGCCGAGGAAGACGTCTTTTGACGGGAGTGCGACTCGTCCGTCGCGGATTGGCGGCTCGGCGTCTTAACGTGACCCTATGGATTGCGAACAGCTGTCAAGGGGAGACTTTCGTGATGCCGTGCGTTCGATGCGCGCCGCCGAATTCGGCGGCGGGGCAATAGGATTTCTGCGTCCCCGAACGATCGGCGTTGCCCGAACGCGAGCACCCGTCTCATGGCAGCTCTACCGGGCTGCACGGGAAGGTCGCTTGATCTGGCACGGACCGCGATCGTTCGCGATGCTCAGCCGGCCCGCCGATCGCGCGCTCGCGGGGAGCGGGAGGGCGCGCAGATGGATTGACCATCAGTGGCCTGTGATCGTTTTGCTGATCAGTTTCACAGCCTTTCTTCTGGCGGCCTTGGCTATCGTCGCACTGCGTCCGTTAACTGGACCTGCGTTTACCTGGTTCGCTCTGCATATCCTGGAAATCGTCTTCATTTTCGGGGTAACCGCCGACCAGATATTCCATCTCCTCGCAGATTGCTGGCGCGGATTACGGGCGCTGGTGCGAGGGCGCCCCCACGCGGGCCGGATAGCCGCTGAGACGCTGCCGTTCGAGGAATGGACTCTGCGGCTGTGTCACCACGACGAGGTCAGGGGCTCGGCCGCCCTGCTCGCCTCCGTCGACGAGAGGCTTGCCGTCCTGTCCGGCCCCGACACTGCGCTGGCCTGCCCTCGAGACGGCATCACCACCGAGCGGATGCGAATCCAGGTGGCCGACTGGGCGAACGGCCTGCGGATCGACGATGACCAGGAGGTCAATGTGCGTGTTCCACGGAGGCTGCCGGTTCTCCGGAATCGGATCACCGAGACAGGCTCATTCTTCTTTCTCTGGCTTGCGGCACTTGCGGCATTCCTGCTCTCGACAGCTTCCTATGTGGCGGACTGGGAGCGAGCCGCATGTCGCGATTCGTGCGCGGATCGCCCCGCTACGTACGCGTCTGCTCTGGAGTGGGTTGCCTATCGGCTGCTGTGGCAGGAGCCGCCGGGCCTGGCGGCGGGGACGTTCTTCGCCCGGAGTACCGGTCTCATGATCGGCCTCCTATTGCTGGTCACGGCCATGATCGCGGCGGCCGCCACGATCCGCTATGCGGGGTATCGCAACCAATTGCGCCAAGAGCACCGACAGCGGATGCACGAAATCTATCACCGGAACCGGATCCTCCTCGTCGTGGCTACACCGGTGGAAAGAGAGGCGGTCTTGCGGCAGGCTCGTCAGCACGGAGTCGCCGAATCGGTATGCGAATCCGCGGGCGTTCACCCCGTCCACCGTCTCGGCGTGATCGGCGGCACCGAGGTGTTGCTGGCACAGGTCGGTCAGGGTGCGACGGGTCCAGTATCGACGGCCTATAGCCTTCCCGGCATCTTGGATGAGTGGCGTCCAGACTTCGTGATCATGTTGGGAGTCTGCTTCGGACTGGACGAGGGGCGGCAACGCCTCGGGGATGTCATCGTGGCTGAGCAGCTTCAGGTGATCCGTCTTCGTGTCGGAGCGACCGCAAGCCGAGATCGAGGTGACAAGACCACCGCCGGCCATCGGCTGGTCGAGGTGTTTCGTGTGATGGCGCCACCTTCGGGTTTCGGCGTGTGGACAGGTCTTCTGCTGTCCTGGGACGTGCTTGTCGACTCCGCAAGACTCCTTGCGGAGCTGAAAGACCGCTATCCGGATGCGCTCGGTGGCGAAATGGAAGGCTCGGGAGTGTATGCATCGTCTGCGCGTGCCGGCGCAGAATGGATCGTCGTGAAGGGAATCTGCGACTGGGGTCGGGACAAGGATTCAGATGCGCAGGAACTGGCCGCGGGCAACGCGGCCAAGGTCGTCCTGGATCTGATCGCCGCGGGTGCGCTCATGGCACGGCCGGACAGGAATCGTCGTGGCTGGCCGGGCAACGGGCTCGGCGTGCGGTGAGCATCCACGCGAGGAGTGCGACCGGGAGGCTGGCGGCGGGTCACGATGATGTCGGTCCGGCCCTCGCCAGCCGAAGAAGGCGTGTCCCGTCAGGCATTGACGAACACCCAAGGCCAGTACTCCTTGGCCAACGACCATGGGCCGCCGTTTGGAAAGAATGCCCGGCGTCAGTTGGTCGACGAGCAGGACGTGCTTGCCGAGCGCAGTCCGCGGGCGAGACCCGTCGATGCCCAGGTCAGAGCGATTGGAGGGAACGGCGACCCTGGGCAGGGCAGTCGTGAGGTGGCCACAGGCGACCAGGCCCCCGCGGCTCTGCCCGTTCAACGCAGGACGTCGAGGAGCAGTCCGTTGAGGGGCCGGCTGGCGAAGGGCGGTTCGTCGAGCGGAAGGATGGCGAGGGGCAGGATCTCGGTGGGCTGAAGACGTCGCCGGCGGGGGAGAGCGCTGGCGACACGATGGTGGATAAGACCGCAGCCGCGAGCGACGACCTGCCGTCAGGCGATCGAGCACCGGCGATCCCAGTTACCGGCGCGCACATGCCGCGGCGCTCGAAGCCGGCCTCACCTGGGATTCGAAAGCCGCGGCCAATGATGGGCTCGGTTACCAGCTGCCATGACGGACCTGACCGACATTTTGGAGAGGCGACTATGACCGCGTCTTTGGGGATTTGGGCGCACGGCGCGGGCGCCGACGGGGTGATCTATCGCTGGGTGGCGGACGAGGGCCAGGGCGGTGAAGGCTTCGTGTATTTCAACCCGGCCCTCAAGACGTTCCGGCCGTGGGACGGCGAGGTCCCTGAAACCGCACACGCCTACTTCCACTGATCTGAGGAGCGTGGGCCGCTCAGCTCCAGATCCAGATCAAGACACTCCACGGGATCACCAGCAGGGCGGCGAGCGCGAGAACCATGTGACTCGGCCGCCAGCGGGCCGCCGGCGTCAACGCGAGCAGCAGGATCGCCGAACTGCACCAGATGATCCAGAGCCCGCCGAACATGGCCATGGTGCCCAGGGCCGCATGCAGCGCGGCGACGATGAGGCTGGTCGCCGCGAAGGATCGCCAGGTGCGCATGGCCAGGGGCAGGGCGATGGTCGCCACGACGAGCGCGCAGAGCAGGGCTCCGGAGTCGAAGTTGTCGAAGCCGCCGGGCCGGGCCACGGCCAGCAGGCCGTTGAGCACTGCGACCTTCACCAGCAGGCGTCTCCCCGGGTGGGGCTCGCCCTGCCCCGTAGCTATTTGAACGCGTTCAACCATGCCTGGATCCTACGACATGGAGTAAAGGGAGCGCCTCCGCCGGTGGGATCGGGCGAGTGCCGCGCCGATCCCACCGGCGGCCCCCGTCCGGTTAGAGGGCCGGCACCTGGATCTGGGCTGACATCGATTCACCGGCGGCGGAGATGCCACGCAGCACGAAGCCGCTCGGCGTGCCGTCCGCCCACTTCAGCGCCAGGTCCTGTGCGGCCTCCGGGTCTGTCTGGGACCACAGCGACTTGGTGTCGTCGAGCGGTGCGGCGATCGATGGGCGGATCAGGCGGACGCCGAGCCTTGCCCACCCGCCGGCGCGGTCCCAGTTGGACTGGGACACCCCGGGTGGCGCGATGCGCCAGGTCGCTTCGTCGTCGATGACGTGCCAGATCGCCAGGCCCTTGTCGGGCAGCACCGTGTCGTAGGAGGTGCCGCCCCACCTGTTCTCGATGATGAAGTACTCGTTGGGCCGGGCCGGGTTGTAGAGCGCCCAGGCCTCGTTGTTGCGTTCGACGTCCTTGAGGCTGTATCGGCCTGAGCTGAGGATCGGGCGCGGGTGCAGCCAGCCGAGCTTCAGCTTGGACGGCGCGTCGATGTGCGGGGCCTGACCGTCCTGGTCCATCAGCGAATACGCTGCCGACGCGTACGGGTTGAAGTAGTCGAAGTACATGTCGCCCAGGCCGACGATCAGGTGGCTGAGCTCGTGCGCGCTGATGCCCGGGCCGGGCGGAGCGCCGAGGCTCACCTCCGCGATGGAGCGGATCCGCTTGCCGTCGACGGTGATGCCCCGCGCGGTGTTGCGGTCGGTGTAGTCCTCGCCGACGGTTCGGATGAGGCCGCCGCCGTCGCCGTCGCCCGGCAGGATGAACAGGATGGCGAGCTCGTCCTGGTGGACGTCGCCGTCGTTGTTGGTGTCGAACTGGGCGAAGTCGAACTCGGCCGCGGCCTTGCGGATGGCTTCGGCGCCGCTGTCGCGGCCTGGCCTGCCGTCGGTGGGCCAGTATTCCGACGGTGCGTAGTTGCTGTCGTACCAGCCGAATACGCCGGCGTTCTCGATCGTGAACTGGCCGCCGCTGTTCTGGAGGAAGAAGTCGCGGACGCTGCGGGTGGCGCCCAGTACGGACGCCTCGGCCGCCTCCCGGGTCGGGCGCGGGATGGTGGGCTTGTGCGGGTCCCACAGGATCGTGAGGACCTTGCGGCGCAGGTTGCGCTTGTGCTGGACGTTGTTGGCGGCGACCGGCGTGCGGAGCGCGTCGACGATGTGCCGTTCCTGTCCGGCGGACTCGAAGACCACCAGGTGGCCGCTCGCGCCCAGCACGGCGATGCGCTCCGTGCGGGTTCCGGTGGAGGCGCGCCAGGCCACCGGGTCGCCGTACACGAGGTGTCCGGTGGCGGTGGAGAGGTCCGCGACCTGCCAGTCGAGGGTGGGCGCCCACCAGTGCAGGAGCAGCCGGTTGCCGATCGAGCGGGAGACGACCATCTCCGGCGTGGTTTGCAGGGGCGGCGGGGACAGTTTCGCCGAGCCGCCGTTGACGGCCGGTCCCCTGGCGGTCTGGGTCGCGTCGACCGCCCGCCATCCGCCGACGGTCGGCGTCCACCAGAACACCAGCTGCCGTGCGTTGGAGACGGCCCCGATGTGTTCGACGGTCACGCCGTTGTCGACCGAGGTCCAGCTTGTCAGGCCGCCGCCGACCCGCGGTCCGGCCTGCGCGCTCGCGTCCACGAACTGCCAGCGGCTGGTGCGCGGCGACCACCAGAACACCAGCAGCTCGCCGCCGGAGCCGACCGCCGCGACGTGCTCGACGGTGAAGCTGCCGTCCTTGGACTTCCAGGCCGTCAGCGTGTGCGAGCTGAGGGAGGCGCGGCCCGCCTCGCCCGACGCGTTGACCGCGCGCCAGCCGCCACCGCCGGGCGCCCACCAGAAGACCACCAGGCGGCCGTCGGAGGTGACGCCCGCGATGTGGTCCACCGTCGCGTTGCCGTCCGTTGTCTGCCAGCTCGTCAGGCCGTGCGCGATCCGTTGCCCGGACTCCGCCGTCGCATCGGCGAACTGCCACCGGCCGGTGCGGGGCGACCACCAGAATGCGAGCAGCTCGCCGCCGGCGCCTACGGCCGCGACGTGCTCGACCGTGACGTCGCCGTCCTTGCCTGTCCAGCTTGTCAGTGGCGAGTTGGCGCGGACCTGCTTGCCGGCCTCGGCGGACGCGTCGACCACCTGCCAGCCGCTGTTCTGCGACCGCCAGAAGACCACGAGGGCGCCGCTGGTGGTGGTGCCGGCGATGTGCTCGACGAGCCCGCTGCCGGAGCCCGTGCTCCAGGCCGTGATCGGGCCGGTGATCGACTTTCCGGTCTGCGCCGACACGTCCACGGCGGTGGTTCGCGGCGTGGTGATCGGTGCCCGCGCCGCCGCGGCCGCCGGTTTGACCGACGCCTTGGCGGCCGCGGGCTGGTCGCCCACCACTATGGTGACCGCCGAAGCCAGCGCCACCACTGCGGCGAGTGTCGTCCTGCGCGGTCGGAGTCGTCCCCCGCGCTGTATGTGTCCCATCAGATCTCGCCCCTCACGAGTCGATTCGCGCGCGACCGACGTCCACGCGTCGGCCGCGCGTCGTATCCGGGCTGTGCCGGACCGCGGGAACACCGATGCTCGACGTCGGGAGAGCGACAACGGGCGCGAGGTGGGATCGGGCACAACGGGCTCCATGAGCTGCGACCTCCGACGGGGACGAGCGTGCTACGGCCGCGAGGGCGGCCGTAGCAGACTGCCGGGAGAGGTACCTCTGTGGACATTCCGAGTCTTCGGTAGTCCGAACGGAGGAGGGGGCATCACCCGTTCGCTGCCGAGCGAAATCTGTACCTGTATGGATGACGTGGCTCTTCCCGTGGCCCACGGTGCCCGGCAACCTGAGCGCCATGAAGCGCCTCTGCACCGCTCTCGCCGCCGTCGCCGCTCTCACCGGCTGCGGAGGGCTCACCGACTCCGACGCCAACTCCGCGCCCGTCCCCACCGTCGCCGACGGCGTACCTTCGCCGACGCCGTCGTCGGCTTCCGGGTTCGGCGACTCGGTGAAGGACGCGGGTGACATCCCCGACCCGTGCACCTTGCTCGATGACACGGAGGTCAAGGACCTCACCGGCCGCGGCATCGGCCAGATCGACCGGGACGGCGCCGAGCCCGGGGACGCCTCCCGGTTCTGTCAGTGGCAGCAGCCGGGCGGCCAGCTAGCGGTGTTCCTGGCGCGGACGACCGAGTCCGACTTCACCGTCAAGATCGCCGAGGCCGAACCGGTGGAGGGCGTCGGCGAGGACGCCTTCGCCCTGGCCGGCCACCTGTACGTGCTCTGCGGCACGGTCTCGATCGACGTCTACTCGCGGGGCGACAGCGACGAGGAGAACCTGGCGAAGGCGACGGAGATCGCCAAGGTGCTGATGCCGAGGATCTGACCGCGCCCCCTCAGTTCCGGAAGGCCCGGATGATGGTGATCAGGCGATGGCCGTAGCGCACCGCGTAGGTGGCGCAGAAGGCGATGGGGATCAGCGACAGCAGACGCACGCGCTCCTGGTAGACCTGGAATCCGATCAGCGCGAGCACCGCTCCGACGTTCAGCAGGACCAACAGCAGGGACGGCAGGATAAGTCGCATCTTCGCGGCTGGGGCGGTGCGCCACCAGCCGAACCTCTGCCGCCAGCGGAGGCGACCGGGTACGCGCGATGCCTGGGGAATGTCCTCCGGGTCCCGCGGCGGCAGGTCGACGCGAAGCTCACGGGGCACGCGGGCGTCGATGTCCGGCACCGCCTCGGCGCCGTTGCGATAGAGGGTGGGTTCGACGGCGACGACCATCCCGTCGTGGCCGAACAGGCGCCGGCCGCCGTCCGGCCAGGCCAGGACGGCCGCGCAGGAGTCGTAGCGGACCGTCGCGATGTCGTCGCCGGAGATGGCGCTGACGCCGTCCGGGCCGGCGATCACGCAGCGTTCCTGCTGGTGCAGGGCGCGATAGCGGGTGCCCTCGACCGCCTGGTCGGAGTTGGCCGGCGCCGCCGCGTAGCCCGCCCAGTCGGCGCTACTTCCGCCGGGCGTCATCAGCAGGCCCGCGTCGTACGCTTCGACGGCGATGGCGGCCACGTCGTCGCGGGAGACGGCGCGCATCTCCGCCATGATCTCCTCGGCCTCCCGGACCTGCCGGCCGGCGAGGAGGTTGAACACCTGACCCGGCAGCCGGGCGCCTTGCGCGTCGGCCTGTCGCGTGGACTCGCAGGCCTGGTGGGCGACCGAGGTCACCTCCTCCTCGTCGATCCGGCCGATCCGCAGGGCGGCCAGCAGATCGACGAAGCCGCCGAGCACCGCGCCCTGCTTCTCGGGCAGCGCGTCGGCGATCGCCGTGATCACGGCGGTGTCTCCGCCGCGTACGTCGTAGTCGGTGTGGGTCGAGTAGGACAGCCCGGCCTGCTGGCGCAGTTCGGAGAACATGCGTCGCTCGAGGACGGAGCTGAAGAGCGCGGCACCGGCGCTGTGTGGGAGCACGGTGTCCCAGGCCACCACGCCCGACGGACTGCTGAACCAGGCCGGCGTGACGGGCAGGGCGCAGGACGCCGCGGGTGCCGGACGCCGGACGCCGGCGGGTAGGTCGAGCCGCAGGCCCGCCGGGACCTCGTCGCCGGCGATCCAGAGAGCGGCGTTGTCGCGGGTGAAGTAGCGGGCCACCCACTCGCGGAGGTCCTCGGCCGTGAGCGCGGACAGGCCCCACTCGGGGTAGGACGACAGGCCGAAGTCGCGGGCGCCGTGGCGCCACACCAGCAGCGGCTCGGTCGCGCCGGTGCCGCGGCTGTTGCGCTCGGTCCGCAGGATCTCCTTCTCGGTGGCCAGGCGCTGCATGGGCAGTGCCTGCAACGCTGCGCACACGCCGGTGAGAAAGCCGGTGATCTCCTCGGCGCCTCCCTGCATGTGGAAGTAGGTGTGCTCGACCCCGGTGGCGCCGTTGTAGTGGTAGTCGGCCACCCCGAGGGAGTGCAACGCCAGGTGTTCCACCAGGTGCGTGATGCCCTTACGGGCCAGCGTCTCGTCGGCCTGTCCGACCCGGAACACCAGGCCGGCGTGCATCGGCCCGGTGGTCGGCGCGAGCAGCGTCGGCACGCCGTCGACGTCGAGCTGCTTGATCATCTCGCTCCTCGCGATCCGGTTGCCCAGTAGCGGCGCTCCGGGATCACGGTCTCCGGGTCGCCGAGGTAGGACCATGGCCACTTAGAGGCCAGGGGGCCCATCGCGGCGAACAGCGGTGCGGCCGCCCGCTGGTCGCCCATCTCGCTGAAGAGCATCGTGAAGGCGCTCATCACCGAGACCCAGCCGAACGTGCGCTGGAACTGGGAATTCCACACCGAGTGCCCGGCCGCCTCGTAGACCTCGTCGCGCACCTGGGAGGTCCTGAGATATTCGCGGTCCTCGCCGCTGTCGAGGTCCAACCACCGCTCGAGATGTGCCACGGCGACCAGCACGGCATTGTGCGAGCCGGGCGGTGAGGTGCGCATCGCCTCCCGGGCGAACTCGTGCACCTCCTGCCAGGAGCCGCCCCACTTGGGGCAGAGCTGCTGCAGCAAGTGCTCCTGACCCGGGAGATGGTGCGGGTCGGTCGCCGCGAGACGGTCGTAGCGGCGGCGTGCCTCGGCCTGACTGAGCTCGAGCCCGCGCGATGTCGGCATCCGGGCCGTCCACACCGCGGGATCCGCCGGATTGCGTGCCGCGCCGTCGACCAGGACCCGCTCGGCCTTGGCGAGCCAGTCGTGGAAGACGGCGAACTGATCGCGGGTCACGTATTTCGCCCGGGCGCCACTGCGGACGTTCCATCCGACGGTGGTCAGGTGGCTGCCGAGCATGGCGCTGGCGGTGCCGTCGTCGGGGTTGTCGCCCAGCACCGTACGCAGAAAGTCTTCCAGGTCCGGCTCGTCCGCACCGATGATGATCAATCGGGTACGGGCCACCGGCGTCGCCGCGTCGAGCATGGCTCGGCAGGCCGGCCAGTCCCGGGCGGCCAGCGCCGCCCGGATCCCCCTGACCTCGGGGTAGGCCGCCGCCGGATCGAGCACGACGTCGCTGAACGAAGACATGGCGGGCAGCATAGAAGATCTTGCAAGCCCGCAAAGCCCCGGTCGTGTCGCTGCGATCGAGCAATCAGTATGTAAGGGCCACTTCGGTCATAAGGGCGAGTGGCGTGCGGATTCGGTGGCCGTGCTCCGGCCCATCGGGGAGAAGCGGGACGCGCCGCTGTTTCTGGCCGCTCGCCGGGCGGCGGGGCTCACTCGATCGGGTGAGATCTCCGCCGGCGTCGGGAGCGGCGCCGGGGCGGCGGGACGCCGGGCGGGCCGCGGTGTAACCCGGACGGGTGGTGTTGTCCGCGGTCCCACACCCGCGGCGACCGCCATCGCCGGCGGGTGTGGGACCGGGGCCGGCGGCGCTGCAGGATGAGCGCCGCCGGGACCAAGGGGCTGGTGGAGATTCGCGTCGGCGCGCCGGCGCTTGAGCAGGAACTGGAGCAGGAGCAGGAGCGCGCCGGTCAGCACCGGGAGGATCGCCATGATCGTTGTTTGCACCACGGCGCCACGACCTTTCTCATGCGCGGATGGCCGGCCGGCCATTGGTTATCCAGCCAATGACGCTAGCATTACATGGCGCTTCAACCAATGTGTCGAGTCATCCTTCCCCCGGCCTATGCTTCACGAATGAGTTTCGGCGGCTATCTGAAGGAAGCGATCCACGCCGCCCGGTTTCCGACGCCTACCCACTTCGCTCGGACCGTGGGCATGGATCCCTCGGTCGTGCTGCGCTGGCTGAGCGAGGAGCAGCGGCCCACGATCCGGTCCATCGAGCGGATCGCGCCGGTGCTGGGCAAGAGCATCAACGATCTGGTGCTCGCGGCGTACCCGGATCGGCTCGCCGGCCCCGTGCCCAAGCCGGCGCCCGCACACCCCCTGGTGCACGAGTTGGCCCGGATGCTGGCCGACGATTCGCCGATCCCGGCGGCCGACCGCCGGGCGCTGGAGACCGTGCTCGATCGGATGATCGATCCATACCGGAAGGTGCTCCGGCGCCGGCGTTCCGCGTGACTGTAATTCGCGTCACGCCGGTTTACTCCGTAATCTCGGCTGCATGACTTCGCGGGCCGCAGCCGATCGCGGGTTATCCGTGAGCGGGCTTCACTTCCAGATGAGCAAGCTGCTCGTCGGTTGTCTCGTGGTGGCGATCGCCTCGACCGGGGCCCTGGTCATCACGTCCATCGTGGGCTTTCCCGAGCGGCCCGGGCCGCCGCCCGGCCTCGGGCTCCCGCCCGGCCCGCCGCCGAACGTGCGGGGCATCGCCGTACTCATCGTGGTCACGGGGATCTTCGTGCTCGCCTGGCTGGCGGTCCTGGTGGCCTTTGCCCGCGACCAGATCCTGCGCCGCCTCGGCGACCAACCCGCCGGCCCGGATCAGATCAAGGACCTGCTGACCGAGGTACGGGCCCAGCTCGCGACCGACCGTGATCGCGAGTGGCAGGTGGTCCTCGAGCGCCTCGCGGAGTTCGGCGAACAACGCGAGACCGACGGCTACCTCAACGCCATGCGCGCGGCCGCCGGCGACGAGCCGACCGAGGCGAACGTCCGCTCCCTGCGCCGCCCGCCCGGCCCGCGATAACCGCTCAGAAGTGGAACTGCCCGACGAGCTGGTTCAGCTCGGCCGCCATCCGAGTGAGGTCCTGGGCGGCGCGGGCGGTGTCGTTCGCGCCGACGTTGGTCTCCTGCACGGTGTCGGCCACCTGTGAGGCGTTGCGGGCGATGTCCGTGGCGCCCTCGGCGGCCTGGGCCACGTTCCGCGAGATCTCGCTGGTCGTGGAGGTCTGCTGCTCCACCGCCGAGGCGATCGTGGTCTGCGAGTCGTTGATCCGGCCGATGACCGAGGAGAAGCCCTCCAGCGCGGTGGCGGCGGCGGCCGTGTCGGACTGGATGGCCTGCACCCGCCCGGCGATGTCGTCGGTGGCGCGTGCCGTCTCCTGAGCCAGGTCCTTGACCTCGCTGGCGACGACGGCGAAGCCCTTTCCGGCATCGCCGGCGCGGGCGGCCTCGATGGTGGCGTTGAGAGCCAGCAGGTTGGTCTGCTCCGCGATGGACGTGATCAGCTTGATCACATTGCCGATCTCGGTGGACGAGGTGCCGAGCCGCTGCATCGTCGCCGCCGTGTTCTCGGCCATGGTGACCGCCTCGGCGGCGATCGCGGTCGCGCCGGCGGCATTCGTTGCGATCTCGCGGATCGAGGCGTCCATCTGTTCCGTACCCGCCGCGACCATCTGGACGTTCGCGGAGACCCGGTCGGCGGAGGCGGAGACGGTGCCGGTCTGCTCCGCCGATTCCGCCGCACCGGCGGACATCTGCGAGGCGGTCGCGGACAACTCCGCGGAGGCCGCGTTGAGCGCGGTCGCGCTGCCGGCGATCCGGTGCATCGTCGTGTCGAGGGTCTCCAGCGCCCGGTTCAGCGCCCGGGCCATGGTCCCGACCTCGTCGGCGCTGGCGACGTCCAGGCGCTGGTCCAGCCGCCCGTCCGCGAGCGCCCCGAGCACATCCGAGGCCCGGCGCAGCGGCACCACCACGAGCCGGCGCAGCACGAAGACCAGGCCGATGCTGATGAGAACCGCGATGCCCACGGCCACCCCGGTGAGGATGAGCGACGACCGGGAGGCGGCGGCGCTGTCGGCGAGGAACACCCGGCCGTCGCTCTCCTCCCCGGCGATGAGCTGGTCGAGTCGCTGCTGAGCCTCGTCGAGGATCGGCCCGCTGGTCTTTTCACGCGCCTCCCGATACTCGTCTCCCGAATTGCTGCCCAGCGCGATCGGCACCAACGTGGTGTCGCGGCTCTCCCGCCAGCGCTTGAGCGCGTCGACAAACCCGTCTCGGGCCTGCTCGCGGCCGGTCATGTCGCCGGCCGCGTACCCGGCGAACAGCGCGTCCAGGTCGGCGTCGGCCTTCTTCACCCGCTCCTGGACGGCGCGCACCCCGGCCTGGTCGGCCTGGACGAACATCTCCGTGACCAGCGCGTCGGAGTCGGCCAACAGGGTGTGTATCCGGCCGAGGTCGCGAATGGGCAGGGTGATGTCCGAGTAGAAGGTGTTGATCCGCTTCTCGGCGGCCTCCTGCCTGCTCACGGCGATGGCGCCGAGCGCCATCACGACCAGCGCGACCAGCAGGAAAGCGGCGGTCAGCTTCGTCGCCGTCGGCCAGTCCTGTACCCGCAGATAGCGCGGCTTGCGGCCTGCGGGGTGGTCGGTGGAGGTGTCGGTTGTCATGGAAGCCCCTGCGATAGGCGAATCACGACGGGCGGCCGGCCGTAGCTCAGCGTGACCGGAATGTGCCCAGATCCGAGTATGGCGAGGACCGGACCGCCGCGAGGGCCGAACCGCGATCACCGATCGTTTCACGCGTCGATAGATGCCGCCTGGTATTCCTGCGGCCGCCGGGCCGCCGGGCGGTTGAGGGGGAACGGCAGGGTGTCGCGGATGCTGCGCCCGGTCAACATCATGATGAGCCGGTCAACGCCCAGCCCGAGACCGCCGGTGGGTGGCATGGCGTACTCCAGCGCCTGCAGGAAGTCCTCGTCGAGCTGCATGGCTTCCGGGTCACCGTCGGCCGCGCGCAGCGACTGGGCGGTGAGCCGGCGCCGCTGTTCCACCGGATCGACCAGTTCGGTGTACGCCGTGCCCAGCTCCATGCCGAACGCGACCAGGTCCCAGCGTTCGGCGAGGCGCGGCTCGTCGCGGTGCGCCCGGGTCAACGGCGACACCTCGGTCGGGAAGTCGGTGTAGAACGTCGGCTCCTGGGTGTGCTTCTCCACCAGCTTCTCGTACATCTCCAGGACCATCTGGCCCGCGGTCCACCCGGGTTGCAGGGCCACGCCCGTCGCCATGGCGAGTCGGCGCAGGTCGGCGACGTCGGTGTCCGGGCAGACCGGTTCCCCGACGGCGGCCGAGACCGCGTCATGGACCGTCGCGACCGGCCACGGCGTGTCCAGATCGATCTCCACGCCGTCGCGGCGGGCCACCGGGGCGCCGTGCGCGGCCGTCGCCGCGGCGAGGATGAGGGTGCGAACGAGCGTACGCATGGAGGTGTAGTCGCCGTATGCCTCGTAGGCCTCCAGCATGCTGAACTCGGGATTGTGGGTCGCGTCCACACCCTCGTTGCGGAAGTCCCGGCCCAGTTCGAAGACCTTCTCCACGCCGCCGACGGCCAGCCTCTTGAGGTAGAGCTCCGGGGCGATGCGGAGGTACAGCGGCATGGCGTAGGCGTTGCTGTGGGTGACGAACGGGCGGGCGTTCGCGCCGCCGTGCACCGGCTGCAGGATCGGCGTCTCGACCTCGAGGAAATCCCGCCCGATCAGCACGGTTCGCAGCGCGTGGACGGCGGCCGACCGGATGCGCAGCATGTCGCGGGCGGCGGGACGCACGATGAGGTCGAGGTGGCGCCGTCGGCTCAGCATTTCCAGATCCGCGAGCCCGCGGCGCTTGTCGGGCAACGGATGCAGGCATTTCGCGGTGATCGTCCACGAGTCGGCCAGCACGGAGATCTCGCCGAGGCGGGAGGTGACCACCTCGCCGGTGACTCCGACGTGGTCGCCCAGGTCCACGCTGCCGCGCCACCGCGACAGCTCCCGCCGTCCCAACCGGTCGACGGTCAGCATGATCTGCAGGTCACCGCTCGGGTCGCGCAGCTCGGCGAAACACACGCCGCCGTGGTCGCGTTGCAGCACGAGCCGGCCGGCGACGGACACCCTCTGCCCGGTGGCGGTGTCGGGTGCCAGGCCCTCGTGTGCGGGCCGCACCGTGCCGCAGCCGTGGGTACGCGCGAAGCCGGGCGGGTACGGATCGACACCCTCCGCGCGCAGCGCCGACAGCTTCGCCAGCCGTACCCGGGTCTGTTCGCTCAGTCCGGATTCGCGGGCGGCCTCGGCGTCGGACACGGGCTCGGTTGCGGCGTCGCTGGAGACCCGGGGGAGCGGAATCCGGGGGCCCGTTGCCGCCTGGGTCGCCGCCGCGGTCCGGCCGCGCCGCAGCCGGGTCAGCAGGCTGGGCACCTCGATGAAGCCCTCCGCGACGGCCGAGGCGAAGCCGACCTTCGCCAGGTCGCTGACGTCCTCGAAACAGAGGAACCGCGGAATCCACTGAGGTTGGTACTTGATGTTGGATCGGTAGAGGGACTCCAGCTGGAACCAGCGGGAGAGGAACAGCAGCAGCCGCCGCCACGCCAACAGCACCGGTCCCGCCCCGATGCGCGCGCCCTCCTCGAAGGCGGCCCGGAACACGGCGAAGTTCAGCGACACCCGGGTGACACCGAGCCGCGGTGCCTCCTCCATCAGGGTGGCCACCATGAATTCCATGAGGCCGTTGTCCAGGGTCCGGTCGCGGCGCATGAGATCGAGCGACAAGCCGTCGCCGCCCCACGGCACGAAGGACAGCAGCGCCGCCTCGGCGCCGTTGCGGTCGAGCGCCTCCACCAGGACGCAGGCGCCGTCGGCGGGGTCGCCGAGCCGACCGAGGGCCATCGAGAAGCCCCGCTCGGTCTCGGTGTCACGCCAGCGGGACGCCAGCGAGACGATGCGGTCCATCTCGGCGGCGGGAATGTCACGGTGACGGCGGATGCGTACGGTGTAACCGGCCCGTTCGACCCGCGCCACGGCCTGGCGCACCTGGCGCATCTCCCGGCCCTCGAGGCTGAAGGCGGCGGGCCGCAGGATCGCCTCGTCGCCGAGTTCCAGCACCCGCATCCCCGCCCGGGCGTAGGCGGTCGCGCCCGCCTCTCCGGCACCCATGATGGCCGGTGTCCAGGCGTACTCCCGGGCCTCCTGGAGCCAGGCGGCGATGGCCGGACCCCACGCGTGCCGGTCACCGATCGGGTCGCCGCTGGCGAGACTGACGCCGCCGACCACCCGGTACGTCACCGCGGCCCGACCCGATGGCGCGAAGATGACTTCCTTGTCGCGTCGGGTGGCGAAGTAGCCGAGCGAGTCGTCCTGGCCGTACGTGTCGAGCAGTTCTCGGACCCGGCTTTCCTCCTCGACGTCAAGCGACGCGGCGGCCCGCTGGGAACGCAGCAGCACCGCGAAGGCGGTGAGCAGGGTCAGCGCGCCGAAGAAGCCGAGGACGAGGTTGATCCAGCCGGGAGCCATTCCGGCCCGGTGGACGTTCAGGTCCAACGCGCCGCCGGTGACCTGGCGAACGGCGTACGAAAGCTCATAGAGACCGTTGCGACGCAGCGACCCGGGGAAGGCCGCCACGAGTCCCCAGCCGATCAGCGAGAAGACGGTGATCATCGCGCCCACCGTGATGAGGGCCTTCGGCAGGCTGGCGCGCTGCACCCGGGCGTAGAACTGCTGGTGTGCGCGGGCGAGCACGGCGAGCATGACCAGGGTCACCGCCAGGTTCCCGGCGAGGAACCACCAATGCCGGTCGGGAATGTGGGTCCAGGCCGGCGGAGGGCGTTCGAGCCGCACGAACAGCAGCGTCGCGTCGGTGACCAGTTGCAGCCCCAAATAGCTGATGAGCAGCCAGTACGCTACGCGTTTGCGGTTGTTGACGCCCACCGCGAGCATGGTCAGGAAGACGGCGTAGCCCAGGTTCGCCGGTGCGGGCATGAGCAGGGCGTCGACCAGTCGGCGCAGCGGGAGCAGCCGGGCACCGAAGGCGGCACTGACCGCGGCCAGCGCGCACAACACCGCCACCGCGAAGAGAACCCTGGCGGCCACCTTCGGCACCGACGCACGCCAGTCCCGACGCGGGGACCCAGGCGATTCGGTCACCCCTTTCGCGGGTGCCGTCACCTTTTCTGCCGTCGCATTCACCAGTATCTCCGCCCCCATCAGTCCGACGGGACGCGACGATACGAGACGTCCGCCACCCCGCGATCATCTCGTCACGCATTCGGCGGCCGGCCATGGTGGTAACCGGTTGTGCGTGTCGCGATAGCGTCGCGGCACCTGACGGCGTCCACACACCCGGTCCGCGATGCTGTCCGGCGGCAATCGATGGAAAGGCGAGACCATGGTGTTCAGATGCGTAGGGAGTCGGCCGTCGGGCGCGGCCGTGGTGAGAGCCGGTGGGTCGGCGTCTTCATGAGCCTGACGGGGATTCCCCTGCTTGTCGTGGCGGGGTTCGTGGCGGTCGTGTCCGCCGCGATGACGATCCTGCTCTGGTCCCGGTTCGGCCGCTGGCGCTTCGTCGTCCGCACCCTCGGGGTCCTGGTGACCGAGGTCCTGGTGGTGCTGTGCGTGGGGTTGGTGGCGAACCGCTCGGAACAGTTCTACCCATCCTGGTCGGCTCTGGCCGGCGACACCGGCACCGAGACCGCGACTGCTCCGACGCTGGTCGGTGAACTGGACGGCACTCTCGCGGGACGGTCGACAACGACGTGGGAGCCACCGGACCTGAAGAGCTGGCGCCTCGCGGCGACGCCGACGGTGACGGTGCCGTCCGAATATTCCCCGGCATATCCCGCGGCTGACTCGAGGCCTTATCCGGTCCTCGTCGTCCTCGGCGCGTCCGGTGTCGTCGCGGACCCGGTGCCCGGCGTGGTGATGGTGACGCTGATACCCACGCGGGCGACAAACGCCCAGGCGCTGCGCACTCTGCTGCCCAGTCTGCGTCGAGCCTTTCGCGTGACCTCGGACCGCTGGGCCCTGGTGGCCGGCGCGGGGGAGGTCACCCTGGCCGGGCGACTCGTCCGGGCCCTGCCGACGCAATTCAGCGCCATGGCCCTGGTGCAGAACGCCCCGAAGCCGTTCACCGCGGCACTGGGTCACACACCCGCCGGAACCGCCGTGGCGGTGGTGGGCCCGGTCAAGCCGTCGGGAAGCTCCCCGAAGTTGCCATCGACGGTGACCGTGCTAACCACCGCCGCGCCGAAGGCGTGGCGCACCGCGATCACCTGGACCACCGCGCACCTGAGCCCGCCGCTGGCGCCGCCGCTGGTGCTGCCGACAGGAAAGACCGAATGAACCTCGCAGGAACTCCGCTGCTGATCACCGGTCTCACGGCCGTGGTGCTGACCGCCCTCCTGATCGCGGTGACCTGGGAGCGCGGTGGGCGGTTGCGGGTGGTGCTGCGGACGGTGGGCGTCATAGCCGCGCTGCTCAGCGTCACCGTCACCGTGCTGGTGCAGCTGAATCGGATGACCGAGGCGTACGTCGACCCCGAAGCGGATTCCGTCGCCTCCGGGACGGAGTCCGACGAATCCGAGCCCGACGCCGCCGAGCCTGAGCTCTCCGAGCCCGATTCGGCGTCCACGACCTCGACCGCGTCGGCGCGTAGCACGATCCGCGCGTTCAAAGTCAAGGGAAAGGCCAGCGGACTCACCCTGAGCATGTACGTCTACCTGCCCGCCGCCTACGGCACCGGCAACCAGCGGTTCCCGGTGGTGCAGGCGGCGCACGGCTATCCGGGATCCCCGCGTACGTGGCTGAAGAAGCTCGAGGTCCAATCGGTCCTGGACGCCGAGATCGCCGCCGGCCGGATGGCGCCCACGGTCGTGTTGTTCCCCTTCCAGACGCCGCGGCAGCTGCTCGACACCGAATGCACGAACATGCGGGGCGGACCGCAGACCGAGACGTTCCTGACCGTCGACGTGCCGGCCTTCGCCAAGGCGCACCTGCGGGTCCGCACCGACCGTGCCGGCTGGGGTCTGATCGGCTATTCGGCCGGCGGTTACTGCGCGACCAGCCTGGCACTGCGGAACCCCACCAAGTACGCGGCCGCCGCCAGCATGTCCGGCCTGGCGGGACCGGGAATCGTCGTCGGCGACGGTAAGGAACACACCGAGCACAACGTAGCGTGGCGGCTGCAACACATGCCCCGGCCCGCTATGGCACTCTGGATCGGGTGGGCGAAGGACGAGGAGAAGATCCGCCGCGATTCCCTGCTCATCGCCCGCGCCGCCCGGCCACCGATCTCGCTCACGACGGCCGAGGTGGAACGCGGCGGTCACAACCACGCGGTCTGGCGTCAGATGGAAGCCCCCGCGTTCAACTGGCTCTCCGCTCAGCTGGGTCGGCCACTGCCCTGACCACGGCGGCGATGCTGCTGCTCACGCTCGTGGGCGGATGCGAGCCGGGCGGGACCGCGCCGGTGCGGCCGACGGTGGTCACGCTCGGCGACTCGGTGCCGGCCGGCACCGGATGCGCCTGTTCGGCGTTCCCGGAGCTGTACGCCCGCCACGAGAACGCTCTCTCCCTCAACCTGGCGGAGACCGGACTCACCTCGGCCCAGGTCCGCGCGCAACTCGGCGATCCGACCGTGCGCGACGCCCTGCGGCGGGCCGACGAGGTGTTGCTCATGGTGGGCGCCAATGACGTAGCCGACGATTTCACCGACTCGACCGCTGTGGCCGCCGCGGCGGCCGACGTCCACGCCAATGTGCGCGAGACGATCGACGGCATCCAGGAAATTCACCAGACCACCGTGGTCGTGCTCGGTTACTGGAACGTCGTCCGCGACGGCAAGGCGGGGTTGGACGAATACGGCGAAAGCGGGGTCGAGGCGTCCGTCGAGACGACCCGCGCCATCAACGACGCGCTCGAAGCGGCAGCCTCCGAAAGCGGCGCCGCCTATGTCTCGACCGATCCCGCGTTCCACGGGCCCGACGGGGGAAAGGACGCGACCTCGCTGCTGATCGACGACGGCGACCATCCGGACTCCGCCGGCCACACGGCGATCGCCCGCCTCATCCCGCCGGTCGGCAAGCCGTTCACGGCATTTCCCGGCTGACGTTCCCGCGCGTTTCCACGCCTTGTCGTCCGGGCGTACCCATGGTCATAAAGTTCAATTACGTCAATACTTCACGTATTTCGCATTCGGGCGCATCACGCTACCGTCCATCGTGTTCATGCTTACCGATTCCAGGTATCAGGAGGCACCCGTGAAACGTCGTATGCTCCGCACCGGCCTGCACGCAGCATTGGCGGTGTGCGTCGTGGCCGGCGGCGTGGCAGCGGGCGCGGCGGCCAACGCCGCTCCCCGTTCGCACGCCGAGGCCGCGGCAGCGACTGCCAGCTCGTCATCGACGCTCACCGAGACGAGACTGTGGAACCTCGCCTGGGCCACGCAGCCCACCTGGCCGAGCGGAACGGTCAAGGTGCTCAAGCTCCAGTCGCCGGCCGACAGCGGGACCGGGGAGTACTTCCTGTTCGACCCGAGGACCGGTGAGGTCGTCGACTTCATCTACCAGGGCGACATGGTGATCCACAGCACGCCCGACTGGACGATGATGGAGTTCCAGCCCCGCACCAGCACCACCCAGGTGCGCTTCGGCAACGTCGACGACCCGACCAGCGCCGGGGTCTACGCCGAGCAGACCGTCGCCCGCTACCGCGTGACCAACCTCGAACTCGGCACCCAGCCCAGCATCGGCGGCGGCACCGTGTCGGTGCTCAAGGTGGCCAAGCGCCCGCAGGTCCCCAGCGGTGGCGTGTACTACCGCTACAACCCCGCCACCCGTCAGCAGGAAGGCGGCTTCCTCGTCGGAGGCGACATGCTGTTCCAGACGGTGACCAGTTGGACCCAGGCCCAGTTCCAGCTGAGCTCGGGCAGCACCGAGGTTCGCTACGGCGATCCGCGCCAGGCACACCGAGGCAAGGTCGTCGCCACCGCGACCGTTCTCTGACCCACTGTCGGACCCCGAGGCGGTGACGCGCGCAAAGCGTCCCTCTCGGGGTCCGTGTCCGGTCAGACCGCGGGGGCCCAGCGCCGGACAGCGGCGGCCCCCGCCAGCACGGAATGACCTTCATCCCCACCGCCTTCGGCCGTCCCCACCTCGTCTCCGTCTCCGCCCCCGGCTGCCGCTGTGCCGAACTCTGGCGCGCGGGCCGCGCACGACGGGCGAACTCGCGGAGGCGTGGCAGCTGAGCGCCCCGGAGGTGTCACGGCACCTGGCGGTCCTCAAGAAGGCCGGCCTCACCGTGACGACCCGACGCGGCTGCTACGTCAGCCACCAGCTCGACCTGTCGGCGACGGCCGCGCTGGGCGCGGATCTGATCGCCGTTCTGCTGCGCTGACGGCTCGGCCCCGGACCGCGACCGCCGGTCAGGTGCCAGACCGATGACGACGCCCAAGCCCACGATGACCGCACCCACCACGTCGGCACCGGAGGGCTGGCCGGTACCCAGGACCGCGGCGGCGACGACCGCGCTGGCCGGTGCGACGCCCGCGCTGAGCCCGGCTCGGTCGGCGCCGAGGCGGCTGATCGCCGCGTACCACAGGACGAATGCCCACGCTGTGACGACGACGGCGAGGTACAGCAGGCTCAGAGCCTGTGCCTGAGTCGGTACGGGCAGCGCGTGGCGACCGTCGGCCACCAGCGACGCGATCAGCAGCACCGGCACGGCCAGGGCCGACGCGTAGGTCGACACCCGGATCGGACCCAGCCGTGGCAGGACGGGGACGGCCAGCAACGAGAAGGCCACCTCCGCACCCAGCGCACCCAAAGACCACGACAGGCCGGCAAGACTGCCGCCGCCGTACCCCTGGGTGATCGCGACGCCGACGGCGACCACCAGGGCCGCGGCCACGATCCGCATGCTCGGAGATCGCCGGCGCAGCATCGGGTCCATGACGGCCAGCACGATCGGCACGCCGCCCACGACCGCGCCCACGCTGGACGGGTCGGCGTACCGGACCGCCTGCACGTAGCAGACGTTGAAGCCGGCCAGCCCGGTGGCCGCCAGTAGCGTCAGTCGCCCCAGCTCGGCTCGTGACAGGCTCAGATGTGATACGTGTTGAACACGCATCACCAGGAGAAGAACCAGCGTCGCGCCGGCGTAGCGCACCAGCTGTCCACCGAATGTCGGATAGTCGCTGATTCCGGCGAGGACCGCGGCGGAGCTGCCTACCAGGGTCATCGCGCCGATGCCGTACGCGGCACCACGGTAGCTCGTCATGGCAGCACCGTATGTTCGTCAGGAGCCGACGAAGCGGACCAGTTGACCACCGGTTTGGCAGACCACCGGACCGGACGGGGAAGGCTTGGACAGTCGAGATGGCGTGGCACCTCCAGCTCTCGGTCGACAGAGGATCGATTCGACCGCTGCACGAGCAGCTTCGCAGCGGCATCAAGCAGATGATCGAGGCCGGTACGCTGCGGCCGGACGCCCCGCTACCGTCCAGCCGCCGCCTCGCCGACGACCTGGGACTTGCTCGCAGCGTGGTGGTGGAGGCCTACCAGCAGCTGAGCGCTGAGGGCTATCTCGTATCCGTCGATCGCTCCGGCACCCGCGTGGCGCGTCATGCGCTTACCATCGCCTCCCCGGCGGCCCGCGCACCACAGAGCGAGGAACCGGCATCCACCGACCCGCCGATCCGTTGGGATCTCCGGACCGGACTGGCCGACGTCAGCGGCTTCCCGCGAGGCGAGTGGTCGATGTGCCTTCAACAGGTGCTTCAGACGGCCACCCCGGCACACCTGGAATACCCCTCCCTGAGCGGAGTGGTCGAGCTGCGCCGGGAACTCGCCGCGTACCTGGGCCGGGTCCGAGCCGCCCGCACCTCGGCTGACACCATCATGCTCACCGCCGGCTTCGCCCAGGGCCTCGCCTTGTTGTGCACCATGCTCGCCGAGATGGGGCACACCGCCGTCGCCGTGGAGGATCCCGGCCATCCGGGACAGCGCCGGTTCATCGAGGGCATCGGCCTGAATACCGTCGGCATCCCGGTGGACGCCGAGGGACTCGACGTGGAGGCTCTCGCGGCTTCCGGGGCGCGGGCCGTCCTGCTGACCCCGGCGAACCAGTTTCCGACCGGGGCTGTCCTGTCGGACCGCCGACGCGAGGGCCTGACTTCGTGGGCGCGACAGGTCGACGGTCTCGTCGTCGAGGATGACTACGATGCCGAGTTCTGGTTCGACAGCCCACGACGGCCCGCCTCGGTGCAGGGCATCGACCCCGACCACGTCGCGTACGGCGGCTCGGCCAGCAAGACGTTGGCCCCGGGCCTGCGCCTGGGATGGTTGGCAGTCCCGGCACATCTCATGCCCGCGCTCAAGCGGGCCCGAGCTCGTCAGGATCTTGGTGCTTCGACGCTGGATCAACTGGCGTACGCCGAGTTCATCGCCACCGGACGGCTGGAACGGCATCTGCGCCGGATGCGCAAGCGCTACCACGAGCGGCTCACCACGTTCGTCGGAGCGGTCGACGCGCACCTGCCGGAGCTGAAAACGAGCTCGTCAGTCGGCCTCCATTCCTTCCTGACGCTTCCTTCGCACCTCGACGAGCGCTCCCTGGTGAAAGCTGCCCGACGGTCAGGAGTGCTGCTACACGGCGCAGAGCACTTCACCCGCGATCGCCCGGCATCGCCTGGCCTCGTTGTCGGCTACGCCCGGCATACCCCTGATGCTCTGATCGGCGCGGTCAGGGCCCTGGCGGCCGCTGTCGGGACGTTGACCTGACATTTATTGAGATCAAGCTATGCTTGGCGGCCCATCAATGCCTATCGTTCGTTTCGTTTCACCGCGACGACGACAGGGGACTCCCATGGTCCATGTGGCCTCCGCCGGCCTCACCGCCCAGGCACGGGCTCTCGCCGAGGGCACCGTCACGTCGCGGTCGCTGGTCGAGCAGGCGTTGCAGCGCATCGACGCGGCTCAGGCGACGCTCAACGCCTTTCGCCGGGTGCGGCCCGACGCCGCGCTCGCCGAGGCGGACGCGGCCGACCGTCGACTCGCCGCCGGTGAAAGGCTGCCGCTGCTCGGCGTACCGATCGCGGTCAAGGATGACATCGACGTGGCGGGGGATCCGACGGCGTTCGGCTGTGACGGTGAGTTTCCGCCGCAGCAGGTCGACGCCGAGGCGGTACGCCGGTTGCGCGCCGCCGGCGCCATCGTGGTCGGCAAGACCAATACCTGTGAACTGGGGCAGTGGCCATTCACCGAGGGGCCGGCGTTCGGGGCCACCCGCAACCCGTGGGCGTTGGACCGTACCCCCGGCGGATCCTCCGGCGGCGCGGCGGCCGCGGTCGCCGCGGGCCTGGTAGCGGCGGCTCTCGGCTCGGACGGCGCGGGTTCGGTGCGCATCCCGGCCGCCTGGACCCACCTGGTCGGCATCAAGCCTCAGCGGGGGCGTATTTCCACGTGGCCGCACCCGGAGGCCTTCAACGGTCTCACCGGCTACGGGCCGTTGGCCCGTACCGTCGGGGACGCCGCGCTGCTGCTCGACGCGGCCGCTGGCAGCCACGCCGGCGATCTGCATCGTCCGGCGGCGTTGCGGGTGCTGCCGGCCGTGCAGCGCGATCCGGGTCGTCTGCGCATCGCGTTGTCGTTTCGCAGTGCCTTCGCCGGTGGCATTTCCCGGCCGCTGGACCCGGCGGTGCGAAGTGCCGTCACCGGCCTGGCGGCGACCCTGGGTCGACTCGGCCACGACGTCGTGGAGGCGGATCCCCGGTACGGGCTGATCGGCCTGGCTTTCGTTCCGCGGGCGGCTAGCGGAGTGCGGGACTGGACGCAGAGGGTGCCGGACAGAGCGGTGTTGGATCCCAGGACCCGGCACACCGCACGGCAGGGTCGGTTGCTGGGTGGCGCCGCACTGCGCCTGTCCTGGGCCGCCGACTCCGGTCTGCGCCGTCGGATCGGGGCCGTCTTCAACCGGTTCGACGTGGTGCTGACACCGACCACGGCTACGCCGCCGCCGAAGATCGGCGCCTTCGCCGCGTTGTCCAGCTGGGGCACGGACCGGGCGATCATCGCCGCCTGCCCGTACGCGTGGCCGTGGAACGTGCTGGGCTGGCCCGGCGTGAACGTGCCGGCCGGCTTCACCGCGGACGGGTTGCCGGTCGGTGCCCAACTGCTGGGTCCCGCCGACAGCGAGCCGCTGCTGGTCTCGCTCGCCGCGCAGCTGGAAGACGACCAGCAGTGGGCCCGGCACCGGCCGCCGGCGAATCAGACATTGGCTCCATAACCGCCCACGCTGCGGTCTCCGGGACGCAGGACGGGTGCGACCTGGGAAAGCGCCTCAGTCAGGTCCGTCGGCGGCCGAACCATTCCCTGACGCGGCCGACGGGATGGAGAACCAATGCCTATTCGCACCTGGGGTCTACGGTTGGCGGCCGCGGCGCTCATCCCGGTCACGCTCGGTGGCTGTGAGGTGCCTGAGGCGCTCGGCGGCGCGGGCGGTTCGAAGGATGCCGCGCCGGCGGCGACCGAACCGACGGCCGGCTGGATCCTCGTGAAGGAGGGTTCCCGGCAGGACAAGCCGGTCCCGGCGAAGGCCACACCCACACCCACGCCCACCGCGGAACCCACGCTCACCCCGCCGACCGCGTCGCCGCCTCCCCGCAAGAACGTCGGCACCTCGACGGATCCCCGGTGTGTCGGCAACTACAAGCCCGGCAAGATCTCCGGGCTGGACGTGGAAGTCGGCACGACCAGCGCCATCGTCCGGTGGTTCCATTCCCGGGACTCGAGCGTGCTGAAGTACCGCATCACCAGCATCTCCCAGCAGTTGGACGCCGGCGAACAGACCCCGCTGCGGTGGCATGAGGTCACGCCGGGCGCCGGATGCGCCACGCTCTCCGCCACCCTCACGGGGCTGCGGCGCGGCACGTCGTACGTGTTCTCCGTCGATGTCGTCCGCGCCACCTCCTGGCAGAACGGCACCCTCGCCTCCACCGTCGCCCGCTCCGCCGTCGTGACCACCCGCTGAGGCGCGCTCCAGCGATCTGTAGCTGAGGACCGGCGCCGCCTCGGCCGCGTTCGCGGTGACCTCGTTGCCCCGCCCGTCGTGCGCGGTCACCTTGGTGACGCGCCAGACCGCGTGAGCTGTGGCGCCGTACTGCGGCACTCCGAAGTCCATGCTGAGGTGGCGCTGCGATCCGGCGCCGTGTCCGTCACCTGCGCCTCGTACGGTACGGAGTGGGTCTGGCCGATCTGCCTGGCCCCGGCGAACTGCCGTCGCGTGGGGCTCGGGTCGTCAATGCGACGGGGGCTCCCAGACCGGTTGCAGGACATGCCAGTCCTGTGGGTGCGCCCGGATCTCGGCCTCGAACACGTCGGCGAGTTCCTGGGTCATCCGAGCCGCCCGTTCCCGTGACGATCCGACCCCCGGTGCCGGGATTTCCGGGTGCACGCGGACCCGGAGGACGGGACCGTCGTACCAGCTGGCGACCGGGATCAGCGCGGCGCCGGTGCGCAGGGCCAGGTGGGCCGGGCCACCCGGCATCGTGGTGGTGCGGCCGAAGAACAGGACCCGGGTGCCGCTCGCGGACACGTCCCGGTCCGCCAGGAGGCATACCACCGCGCCGTCCCGCAGCCGCGCGGTCAGCGTGGTGACGGTCCGGCGGGTGTCGTCGGCGAGCAGAACCTCGATTCCCAGCGCGGTCCGATGGCGGACGAACCGTCGGTGCAGGCTCTCCGGTCGCTGTCGCTGAGCGACCGTGGTGAAGGGATGACCGAGCCGCACGAGTGCCGCGCCGGCCAGGTCCCAGTTTCCGCTGTGGGAAAGCGCCACTATCACGCCGCGGTTCTGACTGAGCGCGTCCCGGATCGGTGCCAGCGAGTCGATCCTGACGAGGTCGAGAATGTGCTCCGGACGCCAGGTGCGCAGGCTGAAGAATTCACGCCAGTATCGAAAATATGACCGTAGTGCCGCGCGCGACAGGCTGCGTACCTCGGCGCCGTCGGCGGGTGCACCGGTCACCCGCGCGAGATTCGATTCGAGTTGGCGCACGGCTGGGCCGTGTCGGCGCCAGGTGAGGTCGGCCATCGTACGGAACAGCAGATCCGCCGGGCGCCGTGGTAACCGGCCCGTGACCGCCCAGCCCAGGCCGTAAAGCCAGGCGATCAGGTGTTCTCTCATGCTGTTCTCCCGAATTGCGCGCGATATTTCGCCGAGTATCGCGGGGCCGCCGACGGCGCCACGGTGGTGGAGGGGCAGGTCATCTAGAGTGGTTGGCGATCGAGACACTCCGGAGGAACCGTGGAACCCATTACCCTCGACTTCATCTCCTCGCTGTACTCCAAGTACAGCAAGGATTTGGCTGCAGTACGGGACGCGCAGCGCTCGTTTCTGCAGGAGCGTGGCAAATCGATGAAGCCTCAGCTTGATGATCTTGAGGCCGAAATCACCTACCTGCTCGTTCGTGAGGCCCGGCCCGCCAACGTGGTGGAAATCGGGACCTTCTATGGGTGGTCCACGACCTGGCTGCTCAGCGCGCTGCGGGACAACGGAGTGGGGCAGCTGCACTCGTTCGACATCGTCAGCACGGTGACCCAGAACGTCCCGGCCGAGCTTTCCGAGGGTCGCTGGACGTTCAACCAGGGCGACATGCGGGAAAGCCTCGGCAAGGTGCCGGAGACCGACTACCTCTTCATCGACGCCGACCACGGCGCCAAGTTCGCGCGGTGGTACATCGACCACCTCTTCCCGCTGATGCGGTCCGGCACGCCGACCAGCGTGCACGACGTCTTCCACGGCAAGCGCACCCTCCCGTTCACCGAGGGCGCCGTGGTTACCAAGTGGCTCGCCGACAAGAAGGTCGAGTTCTTCACGCCCTCGGCGGCGAAGGACCCGGAGAGCAACCGCGCGCTCACCAAGCTGAAGGGTGAGCTCGGGCTGACCGAGCCGGTTCGGCCGACCCCCGACAACCCGATGATCTACTTCCTGATGCCCTGAGTGTGTCCCTCGATCACCGTGGCGAGGTGATGGCGACCCCAGAGCATGGTCGCCATCACCTCTTCACCGCCTATTCGACGATCCAGCTCAGGTTTGTGACCTTCTGGCGCTGCGGGTCGGGCGCCTGCAGCCACAGAATGACGTCGCCGCCGACCTTGTCGTAGCGGCCGCCGATGAAGTGCAACGCCGGGCCGTGGGTGCGGGAGGAACGGTTCCGGTGCCGTCGACGCCGACGGCGTTCCAGGCGCCCTTGACGGATTTGACCTCCGGGCTGCCCTTTCCGTACAGCTCGACCGCCGCCCGCAAGGTGGCGACGCGGGCGCCGGCATAGTTCGTGTTCGGCATCATGTGCACCGTTGAATTCCGTTCCGTCACCCACGTTGGTGAAAACCCTGATGCCGGCACCATCGTCCGCGACGCCGCGCCGGAGACCGCGCCCCTGACGATGAAAAACGCGTACGTCCGAAGCTCATGACGCACAGCCTCACGCCGGAAGGCGACCACTCTCCAGGCCAGGAGAGTGGTCAGTGCCGTCTAGTCATGTCCACGACTGTCCATTGGGTACTGATGCCGTAAGCCGTCAGTGGGCACGACTGCGGAAGCGGCATACACGCCGCCGTGCCCACTGACGACGATTCAACGACTCACGACACTAGGAGAGGATTCCGCGGGCCTGGAAGGCTTTGCGGGTCTGGTTGGCGCCGCGGATGCCGTAGAGGACGCGGGCGGTGGCGACCGTAGCCTCGGCCGCCTGGGGCATGGTGACGTCCGGGGTGAAGCGGAACTGCGCCTCGAGGATGATCCGGTTGGCCTTGGTGCGGCCCAGCGCCTTGTTGACGTCCCAGAGGGCGTGCGACCAGATCTCGCCGTCGGCGTGGACCTGACCGACCAGGTCGCCGGGGTAGAGCTTGGCGGTGTCGGTA
The DNA here is from genome assembly GCF_040682215.1 of Actinoplanes sp. NPDC051346. Lineage (NCBI taxonomy): Bacteria > Bacillati > Actinomycetota > Actinomycetes > Micromonosporales > Micromonosporaceae > Actinoplanes > Actinoplanes sp. NPDC051346. Next base: position 274,904 of record NZ_JBFBAJ010000003.1, on the reverse strand, counting down.
CGGCGCAGACAGTGCGGTTCGTCATCGGTGTACGAGGTGGCGTCCCAGTCCATGACGCAGGCCAGCGGCGTGACGGCGGTGTCGGGGCTGGTCGCCTGAGACATCGTCACGGCCCAGTAGTCGCCGAATCCCTCGCCGATCGCGCCCGCTTCCACCGTGCTGCCGAAGCCCGGCACCTGGTCGTCCTGGATCGCGTGGCCGAGCTCGTGCCAGATCACCTCGTTGTCCTCGGCGTCGTCGACGCCGCCGGTGCCGAGGGTGATCCCGTCCACCGACGGGTCGTAGTACGAGTTGTCCGCGGTGAGGCCGGTCGTGGCGTAGTCCTGCGGCTCGTTGTTGACGTCGACGAACCCGAGCCGGTGGATGTAGTCCTGGGCCGCGGTCATGCCGTAATAGGTGTTCACCTGCTCGAAGCCGGGATCCGAACGCGGGTAGACGTACGAGCGGTCCGCGGAGGTGACGGCGGGCTCACTGATGTTGTTCGCGTACGAGCCTTGCAGCGTGTCCTTGTCCGGGTCGAGGTGGCGCAGCGTGACCTGCCGGTAGGCCGCCTTCAGCGTGGCGTACTCGGTGTCGTCCTGGTCGGTGAGCGACTCGTCCTGCAGGGCGACGACCGGGTTCGGATCGAAGACCTGGCCGGTGCCGTTGGCCTCGCGAACCGTGTTCTCCTCGCGCAGCACGGCGCCGCTGCCCGCGTCGACCAGCGACCGGACCGTGCCCCGCGCGGTCGGGGTCAGGGTCTGCCAGGCCAGCTTGGCGGTCGGGCCCGGGACGATGACGAGTTCGGAACGGGCGGGCTGCCTGCCGAGCCGCCCGGCCACCGCGGACCGGACTCGTTGTTCGGTGAGCGCCGCGGCGGTGCCGGCCAGGCCGGTGATCGCCTTGCGGCCGTCGGCGGTTGTCACGGTGCCGTCGGTGGTCTTGTGGACGGCGTAGTAGCCGCCGAAGACGGGGATTCCCCGGAAGGTCTGCTGATACCAGCTGTGGGTGCCGAGCAACGACTGACGGGTCTGGAGCTGCCGCAGGTCGCCGGGAACGGCGGCCGGTGCGGCGACGGCAGGTCCCGCTAGCGTCGTGGCGAGGCTGGTGACGAGAACGGATGCGAGCACGAGCGGTGTTTTCTTCAACGCTTCTCCCACTGTCGCACGTAGATCCATCGATGCTAGTCGCTTCCGATCTCCATCGATACCTGTCTTTGTGTAGAGGTCGGTGCGGCGTTCGTGGTGGTCGAAGATCGACGTGGTGCCCGACCGGCAGGCGCGTGACGTGCGTCATCCCGGTTGATCACTACGGGGCGGGTCATGGCACGATGCTCCGACTGTTCATTGATGTATCTACGGGGGTTAGTGTCAATGACTCGCCTGTTCGGTCCGCGAACCCGACGCGGCAGAGGTCGCGCCGGTCGGATCGCCGTGTCCGCGATGACCGGCCTTGCGCTGATTGGTGGGCTGTTGACCGGGCCGGCCGCGCCGGCCGGGGCCACCGGACCGGCCACCCTGGTGCGCGCCGCGGCCGCCGCCCCGGTGGCCGCCAAGGCTGACGACGCCTGTGGTCGGCCGATCGTGCTCGGCACGCCCGTCACCTGTCCGGAGCTCGAAGCCTCCGCCCGGCACACCTTCACGGTGACCACCGCCTCCGACGGCGAACGTCTCGCGGTGCGCGTCCTGTCGCCGGACCGCCGCGTGCGGGCGGAACTCGCGGACGCCGACGAGAACGCCTCCTTCTGCCAGCCCCGCTTCCTGGTGGCGGAGTGTGTCGTCCCGAAGGCCGGCGAACACACCCTGGTCGTCATCGGGGCCGCACAGGCGACCGACTACGTGCTCGCGGTGGACTCCCGGACGAACCCGTCCCGCTGCGCCGACCTGCCGGCTGCCGCGTTCGCGGTCTCCGCTCCCGGCCGCGACGACGCCCTGCCCGCCGGGTCGGTCGGCACGTGCTACCGATTCGACCAGCCGGCCGGTGCCGTCGTGCGTATCGACCCGAAACCGGCCGGTGCCGGTGCTTTCCTGCAGGGCGAGGTGCGCAACGCCGAAGGCGACGAGGTCTGTGACGCCAAGAAGCTCCGGGAGTGCGTCCTTCGGGGATCCGGACCGTACCGGTTGTTCCTGGTCGAAATCGACGGCGAAAAGGTGGACTACCACCTCACCACGACCCGGATGTCTGAGCCCACGGGCTGCCGCGAGTCGTCGCTCGCGGCGTTCGGCGGACCGGGTGACCGTGCCGTCTCCGCGACGGTCGCCGACGGCCGACCGGTCTGCTTCACCTTCGCGGCGTCGGCCGGCCCTCACCTGGTCGTCTCGGATACCGCAAGCCTGTTCCGGCAGGTGTTCGACAGCGCCGGCAAGGAGGTGACGTGCACACCGGTGAAGCTCGGTCACCGGTGCGTCTTCTCGAGCGACGGGACGTACACCCTCATCGTCAGCGACTCTGCCACCACCAAGTCGCGCGATGTCCAGCTCGCGATGTACCCGCTCGCCGGCACGCAAGGATGCTCCTCGAAGCTCGGATCGGTCACTAAAACCCGGCTCGAGCTCGTCAGGATGCAGTCGCCGTTGCAGGTCGACTGCCACCTCATCGAAGCCGACCAGGGTGACCTGGTGCAGGCCTTCACGGTGGGCAACGGTTGGCTGACCAATGCGACCGGCGCGCCGATCTGCGGTATCGAGCCCCGGCGGGGATCAGTCGGCGTTGACGCCTCCGCGCCGGCCAGTTGTCCGCTGAAGGGCGCCGGACCGTACCGGGCCATCGTGGCCGGATCGTGGGACGAGAAGGCCGCACGAGGCGCATACTCCCTGCACTTCAAGCTCGTCAGGGACGCCGAGGGCTGTGCTCCGGTCCGGCCGGGCCGGTACGGCGAGAGCCCGGCGGGCGACCTCTCCGACGACTCATGCCGCTTGCTGGTCGTGCCCGCCGCGGGCCGGTACCGGGTCGAACTGGTGGACGGCTCGAACCGCCGCGGCGCTGGAACGGTGACCGACAGCCAGGGCACCCGCGTCTGCGAGACCGGGTGGTGCACGTTCCCGGCGGCCGGCCGGTACCGGCTGACGGCCGTGAAGAGCGACAGCTACGCCACGGTCTTCCTGCCGGAACCCGGCGGCCCGGACACCGGTTGCGCGCCGGCGTCGGACGAACCCCAGTCGGCCGCTCAGAACGTCGAGGTGCGTGCCGGCGGCATCGCTTGCCTCACCCTGTCGACCCCGGCGGGCGCCCGCCTGCGCGTGGTGCGCCCGACGGACACCGCGACAACCCGGACGGTGGAACTGTCGGTGCAGGACGCGGCCGGCAACGCCGTCTGTGACCTGCCCACTCTGTCCGAGCAGGGCTGCGTTCTGCAGGGTACCGCCCCGTTCCGGGCGTTCCTGAACCGGCGCGCCGGCACCGACCAGGACGTCGTCTACCCGCTCACCTTCGTACGCCTCGGCGGCAACCCGACCTGTCCGGTCCTCCCCGCCGAATCGTCCGCGGCGTCGGACCGACAGGCGGTGTCCTTCGACAGCGGCCACTACGTCCGCTGCTTCAGCGTGCCGGCGTCGGCGCACAGCGCTGCCGAGGTCGTCAGCATCCGCAAGACCGACTTCCTGGCGCGGGCGCGGGTGTCCGTGGTCGACGAGAACGGTGAGCTGATCTGTCGTACCACCGGGGCGGGCGACGACGACTTCACCTTGTGCCGGTTCGGTGCGGGCGCGGCGACAGTCCTGGTGGAAAGCCCGGTGGCAGCCGGCTCGTACGCCCTCTCCCGCCGCGACGTCGCTGGCACGGCGGCCAACTGCCGTGAGCTTCGCCCGACCTCCCTGGGCGGCCCGTCGACGACCGGCACCATCGCCTCCCGCGCGGACGTGCACTGCTACCAGGTGGCGGCGGAGACCGCAGACCAGCTGGTGTTCGGAGTGCGGAACGCGAAGGGCATGGTGCGGACGCTCGTCCTCGACGCGGACGGCGCCCAGGTGGGGTGCGGCGTCGTCGCCGACACCTGCTCCGTGGCTGGCAAGGCCCGCTACCAGGTGCTCGTCTTTGGCGACCAGTTGGTCCGGGACGACCGTTACCACCTGGACGCCTGGAAGATGTGGACGGCCGGCGGGCCGGCGAAGGAGTGCACGGCCGTTCCCTCCAGCGCCTACGGCTTCGGCCCGTACACCGGGACGCTGACCACGACCGACGCGCCGGTGTGCCTGCTCACCACCGCCCGCCAGGGCCGTGATCTCCGCCTGGAGCTCACCAACCCGGTGACGCCCACCGACGGGTTCGGCCTGGCGACCCGGTTGTTCGCCGTGACCGCCAGCGCCGGGCTGCAGCAGTGCACGACGGGGACCGCCGGCTCCTTCTCGTGCCCGTCGGGCCGGGCGCCGGTCGAGCAGACCGCGTTCCTGCTGACCGCGGGGGACCGGGCGCCTCATCCGTACCGGTGGACGGCGACCTGCGCCACGCCGCTGTGCGGTGACAGCACGTTCGCCGTGACGGCGGTCGCCCCGACCGCCCTGACCGCCGGTGCCACCCGGTCCATCACGGTCCGCGGCACGTCGCTGCACCTGCGCGACACGGTCACGGTCACGCCGGCCGGCAAGGGGCCGATCACCGCGACGGTGAAGACGGTTTCCGCCGACCGAACCGCCCTGACGGCGGAGGTCGACCTGACGTCCGCCGCGGCGGGCCCGGCCACCATCGAGGTCCGCTCGTTCGCCGCCGGCATCGAGACGGCGAAACTGGCTGGCGCCCTGCAGGTGGTCGCGCCGGTGCTGCGCGCGACGACCGCGCCGACGATCGCCGGCAAGCCGGTGGTCGGGGGCACGGTCACCGCCGGTACGGGTACGTGGACGCCGGCCGCGACCTCGTACGCGTACCAGTGGCTCGCGGGCGGTGTCGCGATCAACGGGGCGACCGCGCGGTCGTACGTGATCCCGGCGGCTCTGGTCGGCAAGCGGCTCACCGTCCGGGTGACCGGGAAGCGTGCCGGCGCCACGTCGGCCACGGCGACCTCGGCGCCGTCCGCGGCGGTCGGCAAGGGCCCGGCCGCGAAGGCGACGTCGAAGCCGGCGATCCGCGGCACCGCGAAGGTGGGCCGCAAGGTGACCGCCGCCGTGGGGAACTGGCGGCCGAAGCCGACCGCGTTCCGCTACGAGTGGCGGCTCAACGGCGCGGTCGTCCGCGGCGCGGGCGGCTCGTCGCTGAAGCTCACCGCGGCGATGCGCGGCAAGCGGCTCACGGTGACGGTGATCGCCGTCCGGCCGGGACACGCCGACGGCAAGGCGCAGAGCGCGGCGGTCGTCGTTCGCCGGTGACCGGGTTCAACGGATAGTCCGACAAAGTTAGGGCACCCCCACCTGGGGGTGCCCTAACTATGATGCCGGGATGGATCACCGGTGGGTTGAGCTGGCGCGGACACTGCGCGACCTGGGGATGTGGCGGCATCGCGCCGAGGCTGAGGCCGCGGCCGGAGAACGGGCGGTCGCGGAGGGCGCTCATCCGCTCGGCGGAAAGGCGACCCTCGACGAGGAGCCGGGTCTCCGGTTGTTCTACGTCGACGGGGAGACCATGGCCGAAGGCGGGGTGGGTCGAGTGCTGGCGGAATGGGGACCCGCGCTGCGCCACCACGGTGTGGAACTGCACGTCGAGACGGTGAGCTATCCCGACAGCGTCGAGGCCGGCGACTATGTCACGACGATCAACGACCGGCGCTGCGTCGTGTGGACGCCGCGGGACTGGGTCGAGAGCAGCGCATGGGCGGTGGCGACCGTCCGGCCGCTGGCCGTCATCAACGATCTCCTGGCCGAGGCCGGCGCGGTCCCACGGATCTACACCCTCTACCCCGGCGGCAACGACGGAGAGGCCTGGCTCCTCGACCCACGCATCGTCGCCGCCATCGCTGAAAGTGGCTTGATCAAGGAGGGTGGAGTACCCGCGTTGGCTACTCACGACTGAAAGAGCGCCGCCTCTGTGGAACCAGAGGCGGCGCTCTCAGCGGATCAGGCTGGCCGATCAGCCATCGATCGGGTGGTAGTACAGCTTGATACCCATCGCCTTGGCTTCGTCGACAAGTTCCATGGCTCGCTCCATGTAGCCCGGCGGCGGGTTCTTCGGATACGCGACCCTCAGCACCCAGTTGTCGATGTCGCCCCGCTTGTATTGCTTCGACAAGGTCCAGCCGTCGTCGAACCTCTTGCCGTTGTGCAGGTCGTTCAGGACGCTCTTGATCTTGCTTTTGAACCTGCCCGCCGTGTCGACGTTGTCCGCGCGCCAGTCGACGGACTTGATGCTGGTCCCGGTCCTCGTCGCCGAGTCGTAGGCGTCGATGAACGGATGGCCGGGCGACAGGTGGCCACCGAGTGCTTCCTCGATTTTCAACCCGTCCTGAGCGGCCACGTTGTTCCACTTGCCGGGCGTGAGGCCGACGACCCTCTGGACCGCCATGATCACCGGGCAGGTGTTGTGCACCAGCACCGGCAACCCGCCATTGACCACGAAGTACGCGGGGACGCCCTCGACGGACAGGTCATAGGTGATCATCGCGTCGGTGTAGTTGCTGACTGCCTCGACGGTGGCCACTACGGACCCCGTCATTCGCAACTGATCGCCCGCTGCGAGAGCGCTCGCCGCCACGAAATCGTGATGGGTGACGCTGTAGAACGGATGGTTCTGCGTGCCGACGATTGTCGCCCGACGGTCGTCGGACTTGATGGTCAGCTTGGTGAACTGGGTGTCGGTGGTCGTGACGTGCAGTTCGGTGACCCGGTGCGCCTCGACCCCGCCGGCGGGAGCCGCGTTGCGGACCCAGTCGCCGACCTGGACGTCCTCGATCGCCTTGATCGACCCGTCGGCCATCAGCACACCGGTGCCGGCCGCGAAGCTGTGACCGGTTGGCAGGCAGGAGCTGAACCCCTTGAAGATGGCTCGCGCCCGTGCCGCCAGCGCCACCTGCTGCAGCTTCAGATAGGTTCGCGCGTTGATCGAGGACAGCTTGAGCATGCCGAGCGCGGCGTCGATTCCTCCGACGTTCAGCGCGATCATCGCGACCCGGAGCTCTTTGACCGCGAGCGAGACGCCCTTGAGGGCGAACGGCAGGGCCACCTCGGCGAGGACGATGCCGCAGTCGAGCAAGCTGCCGCCGTCGTCCCCCGGCGTGAGCTTCTTGTAGCAGCCGATGAACTCGCCGAAGAGGATTCCCGGCAGCGCCTTGAGCGTGGACTCGAGCATCTGCTGCTGGGTGACGTGAATCTTCGCCGGGGTGGTCACGTCGAACGGTTCGGTCATCAACTCGTCGAGCGCGACCTGCGGCCCGCTGCCGGTGTTGACGCACACGTTGGGATCGGAGCTGCTGGGCGTGACGCAGCTCGCGAGGAGATAGACGTGGTAACCCTTGGAGCGGTAGTTGCCAGTGACGTCACAGCCGCCGGTTCCCACGCAGTCGCTCGTCGGGTCGAAGCTGTAACCGGTCTGGACCGTCACCCTGTAGACGTTGTCGAGCTCGGTCGGTATGGCGTTGGTGTTCGATCCGGATCCGGCGATGTCACCCGGCGACTGCGGGTTGTTGGCCAGCGTCTGGTTGATCGCGTTCAGCGAGGCCTGCGCGGCGTCCGCCGAAGCCTCCGCGTTGTCCGCCGCTTCGCGAGCCGACACCGCCGATGCCTCCGCGTCGTCCGCGTAGCCGTCCGCCAACGAGGCGTCCGATGCGGCATTGTCGGCAGCGCCGCGTGCGGCGGCGGCGTCGCGTTCGCTGTCGTCGGCCGCCGCCTCGGCCGCGTCGGCGGAGCCGTCCGCCGCCTCCGCCGAGTTGCGTGCCTTCTCGACGTCGAGCTGTGCCTTGGCGTCCATGTCGTCGATCCGGGCGGACGCCTGCTGGGTCGCCTTCGCGTCGGCGGCCGCCTGGTTGGCCGACTTGGTCGCCGCCGCGGCCGACGCTGCCGCCTTCGACGCCGATGCCGCCGCGTCCGCCGCCGCCTGGGCGGCGAGCTTCGCGTCTCCGGCGGCCCGGTTCGCCGCGTCCTGTGCGGCCGCTGCCAGAACGGCCGCCTGTGCCGCCTGCGCCGCCGCGACGTTCGCCTGCGCCTCGGCGATGGTCTTGGCCGCCTGCGAGCTCAGCGACGCCAGCCCGGCCGCTGAATCCGTGGTGGCCCACGGATCGGCGAGCGAGATCGCCTCGTCCGCCGGCGCCGCCACGGTCGCCGCTGCCGCGGCGGCCTCCTGCGCCGCCTGGCCGGTGGCCATCGCCTGCCCGGACGCGACCGCGCTGTCCGCGAGCGCCGCGGCCGCCTCGGTGCGGGCCTGCTGCGCCGCTTGCTTCGCGCTGGCCGCCTCGGCCTTGGCGTCGGCCGCGGACTGCCGGGCCAGGGCCGCCTGCTCGGCCGACTTGCGAGCGTTCTCGATCGCGTCCGCGGCGAGCGAGCGCCCCTTGATCGAGGCCGCACGCGTCTGGGCGGCCGCCGCCTCCGCCTTGCGGACGTCGGCGTAAGCCCGATCCGCGGCGGCCCGTGCCTTGGTGGCCGCCGTTCGTGCCCTCGCCGCCGCCGACTGCGCGGCGTTGGCCGCCGCATTGGCGTTGTCCGCGGCGACGCCGGCGGCGTTCGCGGCGCTTCGGGCCCGCCGCGCCTCCGCCTCCGCCGCGTCGGCCGCGCCCGTGCCGGCGGCGGCCGCGGCTTTCGCGTCAGCGACGGCCGCCTCGGCCATCAGCTTGTCCAGGGTCCTGCGGGCGTCCTCGGCCCGCGACGCGGCGGCGGCCGCGTCGGACTCGGCGCGCAGGGCGGCCGCCTCGTCGTCGTTCGCCCGCCCGGCGGCGGCCTGAGCCTCGTTCTTCTTCGCCTCGGCGATCGCCGCCTGCTGCTGGGCGGTAGCGTTCGCGTCCGCCGCCTTCTGCCGCTCTCGCTCGGCGGTCTCCTTCGCGTCCGCGGCGATCTGCGCCTGCTTGGCCGCGTCCGCCGCGGCGGCGTCCGCCTTGGCCAGGGCGACCTTGGCGGAGGCCTCGACCGTGGCGATCTTCGCCTTGTCCGCGGCCACCTTGGCGGCCGCGTTCGCCGCCGCTGTCGCCTGCTCCTTCGCCTGGGCGGCCAACTGCGCGGCACGGGCCGCGCTGTCCTGCGCCGACTGGCGCAGATAGAGGGCCCGGGCGGCGTGCGCCTGAGCACTCGCGTTGGCCAGCAGGGTCGCCGAGTTCGCGAGGGTCGCGTTGACGGCGGCCACCACGGTCTGCATGGCGTTGACCGTGGCCTGCGTCGAGGCCGCGGCCGCCTGGGCGACCTGCGCCGACTGCTGCGCGTAGGTCAGGCCCCGGCCGGCCGGCAGCCCGTTCGCGGTCGCGGTCGCGTACGCCGCCGTACGGATGGCGACAGCCTTGTCGGCAGCGTCCTTGGCGACCGCCGCGGAGTTCTTGGCCGCCTCGGCCAGCGCGGCCACCTTCGCCTTGATCAGCTTCAGGTCTCCCGGGGCGCGCGACATGTCGACGCTGCCCCACGTGATCTGCGGGCCGTTGACCTTCTGATCCTGAGCCCACAGGATGCCGCGGGCGGTCCACGCGTAGTCCAGGCCGTCGTGCATCGTCTCGGCGCTGGCCCGCATCGCCTCCAGGGCCTGCATCTCCGCGGCCAGGATGTCCGCCCGCGGCTGCGCCTGCGAGTTCAGCTCGGCCTGCCACTCCGCCCAGGCGGTCTCCAGGACGTCGAGCAGCACGTCGTCGGGGTCGAGCGGATTGGTCGGGTCGCCCTGCGCCCACCGGGTCTTGATCGCCTCGACCTCGACCCGGAACTCCGGTGTTCCGGGCTCGGGCGCCACGGTGGGCCACCCGTCGTACTGGATGAACCGCCGCACGTCGTCGGCCGAACCGTCGATCGCGTTGTTGGCGTACATGTTCCAGACCCACGCGTCGGACGGGTCGGACGCCGCGTGCCGCGCGGCGATCTCCTTGACCTTGTCCTGCGCGGCCTTCTCCGCCTTCGCCGTCGGTGGCTCGGCGTAGATCGCGTGGGTGGCCAGCCAGAACGTCGAGTCGGTCGACATGAAGTCGACGACGTCGGTGTCGTAGTCGGGCAGCGGCCCCAGGCCCGACATCGGGTAGCCGTAAAGGAAGTGCTCGCGGCCGTCCTCGCGCTGGGCCCGCGCCTGGTCCGCGACCTTCGCGGCGGCGACGTCCTGGTCGAGCGGTCCGCCGTCGGCGCGGACCCAGCTCTCGTCGAGCCAGTCGTACCAGGACTTGTTCATGGCGGTGTCCGGCGCGGCGAGTGTCTCGGCGGCCGCCTTACGCCCGTTGCTGCCCGCGGCGTGCAACACCAGACCGAGCCGGGCGCGGTTGATCCGTACCAACTCGGCGGTGTTCATCGCGGCGGCCCGCTCCCAGCCGGTGCCCGGCGGGATCACCGACGGCACGGCCGTGGCGGGGCTGGTGAACGTCCGCGACGCGTGCGGCACGTCCCACACCTGGGCGCCGGAGTTGTTGCAGTTGTAGAGCTGCAGCTGGGTTCCGACGGTGGTCGAGGAGTTCGGCACGTCGAGGCAGCGCCCGGAGTTCGGGTTGAGCAGCCGGGGCCGGTTGCTGGTGTCCCAGCCGACCGCCCACTGCTGGTCGAGGGTCGCGGCGCACTTCGCCAGTACGGTCAAAGAGCCGTTCGCGGTGGAGGTCTCCCCGCCGTTGACCCCGAGGCACATCCCGGCTGTGGTCAGCTTGCCGTCGGTGGTGAGCGTCCACTGCAGCTTCGGGCCACCGTTGTAGCCGCTGTTGCAGGCGTTGAGTACGACCGCCGTACCGACCGCGGGCGTGGCCGTGGTCGCCGCCGGGGAGGCGCACTTGGTCATCGCCGTGTTGGTGATCGGTCCGGACGGCGGGAGCGGGGTGGTCGTTCCCGAGAACCGCTGCGCGTCGGTGCCGTTGCAGGCGTACATCCAGAGGGCGACGCCGTTGGCCGTCGACCCGCTGGGCGTGTCCACGCAGCGCCCGGCCGACGTGTTGTAGAGCTGGTGGCTGCCCGTCTTGCCGATCTGGAAGATCCAGTGCTGGCTGTCCCAGTCGTGGCAGTCGAACAACTGGACGGGACGGCCGCTGTCCTTCTCGGTGGTGAGGTCGGTCTCGGTGGTGAAGGCAGTGCCGATACCGGTCCGCGCCGCGACATAGCCGGTGCTGTTGACGGCGGCGTGCAGGCCACCGGCGCCGGCCGCGATCGAGGTGCCGAAGCCGGGGCCCTTGGCGTTCGCGAGCTCCTTGGTCCAGCCGCCCGCGCTCACGCCCTTCTTCGCGTACAGGTAGCCGTCCGAGCCGACCATCAGCTGAGTGCCGTCCGAACCGGCCGCGATGGCGGTGTCAAAATCCGGGTCGGTCGCGGTGATCGTGCTTTCCTTGGTCCAGGAAGTGCCGATTCCGGTACGGGCGTAGACGTGATTGTCGCTGCCGACGAGCATCTGCACGCCGCCGTTGGTGGCGATCGCCTGCGCGCCGGGCGCCAGCTCCTTCGTCCACCCTGACGGGCCGCCGATGCTCGACCGGGCGTACACCGCGCCGTCGCTGCCGATCATCATCTGCGTGCCGTCGGAGCCGACCGCGATCGCCTTGGCACCGGCGGCGCTTTCCGTCACCCAGCCGTTCGCGTCACCGATCGAGTTCCGGGCGTAGACGACACCGTCCGAGCCCAGATACATCTGGACGCCGCCGTTAGTGGCTACCTCCCGTGCGCCGTAACCACCCTCGTACGTCCAGCCGTCCACCCCGATGCCGTTACGGGCGTAGACCCCGCCGTTGTACATCAGCTGGGTGCCGTCCGAGCCGACCGCGATCTCGGAGGCGTTGTAGTCGGACTCCTTCGTCCAGCCGCCCAACCCGACCCCGGTCTTCGCCCAGACCTGGCCGGACTGGGTCAACAGCATCTGGGTGGTGCCACCGATCGAGATCGACTGCACGCTGCCGCCGTTGTTGCTGATGATGGTCAGGCACTTGTTCGCGGCGCCGGCCGGCCGGATCGTGCCGTCGTCCCACAGCGAAGTCTCGCGCTGGTACGTCCAACTCTGACTGGTCGCACCGCTGCACGCGGACGACACCGCGGCGGTGCCGTTGGCCGTGCCGCCGTTCAGCACCTCCAGGCACTTGCCGAGCCCGACGTTGCGGATGGGCCCGGTCGCCTGTGCGTTGAGATCCGAGATCTGCGACGCCCCGGTGTTGCCGAGGTTCCAGTCCGGGGCCGCCTGCGCCGGCGGAACCGAAATCAGCGACAGAGCCAGGGCGAGCGCCGCGCCGACGGCGGTAGCACCGGCCGTCCGCCGAGTACGAAACCTGAGCCACGACGATTGGACACGACGAAACGACACGATCCTCTACCCCCCGCGAAAACGGCACCCGCCATGATCGTGCGCGGGACGCTACGGGACGTGCCATCCACTGTGCAATAAGTGAGACGGCCAAAGTTACCGCCGAGTTGAGCCCGGTCGGGCATCGATCTCAATCGGGCTTCGGCGCTACTGGGCCGGAACGCGGAAGTGGCACACCACAGTCGTGTCGGAGCGGTTCATTCCGTCAGTGCCGCGGGCGTACCAGCCGTAAAGATGCCCCGGAGTCAGAGCGGGCACGGTGATGGTGACCGTGCCGGAGCCGGTGACCGGCTCTTCAGCGGGAGGAAAGCCTGACGGTGAGCCCGCACACGCGCGCTCGCCGCGTAAGGGGAGACGTCTTACTACGAACGGCCTTCCGGGAGTGATCCCTGAGGGCCGTTCGTCGTGGTAGCGAGGACAGGATTTAGCGCGGGTGCTGTCCGCAGGCGGATTGGGCCGCCTGATGGTCGCGACTGCGCCCGCCTGCTCGCGGGAGCAGGTGGGCGAGGGAGTCGAGGCGATCCGGCTACGAGCGGCCGGCCGCCGTGGTCCATGCGGCACGACGGGCCTCGTCGGCGACACCGTCCTCCGACGGCGTACGCGGGTGGGGAAGCCCCGGCGAACCGGGTGCGTGAGTGTCGGTCCGGGCCGTATCGCGCGCCGAGGCCTGGCGGATGTCGGCGAGGGCGCTGCGCAGGCCGTCTCGCAACCGTCGGCTGAGCGGACGCTCGACGAAGCGGTGGACGAGGTACGCCGCCACCATCATGGCCACGGCCGTCGCGGGGATCAGCCACCACAGCGCGAAACCGGCGTCGTAGCCTTTGCGCAGGATGCTCGTGCCGATCCGCTGGTGCAGCAGGTACAGCGGGTAGGTCAGGGCGCCGGCGACGGTCAGCCACTTCCACCGGATCCGGTCCGTGTAGCCGAGAGCCACCACCAGGATGACGGCGAACGCCACGGTCACGATCACCCGGGCCGGCCATATCGACACGGGGAACCCGACGTGGTGGCCCTTGATGCGGGCGTTCAGGCCGTTCATGCTCAACACCCACGACAGCGCCACGATGCCCCACAGCACGAGGTTGGGACCGAAGCGGTGCATCAGGAACATCGCGATGCCGGCGATGAAGTACGGCGAGAACCGGGGATTCGCGATCAGGTTGACCATCTGGCTACCGAGCATCGGGGAGAGCACGGTGACGGCGAGCCAGCCGAGGCAGAAGAAGAGTGCCCGACGGTAGGTGACACCCGCCCAGACGACGGCGACCGCGAAGAGCAGGTAGAACCGGAGTTCGCTGAAGAGCGTCCAGTACACCGCGTCGACCGAGGGGACCTTGCTCGGGTAGTTCAGCATCGTCAGGTTGACGAGGACGTCGACGAAACCGGGCTCGTGCTTCTCGGAGGTGCCCGACGGCACGCCGGTCAGCGTGATCACGGCAGCGGTGGCGACGACCGCGAACCAGAACGCCGGGAACAATCGACTGATCCGGGAGACGCAAAAGTCCCCGAGTCCGCGCCCCCAGCTGCTCATGCAGATCACGAAGCCGCTGATCAGGAAGAACAGTTCGACGCCGAGGAAGCCGTAGTACCCGATGCGGGTCGCGGTCGGCAGGGTGTACTGCGGCGGGTGCACGCCGTCGAACGACTCCCACACGTAGTGGCACGCCACCACCATCAACGCGGCCAACAGCCGTAGGCCGTCCAGAACTGCCAGTCGGCCCGGCTGTCTCTCACGTGTTGCGGGCATGACGGCGCGACTCCTTGTACAGCAGAACGAGGGGTGGGCGCGTCATGGTAGCGATCATGGCCAACTTCCTCTCAGGCGTTCCTGGGAGATTCGGCGGCATCATCGCCACACAATTCGGGCACTGGCCACGGTGACGACCGAGCCATCCGCGCACCGCGGCGCAGGAGACTGCTGAGTAGAAAGCCATGTCTCCCTGGGATGCTCCGTGTTTTCTCGTTTGCTACCACAGTGCGCACATGGAGATCAGAAAGCCCGGCTCCCTGAGTCGGGGCCGGGCTTTCTGACCTGCATTATGAGCCCAGCGAGCTACCGAGAGGCCAGGCGCTGAATTGTGTCTGCGCAGTTCAGCGAGATACCCCAATCTCTCCATGATCCTCTGTTCGGGATCATCGTGGGACGCTTGCCCGGACGTCGCCCGGATCAAGGTCGACTGTGGACGCTAGCCAAATCACTGACCATCTTCAATATGAACCCCACACGTCACTTACGCTCTGTGCTGGGTAGAACTGCGAGGTGGTTCCGCTGCGGCGGCACTGTTCATGTAGCCCAGCCATGTCCGAGGTCATGAGGTTATTGGCTGAGCAGTTCACGGGCGCCTTGACGGAGTAGGGCGGCAGCGACCGATGTGCCGAGCGTGAGCGGATCGGTGTGCCACTCGTGTACGTCGAGGACGTCCTTGCCGTCGAGGCCGATGACCCGTGCGCGTAGGTGGAGGCGTCCGTCGGGTTCGGTGCGGGCGAGGGCGCCGATCGGGGAATGGCAGTTGCCTTGCAGGATGTGCAGCATGGTGCGCTCGGCGACCGTCTCAGCCCATGCGCGCGGATCACCGAGACCGGCGACGAGTTCCAGGGTGGCGGTGTCGTCGTCGCGGCATTGCAGTACGAGGGTGCCGGAGCCGACCGCGGGAACCATGGTGTCGACGTCGATCGGGTGAGTGATCCGTCTAGCATGCCCGATGCGGTGCAAGCCTGAGACGGCGAGCAGCAGTGCGTCGTATTCGCCGGCGTCGAGTTTCGCGAGGCGAGTATTGGCGTTGCCGCGGATCGGTACCGGGGTCAGGTGGGGCCAGTGCAGGGCCATCTGCGCGACTCTGCGGACTGCCGAGGTGCCGATCCGGGTGCCTGCGGGCAGCTCGCCGATGGGCAGCCCGCCGGGGTGGACGAGGCAGTCGCGAACGTCGTCGCGGGTCAGGTATGCGGCCAGCACGGTGCCTGCCGGGGCAGGTCGGTCCCCGGGGATGTCCTTGACGCAATGCACCGCGACGTCGACGTGGCCGTCGATGAGTGCCGCGTCGACTTCCTTGGTGAAGGCGCCCTTTCCGCCGAGCGCGGCGAGGTCGCCGTGCCAGCGGTCCCCGGAGGTCGCCATGGACACGACTTCCACGGCGATATCCGGGTATCGGTCGGTGAGCATCGCCTGGACGCGGTCGACCTGCGCGAGCGCCATCGGGCTGTTGCGGGTGCCGATCCGGACGGTGCGGCGGGAAGGCGACATAGCGGCGAGGGTAGCCCTTCAGGTGCGGGCGGCGACGACCAGACCGGACGCCCAGTTCATGATCAGCGGCCGGATCCCTCGTTCGTGGACCAGCCGATCGAGGAACGCGTCGACGCGGACCTGGTGATCATGCGGCCAGGTCGGTTGGGGCAGTAGGTCGTCGCCGACGTAGAGCGCGCCGGGACGCAGCAGGCTCACGAGCCGGTCGAGGTGTTCGTACTTGCCGGGGCGGCAGTCGACGTAGGCGAAGTCGAACGGGGGGCCGGTGTATCCGGCCAGCCACGCCGCAGCGTCCTGCTGGACCAGCCGCAGCCGCGGGTCCATGCCGAGGTGGCGTCGGGCCACGTCTTGCACGGTGGGGTCGGCCTCGACCGAGATCAGCGTCGCCGTCGCGGTCATGCCATCGAGCAGCCACGCCGCACCGGCGCCGGCTCCGGTCCCGAGTTCGAGCAGCCTCCCGCCGGGCTTGCTCGCGGCGAGCACGGCCAGCAGCGCCCCGGTGCGGTCCTCGCACGACATGGCGAACCCGAGCCGGTGCGCGTCGGTCAGGATGGCATCCAGCTGCGGCGGACGTCGCCACGGCTGATCCACGAGCCGCGCGGCGCTCATCGCGCGGCCTCCAGAGCGCGGGCGACCTGTTCGGCGGCGTAGGTCAGGATCAGGTCAGCCCCAGCCCGTAACAGCCCGGCGTGGTATTCCACCAGTCCTTGTTCACCGAGCGCGGTCAGTGCCGCGTATTCGCCGGAGGTCGAGTACGCGACCAGCGGCACCCGGACATGATCGCGGAGGCGGACCAAGAGATCGGTACAGGTCAGCACAGGTTGCAGCGTGAGCGCGTCGGCGCCCTCGGCCAGCCACCGGTCCGCTTGCAGCAACACGTCGCGGTCTGCGCGGCCCGCTTCGAGTTGCATACCGCGCCGGTCGCCCCGATCGGGGTTGGTGCCCATCAGCGCCTTGAACGGGCCGTACAGGCAGGTGTGGACGGCCAGGTTCGGGTTCACCCCGACGTCCGGCATGCCGTTCTGGTTCAGGTAGTCACGGACCGCGCGGACCGAGCCGTCGATCATCGCGGTCGGGCTGACGATGTCGGCCCCCTGCTCCGCGTGCGCGTGCGCCATCGCCGCCATCAGCCCGAACGTGGCGCTGCGGTCCACTTGGCCGTCCGGAGTGAATAGCGCGCATTCGCCGTTATGGGTCCAGGAGCAGCCGCACACCTCGGTGGTGACCACCATGTCCGGTACGGCGTTCTTCACGGCTTCGATGGCGACCAGCATCCGGTTGCCCCGTTGCAGTGCCGCGGTGGCCCACATGTCGCGGCGGTTGCCGTACGCGAAGATCTTCACGCCACGGATCCCGAGCCCGGCCCACCGGCGCACCGTGATGCCAACTTGCGACAGCGGCACGGCCCCGGGAAGACCCGGACCCTGCGTCTTCTTCGGCAGCACCAGCAGCGGTGCGGTCAGTACCCGTGCGTGCAGCAGGTCAACGTGCATCAGGGCCCGCACCGCGGAGCGTGCGCGGCTCGGATGCACGCCCCGGGGTGCAGGCAGAGCGGGGCAGGCGGTCGACGAGTTCGCTCCATCCACAGGTATCCGCTTTCCTTGACGAGGTCGAGACGTCTGGGCATGGCTGCGCAACGCGCCGGCCGAGGAGGGGTTGCATGCGCGCCTGTCGAGGGCGCTGTCAGGGGCTTTCAGGCTGGCGTGGCGATCGGATTCCGGGCCGGATAGCCGACGCGCGTACTGCCAGGGGCCGGGACCTCTTGGGTCGGTCCCAGACCACTTGGTCGACGTTGAGGACGACCCACCAGTCGCCGTCCTCGTCCGGGGATACCCCCTCGTCGCCGCGGACAACGACGTTGATGTCGCCAGTGCCGAACTTATAGTCGCGGTCGGACAGATGCAGGTACAGACCGTCGCGCAACGCGATGCCGTCGACGATCAGTACGCCGTTTTGCCGCCACGGCTGCGTCATCCGCTGCCCGGCTCCGACGGCGGCGCAGCGCCTGCACCGCGCACCAGTAGAGCCACCTGGCCGCCGAGGGTGGCTGCGGTGACCTGTCGGCAATGCGCTTCTCCTGGCACGGCCAGGGCAGTCCGCACACACAGTGCCGCGTCCAGCGCCGCCACACCGCCCGGTGCATGAGGAGGTCGATCGACTCACGCTGCGGGGCAGACATCATCGCTCCTGATGTGGGGTTCGTCGACAAGGTCGGGCTCTTCGCGGGGCCGAACCCAATGGCTAAGGCCGTGTCCACGACGGTCGCTCCCTGCTCGCCCCCGGCCGATATCGGACCGTGGACGCCAGCACGGAGCGGCACAAGACCACCCCGGGATGCTTTCCGTCTGCGCGTTCGATCCAGACCCGGACCTCGGCGTGATCCACACCCGAGGCGGTCTGCTTGTTGCGCGAAAGCATCGTCTCCGACATGGCATTCCTCCCTGATTCGCTCCGCCTTGAACCGGCCAATCTGCGACTCCCCGTGCTCGCCGATGGCCGCTTGGTGGTGACCCTGCCGCGGCAGGCGCCCTGGTGGAGAGTCGCGGCGCTGGCCAGATCGGCTCACCACCCGCGCTGAGGTGCACCGACTAGTGCGACTAGTCAGTTCGGCTAATGATCTGGCCTGCCTGTCGTGACCTGCCGTTATGCTGCACTCACTGTCGATCGTCGATGGAGGCGCCGTGAACGTGGACGCGTACGGCCGCCACGTGCGGCCGGACCCGCGCCTTTGGGGCGAACCGCCGATGCGGGACGCACTCGGTCGGCGCGATATCGGCGCGGTCTTCCTGCTGTTGCACCGGCGGCACGGCATAACCCAGCGCCGCATCGGCGAGCTGGCCGGCTTCGCGGCTTCAGAGGTGTACGAGGTCATGCGCGGCCGGAAGATCATGGCGTACGACGTCCTCGCCCGCATCGCCGAAGGTCTCGGCATTCCCCGTGGTCTTATGGGACTCGCGCACGCCGAAGCAGCCGCAGAGCAGCCGGGTCCGGTGCCGTTGCCGCTGGACGATTCGCATCAGCGGCAGCCGTTCATCGCAGCGCTGGCTGGTGTCGCCGTCGGCGGGGCACCGGCTCTCGACGCGTGGCTGCCGCACATGACGTCATCGGCGGGCCCGGTCCCCGAGACGGTCACTCCCGCCACCATCGCCTCCGTACGCGAGATCACCAACCGGCATCGGCAGCTCGACGCCGCCTACGGCGGCGGCTCCTGCCGCGACTCCGCGCTGGGCTACCTGCTCTGGGCGCGCGGCCTGCTGCATACTCCCTGCCCTGACCAATCGCTGGCCGCAGACCTGCACCGCAAGCTGGCCGATCTGCACAACCTGGTCGGCTGGATGTCCCACGACCTCGGCCAGCACAACTCGGCCCGCCGCTACCTCGCCCAAGGGCTGGTCCTCGCGCAGCAGGCCGGCGATGACTCGCTCATGGCCGACGCCTACTACCGGCTGGGAAGGGTCAGCATCCACCAGAACGATCCTCGCGAAGCGCTGCACCTGTTCCAGCTCGGACTGATGGTCGCCACCAACTCCACCTGCCCGAGCTCGGCGGCGATCCTGCACGCCAACATCGGCTGGGCGCACGCCAAGATGGGCAACGCCGCCGCCGTCCGCGACTCGCTGTCACGCGCGGGCGAAGAACTGAACCGCGCCGACGGTCACGATGCCCCGCAGTGGACCCGATTCTTCTCCGTCGCCGACCTGGCCGGCATGTCCGGCGTCGTCCATGCCGCACTCGCTCGCCATGACGAGCACCGCAAAACCCACGCCCCGCTGGCGATCGAACACGCCAGCAGAGCGCTGGACAGCCGCACGGATGCCTCACGCAGCGGCGCCTTCGACCACGTCACCGCCGCGACGGGCCACGCCCTGCTAGGCGAAGGACCGCAGGTGCTGCCCCACGCGAGCGCCGTCCTGACCGCCACCGGCACGGTCCGCTCGCGCAGGCTCCTGGACCGGCTGGACGGCCTCGCCGACGTCGTCGCGCCCCACACCGACCAGGACAGCGCCCTGCGCGATCTGGTGACCGAGATCCGGATATTGACCGCGGCGTGACCTAGCCTTGCGGACGTGTCGACCACTCTGACCGCCGAAGCCGCCGACCACCTCGCCCGCGGACTCGCCTCGATCCGCCAGCACACCGGCCTCACCAGCGGCGACGCCGAGCTAATGCGGTACACGATCAACGCCGTCTACCGCATCGGCGACCGAGTCCTGCGGCTCTCGCACGGCGCCGCCGCCCGCCGGCGCGCCGACAGGGTCGTCCTCGGCGCCGCCTTGCTTCACCGCCACGGCGTCCCGATCGTGCAACTCGCCGCTGACATCGACCAGCCTGTCGTGGTCGGCGACTGGGTCGCCACCGTGTGGCACTACCTGCCGCATCCACCTGGAAGACCCGCCGCCGCAGAGCTTGCCGGACCGTTGGCCCGGCTGCACGCCATCACCGACGTTCCTGCGGCGCTGCCGCGCTGGTCGCCGATCGGCACCGCCCGCCGACGGTTGGCCACCATCGAAGCGCTGCCCGGCACAGAGCTGGACTTCACCCGAGCCTGGGCGCAACGCGAACTGCAACTACCGCTGGACGACCTCACCGCAGCCCTCCTGGCCCGCTGCGACAAACTCGACGCTCGTATTGCAGAAGCGAGGTGGGAGCTGCCGGTCGGGCTCATCCACGGCGACGCCCACGTCGGCAATCTCCTCGCTGGCCGCCTGTGTGACTTCGACTCCCTCGCGGTTGGCCCCCGCGAATGGGACCTCGTCCCCCTCGCACACAGCGCCGCCCGCTTCGGTGACGCCGTCCAGCCCTACCAGCAATTCGCCGCCGCATATGGCTACGACCTCACGACTTCGCAGAGCTGGCCGCTGCTCCGCGACGTCCGCGACCTACAACTGGTCACCAGCGTCCTCGACAAGCTAACTGGAAGACCGGAGGTCGCCCAGACCCTCGGACACCGACTGCGGACATACCTCTCCGGTGATCGCAACGCTGTCTGGACCCGTTACCGCTGAGGCAGCAGACTGTGATGTAGGCCGGTTGACATCAGGCGAGAACTCTATGGGAAGCCCTAACGGCTCTAGCCTGCCGGAAGGCTCGCACACGCCGCTCGATCGGGTACCGCTTCTGCCGAGTTGAGTGCATCGCGCGCCGATCAGTCTAACTTTCGGGTAGGTCGGAAAATTTCAAACCTGGATGAATTCCACGGCGTTAAAGTTGTCGCCGCGCCGCCGGTTCTGCGGGGGCTCCAAGCCTTCGATCAGGAGCGCTTCCATGGTGTCCACTAGGTTGTCCAGGGCAAAGTTCGATGGCGCCTTTTGTAGCCCGCCGTCATCTGCGACACCTCTGACGCCGAACCAAGAGAAGCGATCCCAGCGGCCATTCAGTCTATCCCTGACATGCTCCTTCAACCGCCTGCTCAGGCGCTCACTTATAACCTGGCCCACGTAAATGATGCGTGGGCCGTCATACAGAATATAGACGCCAATCTGCGCCGCAAAATTGACCGGATCACCCCCTGATAGCTGTTGGCCGAGAAGTTTAGGTTCTGAAACCTGCCAATTCACCTCCGAACGTCGCCAGAACATTCCGAAGGCGTTGATAAGACCCATGCGCTCGGCGTCTTCTTTAGCCTCGTCATGGGTATCAATTATCGGCTCACCCTCAGCCAAATCGCGAAGTCCGTAAACCCCGGGCGAGACTTTAACGAAGGGAGAGTTATCGCCTTTCTCCTTAATTGACAAAGTGATCGCCGCAGAAACCGAGTTGGCCGGGGTGGCACCAACCTTATCCCTAAGCTTTCCATCAATAACAGCCTGCGTGATTGCGGCATAGTGGAGCGGCTTCCCCGCTTTTTTGAGCACACTAATGATGACGGTCCGCCAATGTGGGTTCGGCACTGCTATCAGCCTCCTCGGCGCAAAAATTGATTGGAACCCACATAATCCAAAACCTAGGATCGCAGGGTGATTCCATATGAGTGAGCAATTTCCGCAAACCTCCAAGGGTGCGAAAAGGTCGCTCATGCATTCTCTTGCCGCCGATCGTGCGCGCCGGCTCAGCCGTAGCGCTTCACGCTCCGTGTTAGTGTACCGACGTGTCAGTACACGCTCGTAGCCGACGGGAGTGGGGCTGCGAGCGTCAAGCCTGACTGCGATAAGCCAGCCAGCGGCCGGTAACGAATACACTGGCCAATCCCACCACGTCGATACCAGCGATTCCGGCAGCCCACTCTGCCTCGCCGAGGGACGCGACGTATCCAGCCAGAACGAGAACAAATGTGACGGATGCGAAGCCGAGCATCTGTCCACGGCGAGCTGTTGCATCTGCTCGCCGGGCCAATTCCATCCCGTAGCGGTGTTCCCTGCGGCACAGAGCGATTAGCGCTCGTTTGACATCGGGATCGGATGTCTCCGCGGCTGCGTCGAGAAACGCCGTTTCCAGGCGGACATCCTCGAGTGTCTCGGTAGGAGTGTCGGCGAGAACCGTGGGTGGTGCGGCAGTCATCGCCGGTTCCGACCTGAGCCTCCGTTGCGGGCTTGGTGGTAGGCAGACAAAAGTCCGTTAGCTGACATACGGCCATCCAAGTCAAGGAGGGTGCCTACGCCAGCGGCGATTGCCGGGCCGCGGTTGCTAAGGGAACGACGGCTACGTGTTAGCTGTGCCAGTCGAGCCAGTCCCGGGTCCGGCCGGGATGGCCCGCTGCTCGCGTCATCCTTATGCGTCGCCGGAGGCCCCGAAGTACGGAGACCCTCGATGGCGTCCAGTCGTCCGGCCAAGCGAGCCATCTCGCGCCGAATTTCGTCGGTGGCAGATGCAGCCTGATGCTCGTAGAGTTTCTCCAGGAGCGACTCTATATGTGTTACCGCCTGTTCTAGGCGATTAATGCGGGCCTCATCTTGTAATCCCGTATGCTCGGTGCGCTCCTCGGACTCCGGCGAATGTTCGATTGTCCGATTCCGTTGAGCAAGCTCGCTGATCTCTTCTGCTGGCGATACCGCTTTGTCCTTTTCGGCCATGACGCCTTCCAGCGGATCCGTGTCGGTTTGGAATGCTCGCCATCGTACGCGGGATCTGGCCTGTAGCCTGCGAATCGGCGATCTCGCCGACTCAGGCCGGGGCCTCGGCATACGACCGAAGCGAGGCTCTACGACGCCTCTGGTGGCAGCTCTGCCGGGGCGCAACCATCGGAGACTATGCTTGCACTTCGTTAATACTCAACTATGCGTCCGTGCGTTCATCTGCCGCGATCCGCGTGGCCAGCAAGCCGTGGCGAACCGTCGCTGATTGCGCTGCTGCCGTATTCGCAAGGCCCAGCGTTGTAGTCGCTTCCGGTCTCTGGAGACGACGGGGTACGGCCGTTCGGGGTCGGGCGACATGGTCTTGGGTGACCCCGACCTCATCGGGCCCGCTGCCTCGCACGGCAGGGCGGCCCAGCAGTCATGCCGGGGAGCTCAAGCCAGGTAAGGCCCCGCGGGTCTGGCGCGGAGCCGCAATGCTCGCATTGCTGATCGCGTCGATCAACGTGGGCCAACCCATCGTTCCCCGCCTAGATAGGTGGGCGATGGCCATGCCCCCTGTGAGCAAACTCCGTGACGGGCATCACATAGAGAATGGCCCTTGCGTCCGAGGGTGCAGTGTGCATCTGGTGCACCGTCCTGCGTCGTGCCGGGGCGTGCTTTTTCGTTTGCCCGGATAATGCCCGGATGAAGATCAAAAACGCGGTTCCCTTAAAGTAGGGAACCGCGTCCTGAACTGCGATAACGCTAGTAGCGGGGACAGGATTTGAACCTGCGACCTCTGGGTTATGAGCCCAGCGAGCTACCGAGCTGCTCCACCCCGCGTCGACCAGGCAACGTTAGCACGGTGCCCGCCGGCCTCATTCCCCGGGCGCCCTCAGCGCCGGAAGCGGGCCACGGTTTCCTGGATTGCCGGGCCTGTGGCCGAGGCCGCCTGGGCCCAGGACTCGAATTCGAGGCTGGCCGCGAAATCTGCCGTCATCGCCGTGCGTACGGATGTCTTGATGTCGCGGGCCAGGGCCGGGTCCAGGGCCGCCCAGCGTTCGGCGCGGTCGTGGGCTGCCGCCAGGGGGTCGTCGGCGAGGGTGCCGGCCAGGCCGAGGCGGACCGCTTCCGGGCCGTCGACGCTGCCGCCGTCGAGTAGGAGTTGCAGGGCCCGTTCCGGGCCGAGTGCGCGGGTCAGGAACCAGGTGCAGCCGCCGCCGGGGTGGAGGCCGATTTTGGTGAACGAGGCGATGAGGCGCGCGTTGGGGCCGACGATGCGGGTGTCGCAGGCCATTGCCAGGTTGAGGCCCGCGCCGACCGCTGGGCCGTGGACCGCGGCGATGGTGGGGATGGGCAGGGACAGGACGCGGAGGAAGCTGTCGTAGACGCGGTGCAGGTCCGTGCGGATGTCCGCGACTGAGCGGTCCGTGTCGCCGAAGAGTGCGGGCAGGTCGGCGCCGGCGCAGAAGGCCGGGCCCGCGCCTGTGATGACGAGGGTGCGGGCGTTGGTGTCGGCGGCTACTTCGGTGATGGCGTCGCCCAGTTCGTCGCGGAGGGCCTCGTCGATGGCGTTGCGCCGGTCCGGGTCGTTCAGGGTCAGCGTCCAGCGGCCGTCGTCGGTACGTTCCCGCAGTACCTTGCTCACGCTGGACCTCCTCGTGGATCTTTCCGACATCCCAGCGAACCATAAACACCGCGGCCCCCGGCGGGGGATGCCGGGGGCCGCGGTAGGAAGAAAGATCAGCAGTACGTGACGCCGGAGCCGTTGCCCCACTTGCACGAGTCGATCGTCTTGCCGGTGGACGACCGCAGGTACGCGGTGTCGCCCCCGTTGTTCCACACGTAGCCGGTCCGGCCCCAGTAGCGGTGCGAACCGTTGGTGCCCTTGCCGGTGCGCACGTAGCCGTACTTGCCGGCGCCCAGCTTGTAGTCGCTCGAGAAGGTGTAGACCTTGCCCGAGGCGTCGCGCAGGGTCCAGCCCTTGAGGTTGATGGTCGCCTTGGTCTTGTTGGTCACGCGGACCCACTCGGCGTTGAGGCTGGTGTTGCTGCCGCTGTCCTTGCCCGGAGAGTTGTACTGGATCTTCGAGAACTGGACGGCGCCCTTGGCGACGGACGGGGTCGTCGGCTTGGGGGCGGGAGGCTTCGGCGTCGTCGGGGGCGTGGTCGGCGTGGTCGGCGTGGTGGTCCCGCCGCCGCTGCCCGAGCCGCCGCTGACGTTGAGCTCGATGGTGTCGCCCTGGCCCCGGAGCAGGTTGTTGTCGGCGTCGGCGTCGATCACCGTGCGGTAGTGCTGGGTGCCCGAGCCCTGGCCGGTGATGCTGGTGGAGTAGAGGCCTCCGTCGGCGGTGAATCCGTCGGCGACGTCGCTCCACGTGCCGCCGCTGCTGCGCTGGATGTGCACGCGCAGACCGGGCTGGCCCGGGCTTGCCTCGACGTTGACGTTGACCGTGCCGTTAGTGGCGGTCATCGTCGTCGACGGGACGATGCCCATCGCGACCGAGACGCGGTTGGACTCGGCGCCGCCGGCCCGGACGTAGAAGCGGAAGCCGGAGTCCAGGAGCCGGGTCAGCTGCCAGCTGCCGGAGCCGTTGGCCGTGGTGGTGACGTATGTGCCCGCGCCCCGGTCGTAGTCGGGGGAGGGGTAGAAGTCATTGAATTTGTACGCGGACTCGTACAGCTCCACGGTGGCACCGGCGGGCGCGGTGCCGGTGAGGGTGATGTTTCCGTAACCCTGGCGGCTTGCCGGCGCCGAGATGGTGGGCGCGTCGGCGGCGGCCGCGGGGGCGGCGAAGCCGAGGGCGGCGACGCAGCCTAGGGCGGCGAACATGGCCGTCTGGCGTGCACGCATCAGCAAGATCTCCTTGAGCGTTGGGGGGCGGTCAATGCAGCGTAGTAAATAACTCAGCGTAGTCACCCCTACTGTCGGCCCTGGTTATTGGCCGGTTGGCTGAGCGCGGAGGCGACTCTGAGTCACTTTCGGTCCCGGAAGGCCGTTAACCGTGCG
The DNA here is from genome assembly GCF_040682215.1 of Actinoplanes sp. NPDC051346. Lineage (NCBI taxonomy): Bacteria > Bacillati > Actinomycetota > Actinomycetes > Micromonosporales > Micromonosporaceae > Actinoplanes > Actinoplanes sp. NPDC051346. Next base: position 249,389 of record NZ_JBFBAJ010000003.1, on the reverse strand, counting down.
TAGCGGAGATATGCCGTCTATCGGGCGCGGCTAGGGTGGTCCCCATGACCGACTTGGTGTTGCGTGCCGACTGCGGCCGGTGTGCCGGGCTGTGCTGCGTCGCACCCGCGTTCGCCAAGTCGTCCGACTTCGCGATCGACAAGCCCGCCGGCCGGGCCTGCCCCAATCTGCGCGACGATTTCCGCTGCGGCATCCACGACCGGTTGCCCCAGAAGGGCTTCCCCGGCTGCGTCGTCTTCGACTGCTTCGGCGCCGGGCAGCAGGTCACCCAGGTGACGTTCGGTGGCCGCGACTGGCGGGCCACGCCCGCCATCGCGGCCGGGATGTTCGCGGTCCTGCCGGTGATGCGCCAGCTTCATGAACTTCTTTGGTACGTGACAAGCGCGCTGAAGTTGCCGGCCGCGCACCGCCTCCACCCCCGCCTGGCGGCGGCGCGCGACGAAACCGTCGCCCTCACTTCCGGTACGCCCGAGGAACTGCTCGCGCTTGATCTGGACGCGTACCGAAGAAAGGTCAACCCGCTGTTGCAGAAGGCGAGCGAGCTGGCCCGTGCCGAGGCCGGCGGACGCCGGGCCGATCACCGCGGTGCCAACCTCATCGGCCGCCGCATGCGCGGCGCGAAACTGCGCGGAGCCAGCCTGCGCGGCGCGCTCCTGATCGGTGCCGACCTGCGCGATGCCGACCTGCGCCTGGCCGACTTCACCGGCGCCGACCTGCGCGGCGCTGACCTCCGTGGCGCTGACCTCCGCGGCGCGCTGTTCCTCACCGAAGCCCAACTCAAGGCCGCGGTGACCGACGAGGCCCAACTCAGGGCCGCGGTGACGGATTCGGGTGTCGCTCGGTAGTCGAGCCGGCTCGCGGAAGCGGGCCACTACGATGAATCTTGTCGATCGATCGAGAGCGGGTGCGTGTCGTCATGCAGGTTTCCGGCCTCGTCTGGACCCTGACCATCGTCGGCATCATCGGCCTGGTCCTCTTCGACTTCTTCTTTCATGTACGCCGCGCGCACATCCCGTCGCTGAAAGAGGCCGCGATCTGGTCCGCGGTCTACGTCGGCCTCGCGATCGTGTTCGGCTTCGGCGTGCTGATCCTCGGCGGGCAGGACATGGGTGCCGAGTACTTCGCCGGCTGGGTCACCGAAAAGGCGCTCTCGGTCGACAACCTGTTCGTCTTTCTGGTGCTGCTGGGCAGCTTCAAGGTGCCCCGCGCCGACCAGCAGAAGGTGCTGCTCTTCGGCATCATCTTCTCCCTGGTGGCCCGCACCGGCTTCATTTTCCTGGGCGCGGCGCTGATCAACTCGTTCGCCTGGGTGTTCTACCTCTTCGGAATGATCCTGCTGATCACGGCCGGCCACCTGCTCAAGGGTGACGGGGGAGAGCGCTCGGCGGACAACGTCATCATCCGGGTTGCCCGTCGCTTCCTGCGCACCTCGGAGACGTACGACGGGGACAAGCTCTTCACCGTCGAGGACGGCAAGCGGGTCATGACCCCGATGATGCTGGTCATGGTCGCCATCGGCGGCACCGACATCCTGTTCGCCCTGGACTCCATCCCGGCCATCTTCGGCCTGACCCAGAGCGTCTACCTGGTCTTCACCGCCACCGCGTTCTCCCTGCTGGGCCTGCGGCAGCTCTACTTCCTGCTCGACGGGCTGCTGGACCGCCTCATCTTCCTGTCGTACGGGCTGGCGGTGATCCTCGCCTTCATCGGCGTGAAGCTGGTCCTGCACGCGCTGCACGAGAACAACGTGCCGTTCATCAACGATGGCGACCAGGTGGACGTCGTCGAGATCAGCACCCTCATGTCGCTGAGCTTCATCATCGGGGTGCTGACCGTCACGGTGATCGCGTCGCTGCTCAGCCCGAAAGGGCGGGCCCAGACGTACGTGGCGGCCGCGCGCCGGCACGCGGCGGAGTTCCTCGACATCGAGACGGACCCGAAGTACTGCGACGAGATCTTCCACAAGCTGCTCGACGAGGAAGCCCACCTCAAGGAACTGCCGGCGAAGTACCGGGCGCGGATCCGTCAGGAACAGGAGCTGATGGAGCTGCTGCGCAAGGCACACCGGGTGCACGACGAGCGCGTCGAGGCGGGAAGCTGCTTCCGGCCCTGAGCCGTGCGGGCGGGTGCGCGCGTCAGCGGTTGCCCCGCGGGGTCGTGCCGCTCTCATGTTCGGCGCGGTGCGCCGGGGCGTTGCCCTTGCCGGAGTTGGCGGCGAACCGGGCGGCGGTTCGCCGCACGCGCTCGGCGCGACCACCGAGGTTCGCGGTCGGCTGCTCCCCGGCGGGCTGACCCGGGATCGGCTGGCCCGGGATCGGCTGGACTGGGATCGGGTGGTCCGCGATCGGCTTGCCCGCGATTGGCTGGCTTGGGATCGGGTGGCCTGGGATCGGCTGGACTGGGATCGGGTGGTCCGCGATCGGCTGAACCCGGGGTTGGTGCACGGGCTGCGCGGCTGGCTGGTGCGCGGCCGGCTGGTACACCGTCGGCTGGCGGCCGGCCGGTTGGTAGACGGTCGGTTCGTGCGCTGCGGGTTGGTGTGCGCCGGGTTGGTACACGGTCGGTGGATACACGGTCGGTTGGTGTGCGCCCGAGTAGTGCGGGGCGGGTTGGTGCGTCGGCGCTCGGTACACGGTGGGTTGATGCGAATGGCGGGGGCCGGTCTGCTCCTCCGGTAGGCCGGCGACCAGGTTCGCCACCCGGGCGGCAAGGCTCGCGGCGCGGGTCGCGAGGTCGGGTTCGGACAGGTGGGCGGCCTGCTCGGCGGCCGCGGCCTGCAGTGCCCGCGCCTCGTCGGCGGCTCGCCCGGGCCGGTAACCCGACAACCGGCCGGTGCCACCGCTCGCTGCGGCATTGTGCTCCGGCTCCGGATGCCCGGCGTCAGGCCCGGAATGTCCGGCGTCGACCCTAGCGGCGTGCGCGGCGTGCGCACCCCGAGGAACCGGCGCAGCGTAAGAGGCAGCCGGGCTAGCAGCGGCGGCAGGCGCGGCGTGCGCGGCGGCAGACGCGGCGTGCGCGGCGGCAGGCGCGGCGTGCGCGGCGGCAGATGCGGGGTAGGCGGAGACAGGCCCGGCATGCGCGGCGGCAGGTGCGGGGTAGGCGGGGTCAGGGGCGGCGTGCGCGGCGTTAGGTCCGGCGGCGTGCGCGGCGTGCGTGGGGACAGGTGCGGGGTAATCGGCGACAGGTGCGCCCTCCGCCGCGGCAGGTGCGCCGGCGGACGACGCGGCCGGTCCGGTGGGATGCTGCTGCTCGGCCGCGGCCGGGCGTGGAACCGGGAGCGCGCCGAGCAACGACGCCGTCTGCCCCTCCCCGCCCTCGAAATTGCTGAACTCCGGGCCGATCAGCAGCCGCGACAGCATCCGCGCCTGCGGGGTTGTCAGGCCGAGTTTGTCCGCGTTGTCTACCCGGAACCGGGCGATCGCGTGCCGGATGATGTTCGCGAGTCGGTCTGCCTCGCGCACTCCGGTGAGGTCGCCGCCCGCGAAGACCAGTGCGGGGAACGAGCCGTCGGCGCCGCCGCAGACGAGTTGGATCTGGGTGACGGACGCGGCGCGGCCGGGCGGTCGGGAGCCCGGCTGGACGCGGATGTGCTGGGGGTACAGCCAGCGCAGGTCGCCCGACTTGATCTCCAGGTCCTCGGGGGAGCCGGACGACGCGTACGCGTAGGCGATGCGGCGGTCCGTGACGAGCACCTCGGTCGACTCGGGCAGCGTCCACCGCGGTAGGGAGGCGGCGCGGTCGAACGCGTACTCGGCGACGGCGCAGCGGCCCCGCCACAGGGCGCGCTCGCCGCCCTGCAGCGGACCGAAGACGTCGGGCTGGTGCTGCATTCTTCGATTAGATCCGGCCGCGGATTGCCGAAACAAGTCGTGCCGCTGTCAAATTACCGCCGAGTCACCTTGATCATCCGCAAGGCCGGATACTGATGCACCTTCGGACGGAGTGTGCCGTACCCGGGTCTACGACCTGGCGCTGAACAGGCCGTCCGGCGGGGCCGGGGACGCGACCGCGTCGGCGTCCGTGGCGGGCGGGCGGCCGCCCGTGAACCGTTCCAGGTCGGTCTCGACGCGGCCCGGGAACCAGTCGCCGGCCGCCCGCCGGCTCAGCTGTGCGACCGGCAGCGGGGTGTGACCGGCGACCACGACGAGGTTGCCGAAGCGGCGGCCGCGCAGCACGGCGGCGTCCGCGACCAGGCAGGCCTCGGGGAGCACCGCGCGGATCGTGGCGACCTGGGTACGCGCGTACGTCAGCGGCGGCCCGTCCGCCACGTTGGCGATGAGCCGACCACCGGGGTCGAGGACCCGGGCCACCTCCCGCACGAACTCCACCGAGGCCAGGTGGGCGGGGGTGCGCGCGCCCGCGAACACGTCGACGATCACGAGGTCGTACCCGCTGTCGCGCATGCCGGTGACCGCCTCGCGCGCGTCGGCGACCCGTACCCGAAGCTTGGCGCGGGGGTCCCAGGGCAGTGCCGTGCGCACCAGCTCGACCAGCGGTCCGTCGATTTCCACCACCCGCTGCGGCGAGCCGGGTCGGGTGGCCGCGACGTAGCGGGGCAGCGTCAGCGCCCCGCCGCCCAGGTGCAGCACCCGCAGGGGTGCGCCGGGCGGCGCGAGCAGGTCGATCGCCGCGGCCATCCGGCGGATGTACTCGAACTCGAGGTGGGTGGGGTCGCCGAGGTCCACGTGTGACTGGGGCGTGCCGTCCAGCAGCAGGGTCCAGCCGTCGGGCCGGTCGGGGTCCGCAACGAGCTCGGCGACGCCGGAGGCCACCTGCTCCACCCGCCGCTCGCCTCGTTTGCGCTGTGCCACGGCTGCAGTATGTCGGTTGCGGTTGGGGAGTGCCGGGCCGGGAACCCGATGAAGGTCGGACCGCGCGCCGACGACGAGGACGTGACGGCATCCGCGGCGTTCCTCCCTGATGACCCGTTGCTGCATCTGCTTCGCCGTGCCACGTACGGTCCGACTCCGGCCGCTGTCGCCGAGATCCGCGGTCTCGGTGCGAAGGCGTGGCTGGATCGGCAGCTCAAGCCGGCTTCGATCGGCGATCAGGTCGCCGACGGTCTGGTCGCCCGCTTCCCGCTGAGCGGCCTGACCATCGACGGGGTACGGGCCAAGGTGCGCGCCGGCGTCATCCCCCGGTACGGCTGGGAGCCCATGTTCGAGGTGGGCTTCGCCACGCTGGCCAGGGCCGTCTGGAGCGAACGGCAGCTCTACGAGGTGATGGTCGACTTCTGGTCGAACCACCTCAACGTCACCTGCCCCTCCGGCGACGTCTGGGACAGCCGGCCCGACTACGACCGCACCGTGATCCGCAAGTACGCGCTGGGGCGCTTCGCCGACCTGCTCAAGGCTTCGGCACGGCACCCGGCGATGCTCACGTACCTGGACAACCGCTTCTCCACCCGCGCGGCGCCGAACGAGAACTACGGCCGGGAGCTGCTCGAGCTGCACACTGCCGGTCTGGGCTACTCCGAGGCCGATGTCAGATGTGCCGCCCGGCTGTTCACCGGCATGACCGTGAGCTGGGAGACCGGTCGCTACCGCTACGACGCCGGCCAGCACGCCACCGGCGCGGTGCGGATCCTCGGTTTCCGTCACGCGAACCGGACCGCCACCGGCGGCGAGGCCGCGGCCATGGCGCTGCTCGACCACCTGGCGCTGCATCCCGCCACCGCGCGGCGGATCGCCACCAAGCTGTGCGTGCGCTTTGTCGCCGACGAGCCGCCGGCGGCGCTGGTGACCCGGCTGGCCAAGGTGTACCTCGACAGCAAGAGCGCGATCGTGCCGGTGCTGCGGGCGCTGTTCACCTCGGCTGAGTTCGCCGCGTCGGTGGGCGCGAAGACCCGGACGCCGTACGAGGACGTCATCGCGACGGTGCGCACCCTCGGGTACGCGTCCGACAAGTCCGGGACGGAGGGCATCAGGGCGCTGTACTGGACCAGTGAGGCCGCCGGGCAGGCGCCGATGGCCTGGGCGCCGCCGAACGGCTACCCGGACGTGGCGACCGCCTGGGCGTCGCCGTCGGGCCAGGTCGTCCGCTGGAACGCGCACCTCAACATCGCCGCCGGCTGGTGGCCGAGCACGTTGCGGCGGCCGGAGTCGCCGCTGGCCGAGTTCGCCGGTGGTGTCCTGCCGGCGACGTACGGCGCGCTGATCGACGCCGTCGCTTCCCGGCTGGTCGGGCGCACCCTCGCCCCCGAGCACTCCGTGGCGCTCGCGGACTTCTACGGCAAGACGCTCGCCAGCCCGTTGCGGGCCGGCGACGCGGCGGCGGGGTGGGCGTTCCCCTACCTGCCGGCGTTGTTGCTCGACTCTCCCTACTTCGCGCTGAGGTGACCGTGACGACGAACCAGGACTGCGGCTGCCCGGTCAGCCGGCGCACGCTGCTCGCGGCCGGTGCCGCCGGCGCCTTCGCCGGTCTGGTCGGTGACCAGCTCGCGACCCAGCTCGCGTTCGCGTCGCCGGGCTACGGCGGGGACGTCTTCGTGCTGCTGTCGTTGCGGGGCGGCTTCGACGGGCTGTCCGCCGTCGTGCCCGCCGGCGACCCCGCGTACTACGCCGCCCGGCCCGGGATCGCGGTGGGGAAGAAGCAGCTCATCGGCGGCGACTCGTTCTTCGGGCTGCATCCGGCGCTGGCGCCGCTGCTGCCGTACTGGAAGGGCGGGACGTTGGCGGCGGTCCAGGCCGTCGGGCAGCCGGCGCCGAACCGTTCGCACTTCGCCGCGATGGAGGAGCTCGAGCGGGCGGCTCCGGGCACTTCCCTGCGTACGGGCTGGCTGGACCGGGTCATGGGCGGGCTGGGCGGGTCGGGGACCTTCGACGCCGTTTCGGTGGGCGGTGCGATGCCGGCCCGGGTGCTCGCCGGGCCCACGCCGGACCTCGGCCTCGCCAGCGTCGACAAGTTCGTGCTCTCCGGCGAGGGCGAGGGCCGCCCCATGGCGAAGACCCTGGCCGCGCTGTACGCGGGCGCCCCCGACGCGCTGAGGCGAACCACGGCGATGACGACCTCCGCGCTGGCCACGACCGCGACGCTGAAGGCCGTGGGATATACGCCCGCGAACGGGGCCGCGTACCCGGACAGCGATCTTGGCCGTGCCCTGCGCGACGTGGCCCGCCTGATCAAGGCGGACGTGGGGTTGATGACCGCCTGCGTCGACTCCGGCGACTGGGACATGCACGAGAACCTCGGCGCGGCCGCGCCCGGCAAGCGCATGTACGACCACCTCTCCGCCCTCGCCGCCGCGCTCGCCGCCTTCGCCCGGGATCTGGGTCCGGCCGGCCTCGGGCGGGTCACGCTGGTCACCATCAGCGAGTTCGGCCGCCGGGTCGGCCAGAACGGCTCCGGCGGCCTCGACCACGGCTACGGCAACGCGATGTTCGTGCTGGGCGGCGGGGTCAAGGGCGGCAAGGTGTACGGGCGCTGGCCCGGCCTGGCCGCGAGCCGGCTCGTCGACGGCGACCTGGCGGTGACCACCGACTACCGGGCGGTGATCGGCGAGATCCTGCGCGCCCGCTGCGGCCTGACGAACGTCGCCGGGGTCTTTCCGGGGGTGTCGGCGTCCACTCTGGGCCTGGTGCGATCCCGCTAGGACGGGCCCTGGTCTCGGCGCACCGCGAAGCGGACGCGGGTCAGGCCGTCGACCTGCCGGATCGACAGCGCGTCGCAGAGCTGTTGGACCAGCCACAACCCCATGCCGCCGATCTCGCCCGCCCGGGGCAGGAGATAGCCGGCCAGCGGGCTCGGGCCGATCGCGCCGTCGTCGGTCACCTCGGTCACGACGGCGTCGGGGGTCACCCAGATGCGCAGCTCGCGGTGGGCGCCGCCGTGCCGCACGCTGTTCGTGGCGATCTCGCTGAGGGCCAGCACGAGGATCTCCACCCGCTCGGCCGGCAGCCAGCCCTCGGCGCGCTCGCGAACCAGGCCCCGGAGGCCCGAGACGGATTCGTCGACGGGCACCGCGATCACGGGAGCGCCGGCGACCGGCCACGGAATCTCCGGCGTCGCGGCCAGGAAGACCTCGGGCTTCTCGTATCCGGCGTTGTCGCGCCAGTCGCCGTCGAACACCCTGGGGTGGGTGCGGACGGCGGCGGTGAGCAGCGCGGTCGGCAGGATCCGGCGATCGTACGGGCACAGCAGATGCCCATCGAGTTCGGCGAGGCTGCGGTTGAGGGCCGCCTCGAACCGCAGCCACGGGGCGTACGGTCCGGCGTACGGGATCTGCCCGACCAGCCGCACGAACGGGCTCCCGTCGTCGGCGGCGGTGCGCAGGATCTGTGCCCATCCGGCGATGGTCCGGCCGGGATGGACATACCACTCGTCAGCCGGCAGGAAACGCACCGAACGGGCTTGCCCGGCGAGGGCGTCGCGAAGCAGGTCGATGCGGTCGGGTGCGGCGGCGACGGCCACCGTCTCTCCACGTTCCAATCCGTCCCGGACGAATCCGCTCAGCAGCGAGGCGTACGCGTCGTCGGTGTCGTAGAGGAACGCCGAGTGGGTGAACACCACCTCGCCTCCTCCTAGGACCGCTGATCGACCACGGTAACACCCGTACCCGCCCGGCTCGGCGCCCGAGGACACCCGGTGCACCGCTGCGGGTGAAAGCAGCACCCGGAAACGGGAAATTCGCCCTGCGGCGCTCGCCGTGCGGTCCACACTGGGCCGGTCCAACGAACGCGGGGGTGAACGGTGTCGGGTACGGGGACCAGCGTGCTGGCCGAGATCATCGGCGAGGTGTCGAGGCGGCCGTCCGAGCCGCCGCCGACCGGGGAAATGACCGCCATCCTCGTCGCCGCCCGGCATCGCGCGGGCCCTCCGCTGAGGATCCGGCGGCACGACTCGGACGAGGGACCGGCGTACTGGCGGTGGGACTGCGCGAGCTGCGGGGAGTACGGCGGCGGCCGGCATCATCCGGACGCGGTCGGCCGGGCGATGCGGCACTGCGCGGAACACCCGGACCACGGTTCGTCGCTGCTTCCGCCGGCCCGGTGCCGGGAACGCGACCACCGGCTGGCCGTCCACCCGATGCTCTTCGCGCTGGACGACGACCCGCCGCCCCCGCCGCTAGCGATCTAGTCTCGCGTTCAGCACGGCGGCGATCCGCGCCACCCGCGGATCCGCCACGATCTGTTCCAGGCTGGTGCGCAACGGCAGGCGCCAGTTCGGGTACTCGTCGGTCGTGCCGGGCAGGTTGGGCTGGTCGAGCTCGCCCAGCACGTCGTAGAGGGACGCGGTCACGAGCCGGCACGGGGTACGAGCGAGAAACTCGTGCATGGCGACGATGATCTCCTCGGGCGTGCTCGACGCCGTGATCAGGCCCTCGTCGGTGAGCCGGGCGAGGAGCTGGGCGCGGTCGCGGTCGGCGGACGCCCGTTCCTCCTCGACCGGCCCGGCGAGCTGGCCGAGCTCGGCCCGGACCCTGACCTGTTCCCCGGCGAGGAAGCCGGCGGCCGTCGGCAGGTCGTGGGTCGAGACGGTCGCCAGCGCGTTGCGCGGATATCGCGCGGAGCTCAGATATCCCTCGTCCGGGTCGTCCTTGTAGTCCCGGGTGAACCAGAGCACCGCCGACCCGAGCATGTTCATCTCTTCCAGCGTCTGCGTTACCACTGGCAGCACCGTGCCGAGGTCCTCGCCGACGACCACGGCCCCGGCCCGGTGGGCCTCGAGGGCCAGGATGCCGAGCATCGCCTCCGGGTCGTAGTGCACGTATGTGCCCTCGGCCGGCCCCATGCCCGGCGGCACCCACCAGAGCCGCCACAGTCCGGCCACGTGATCCACGCGCAGGCCGCCCGCGTGGCGGAAGATGCGGCGCAGCATGTCCCGGTAGGCCGCGTACCCGGTGTCGACGAGCCGGTCGGGCCGCCAGGCGGCGAGGCCCCAGTCCTGGCCGAGCTGGTTGAACGCGTCCGGCGGCGCGCCCGTGTGCACGCCCGCGGCGAGCACGTCCTGCAACAGCCAGCCGTCAGCGCCGTTCGGGTCGATGCCCACGGCCAGGTCGTGCACGATGCCGACCGGCATGCCCTGAGCCCGCGCGGCAGCGTTGGCCGCGTCCAACTGCTCGTCGAGCAGGTGCTGCAACCACACGTGGAACGCCACCCGGTCGCCCTTGCGCGCGGCCCGCACGTCGGCGGTGTCGGGGCGGCGCAGCGGCTCGGGCCACTTCTGCCAGTCGGCGCCGTGATCCTCCGCGAGGACGCAGAACACGGCGAAGTCGGTGAGGCCGGGATCGGCGTCGAGATCGACCTCGCCGGCGAGCGGCCACAGCAGCTCCAACGCCGCCCGCTTGGCCCGCCAGACCGCGCTGTAGTCGATCAGAGCGTCCGCCGGCCGGTCCGGACGCAGCGCGTCCACCCGGGCCCGCAACGCCGGATCGGCCGCGCGGTACGCCCCGGTGTCGCTCACTCGCAGATACAGCGGGTTGGCGAAGCGCCGGCTGGACGGCGAGTACGGCGAGGCGGGCACGGGCAGAGTCGGCGTGATCGCGTGCAGGGGGTTGAGCAGGATCAGCCCGGCGCCGTGGCCCGCTTCGACGAGGGTCCGCAGGTCGCCGAGGTCGCCCATGCCCCACGAGGCGGCCGAGTGCAGGGCGTAGAGCTGCACCATCCAGCCCCAGGTCTCGGGCGGCTCGGGGAGCCGGGCCGGCACCACGACCAGCGTGACGTCCTGCGCGGGAAGGCTCAGCCGGTGCCAACCCAGCGGCAGGTCGGCCGGGATCCCGGTGATGTCCCGCGACGTGCCGTCCTCCAGGTGGACCGTGCCGGCCCCGGCCGCCGGTCCCACCTCGCCCTGCCGGACGACGACCGTGCCGGGGAGCCGGTGCTGCTCGCGTGCGGTGCGGATCGTGGACAGCTCCCGCTTGATCGCCGCGGGGGACGTCGCGTCCACTCCGAGCAATCCGAGCACCCCGACGACCGAGTCGGCCGCCACGTCGCGGCGCTCTCGACGCCAGTCCTCGTACCAGGTGGCCACCCCGTGGGCCTCCGCCAACGCGGCCAGCTCAGCGTCCACTACCGCCCCCTGTTCATCGGTTCCTGCCCCATACCCTGCCGTGAAACCTCTAGTCCCCCGCCGGCGGGTCTTGCGGCGACCCGGCAGACTAGGCCCTATGTCTTTTGCGGTGAAGTGGTGGGCCCGGTTGAGCGCGGTTCTGACGGGCGGCGTCCTGACCCTGGTGGTGCCCGCGCACGCCTGGGCCGCGAGCAACGGCGCGGACGGTCTCGTCATCGAGGCGGTGAAGGCCCGCCGGCGGAGCGGGTTCGGTTTCCTCCCGATTCTGGGTGGCGTCTGCTGTCTGGTCGTCGTCGGAGGCATCATCCTGGCGCTGGTCCTGATTTCCCGGAACCGCAAACGGCGCTGACCCCCCGCCCCTACCGTCGAGGGGTGAGGATGCGGGCGAACATGGTCGCGCTGGGCGTCGGGGTCGCGGCGGTCTGCACGGTTCCGCTGGCCATCACCGTGACCGCGGAGGCGTCCTCGGACGTCCTGCTGTCCCGCCGTCACCCGGTCCTCGCCTCGAGCGCGATTGACGCGGCCCGCACCGGCGTCATGGCGGTCGATGGCGACCCGACCACGCGGTGGACAAGTGTCACCAACCCCGGCTCGCAGTGGCTGCGTCTCGATCTCGGCCGCACACAGGCCGTCAACCGGGTCCGCCTGCTCTGGGACCCGTCGTATGCGCGAACGTACCGGCTGCAGCTCTCGGCCGATGGCTTGACCTGGACCGACCTGCACCGGTCCACCGGCGGCGACGGCGGCACCGACGACATCAAACGACTCCGAGGCTCGGGACGCTACCTGCGCCTGCTGGCCACCCAGCGCGCGCAGGCATCCGGCTTCTCACTGCGGGAGATCCAGGTGTACGGGCCCGGCCCCGCCCTCGCGGGCACAACGACAACCGCGCCGGCGTCAGTTCCGCCGGCCGCTGCCGGCCTCGCCGCCGCCGGCAAGAAGGAACTCGCGTTGCAGCTCGTCTCCAGCGCGGAGAACTCCACGGTCGACTGGCGCGGCGAGTTCGACTACATCGAGGACATCGGCGACGGGCGCGGCTACACAGCCGGAATCGTCGGCTTCTGCTCCGGCACGTCCGACATGCTCGCCCTGGTCACCGAGTACACCCGTCGCTCGCCCCGGAACACCCTCGGGAAGTACCTGTCGGCCCTGCGCGCGGTCGACGGCTCCGCCTCCCACAAGGGCCTGGACCCGGGCTTCACCGCGGCCTGGAAGGCGGCCGCGGCCGATCCGGTCTTCCGCAAGACCCAGGAGGACGAGCGGGACCGGATGTACTTCGAGCCAGCGGTCAGGCTCGCCACCTCGGATGGCCTGCGCGCGCTGGGACAGTTCGCGTACTACGACGCGGCGGTCATGCACGGCATGTCGGGCCTCCACGCGATCCGCGCCGCCGCGCTCCGCGTCGCCAAGACCCCCAAGCTGGGCGGCGACGAAACGGTCTTCCTCGAGGCGTTCCTCACCGCCAGGGTCAAAGAGATGCGTACGGAGGAAGCCCACAGCGACGTCAGCCGGGTGGAAACCGCCCAGCGGCTGTTCCTCCGAGCCGGCAACCTGGACCTGAACGCGCCCCTGAGCTGGCGCGTCTACGGCGACCGTTTCAAGGCGTAGGAGACTCGTGGTCACGAACCGGCGGCTCGTGACGCACGACGTTGTGGCGCGGCCCGTTCCTCGCCTGGCCCCGGCGGCGATGGGGGCGCGCTTCCGAGTGCGGGAAGACGAATTTCTTGAACGCCCAGATCCGGAAGCACATCGCGATCAGTGTGCCGATGAGGATGCCGCTGACGAAGTCCGCGATCTCCTGTACTGGCCGGCTCACGTCGGGCTCGTGCAGGAGGAAGACGTAGCGGGATATGTAGAGCGGGAGCGCGTTGAGGGCCACGCCGACCGCGCTGACTGCGAAGTACAACGCGGCCTCGTGGTGTCGTTCGTGGCCGCCCCGGGTGCCGAACGACCACTCCCGGTTCAGCACGTAGGACAGGATCGTGGTGACGATGGTGGCCAGCCCGAGCGCGGTCACCGGCTTGCCGGTGAGGACAGTGAGCTTCAGCGCGTAGTTGATCCCGGTCGTTGCGACGAAGCAGATCCCGCCGACCACCAGGAACTTCACCGCTTCGTCATGTCTGTGCGCGGTTTTGGCTAGCCACATTCCGGCGAGCCTAGCGGCGGCACTCAACCGTCAGGTTCTGGCCCACTTCTGGTTGGTGGTGCCGGCGCAGTCCCAGAGCTGGAGCTGGGCGCCGTTGGCGCCGTTCCAGTCCTTGACGTCGACGCACCTCCCGGCTGAGACGTTCACCAGGTCGCCCGCGGCGGAGAGCGTGAACCGCTGCACCGGGTTGCCGTTACAGCCCACCAGTTGGATCGGCGTCCCGTTGGCCGCACCACCACCCGCCGGGTCCATGCACTTTCCCATCGCGCGCAGCGTGCCGTCACTCTGCGGCGCCCACTTCTGCGCGGTGGTGTTGTTGCAATCCCACAGCTGCAACCTCGCGCCGTCCACCGGGTTCGCCGACGGGATGTCGACGCAGCGTCCGCTGAAGGCTGACTTCAGGCCACCGCCGCCGTCGGCGGTCCAGGCCGATACCCGGACGTAGTCGACGAGCATCGTCTGGGGGAACTGGGTGGTGGCGTCCGGGTATCCGGGCCAGTAGCCGCCGACCGCCACGTTCAGAATCATGAAGAAGTTGTGGTCGAACACCCACGGGTCGCCGCCGAGGTTGGCGGGGGTGAGGCGCAGGTACTCGACGCCGTCGAGGAACCAGACGATCAGGCCGGGCGACCAGTCGACGCGGTAGGTGTGGAAGGCGTCGCCGAGCGGGGCACCGATCGTGCGGCCGGCGCCGATGCCCTCGGCACCCGAGTAGCCGGGCCCGTGGACCGTGCCGTGGACCGTGTTGGGCTCCTTGCCGACGTTCTCCATGATGTCGATCTCGCCGGTGGTGGGCCAGGAGCCGCCGCCGAGCATCCAGAACGCCGGCCAGATGCCCTGGCCCTTTCCGATCTTGATGCTGGCCTCGAAGCGGCCGTACGTCTGGCTGAACCTGTCCGCCGTCAGGATCCGGCCGGAGGTGTACTGGCAGGTGCCGTAGTGGCACTGGTAGCCGGCCGGGTTCTCGCGCCGGGCGGTGATGGCGAGGTGACCCTGGCCGTCGTGGCGCACGTTGCTGGTCGAGTTGGTGTAGTACTGCTGCTCGTTGTTGCCCCAACCGCCGCCGCCGATGTCGAACTTCCACTTCGCCGGGTCGATCGGGGTGCCGGCGGCGCCGTTGAACTCCTCGGAGAAGGTGACGCCGCCGATGGCGGCGTGGGCCTCGTCGGTGCGGGAGGTGGCGGCCAGGCCGCCCGCGATGGTTACCGCGACCACGGCCGCGGCGAGCATGGTGCGCATGGGGATGAACCTCCGGGGGAAGAGGTCGTTAATATTATTACGCAGTCTTTACAAATTGACTGTTGTCAGTCAAGGAAGACTGGTACCGGAACCCCCGGAGGCCCCTTTTACTCAGAGTTTTTTGAACAGGCTCACCAAAGTGGTCGGCTCCCAGCCGGGCAGCGACGTGTGCGCCTCGAGGACCCGGTAGTCCTTGCCCTTGAACTTGACGACGTCACCCACCTTGTAGCTGGTGAACGTCTTCCACTGCTTCACTTCGGCCGCGGCGGGCGGCTGCGTCGTGGCCGGGGCGGTCGTCGGCTCCGCCGGCGGCGGCGTGGTGGCCTCGGCCGGCGTGGTGGCCGGCGGCGTGGTGGGCACCTCGGCCGGCGGCGTGGTGGCCTCGGCGGGCGGTGTGGTGGCCTCGGCCGGCGGTGTGGTCTCCTCGGCCGGCGGAGTGGCCTCCTCGTCGAGGGCGTCCACGTCGACGGAGTCCACGACCATCCTCGCGGGCAGATCCGCCTCGCGGGGGTTCGTGATCAGCAGGCTCAGGGTCAGCCGGAACAGCTGGCCGGTGCCGTTCTGCGGCGCGGCCGCCCGCTGCACGACGTCACCGTCGCGCGACAGGGTGACCGAATCCGGCGTCCAGGCGACCGCGTAGGTGTGGAACTCGTCGTCCTCGACCGGGTCGGCGAGCAGGTTGATCGCGGCGGAGTTGCGCCCGGCGCCGAACAGCGCGAACACGGGACGCAGGCCGTCGCCGTCCTCGGGCACCCTGATCCGGGCCTCGACCTGGCCGGAATCGCGGCGGAACATGCTCCGGCTCACGAGCTGGGCCGTGGTGAGCCCGGTGCGGTCACCGTTGCGGGCCGTGATGATCAGGTTGCCGTCACCGTCGAGCCGCGCGTTGCGGGTGCTCTCGCTGAAGGTCAGCCCGGAGCCGGTGCGGCCGGTGTTGAGGAACCACTTCTGCGGGTCGACGGTGCTGCCCTCGCGGCCAGCGAAATCGTCGGAGAACTGCTCCTGGGAGGCGATGGTGGGGATGTTGCGGCGCCACTCGGACGCGTCCGCACTGTCGTTGCGGGTCGGCAGCCAAATAGCGGTAGCCAACCCGGCGGCCGCGACGGCGAGCGTCACGACGAGTCGGGGACGTATCCAGGCAGGCTGGAGCGGCGCGCTGTGTCGCGGCACGGGGGGACCTCCGGTGGGCGGGGGTACTTATGCTTCAGCAGAGACCTAAGAAGATTCCCGTGGAAAGGTCAAGTGCTAATCCGGGAATCCATAAGAACATTCAGCTTTTCTCATTACTCGCCGGTTCGAGATGCGTTGGGTCGTCCCTTCGGTGCCTGATTTGATCTCAGTTGTGTAGGGGAGGAACCGGACGAGAGGTAAAAGCCGCTGCCCACCACGCCGCGGCGTTGCCCCTGTCCCGCTGCCTTGTCGTACGGCGCCGGCAGGCAATTCGTTCACTGCGACTGCGAAATGAGTAGGGTCTGGCCATGACCGAGACCGGTGCGCGGCAGACGCCCCTGTGGCGGGCTATCGCCGTATATCGCATCGCCGCCCTGGTCTACGTGGGGATCCTCGTGGTGCGCAACGTCGGCGTCTACGAGCGGCCGCTCTTCGCGTGGCCGGTGCTCGCGCTGACCGCGGCCTGGACGGTCTTCACCACGTACGCGTACGCCGTGCCGTCCCGCCGCAAGCCGCCACTGCTCGTCGCCGACCTGGTCGTCACGATGGCGGTGATGGCCTCCAGCGCGGTGATCGTCGGACCGGCCGCGCTCAAGGCCGGCGCTCCCACCCTCGCGGTCGCCTGGCATGTCGCCCCGGTCATCGCCTGGGCCGTCGCCGGCGGGCGCCGCTGGGGCATCACCGCGGCGCTCGCGATGGGCGCCACGGACCTCGTCGTGCGCAACCACTACGACCAGGCCGCGTTCACCGGCACGGTGCTGATGCTGCTCGCCGCCCTTGCTGTCGGTTACCTCGTCAGCATTGCCGAGGTCTCCCAGCAGCGGCTCGAGCGCGCCATCCAGCTGGAGGCCGCCACCCGGGAACGCGAACGCCTGGCCCGCGACATCCACGACTCGGTGTTGCAGGTTCTCGCCCTCGTCAAGCGGCGCGGCGCCGGCCTCGACGGGGAGGCGGGCGAGCTGGCCCGGCTCGCCGGCGAACAGGAGGCCGCGCTGCGCATCCTCGTGACCGGGCGGACCGTGGACCTCGCCGACGACCACGCCGACGTCGATCTGATGATGCTGCTCGACCCGTACGCGTCGAACACGGTGTCGGTGGCCGCACCCGCCGGCGCGGTCAGTCTGCCGTCCCGGACCGCCACCGAGCTGGCGGCCGCCGTGGCGGCCGCGCTGGACAACGTGACGAAGCACTGCGAGCCCGGGACGAAGGTGTGGGTCCTCGTCGAGGACGAGCCGGAATCCGTGACCGTCAGCGTGCGGGACGACGGCTGTGGCATCCCGCCCGACCGGCTCGCCGAGGCCGAGTCCCAGGGGCGGCTCGGCGTCGCCCAGTCGATCCGGGGACGCGTGAGCGACCTCGGCGGGACGGTACGCATCACCACCGCACCGGATCAGGGCACCGAGGTCGAGCTGACCGTCCCCCGGGCATCGCTAGGCTGACCGGTGTGGCAGTCAGGGTGATGGTGGTGGATGACCACCCGATGTGGCGCGACGGCGTGGCCCGGGACCTTGCCGCCGCCGGGTACGACGTGGTCGCGACCACCGGCGAGGGTCGGCAGGCCGTCCGCATCGCGGGGGCCGCCCGGCCGGACGTGGTGATCCTCGACCTTCAGCTCCCGGACGTCTCCGGGGTGGAGGTCATCAACGGCCTGCTCGAGGCCGTTCCGGGGGTTCGGGTGCTGATGCTGTCGGCCAGCGGTGAGCAGCAGAGCGTGCTCGACGCGGTGAAGGCGGGAGCCTCCGGCTACCTGCTGAAGTCGGCGGCGCAGGCGGAGTTCCTCGACGCCGTCGGACGGACGGCGGCCGGAGACACCGTCTTCACGCCGGGCCTGGCGGGCCTGGTGCTGGGGGAATTCCGGCGGCTGGCGGTGGAACCCGCCGGGGACGACGCGATGGCGCCCAAGCTGACCGAGCGGGAGACCGAGGTGCTCCGGCTGGTGGCCAAGGGCCTGTCCTATCGGCAGATCGCCGAACGGCTGGTGCTCAGCCATCGCACCGTGCAGAACCACGTGCAGAACACGCTGGGAAAGCTGCAACTGCATAATCGGGTGGAATTAACCCGTTATGCCATCGAAAAAGGCTTGGACTGAGTTTAATGGCCTTCGCTTCGCTCCGGCGGGCGCTGCGCCCCGGAGAGCCTGTGTCGAGAACACCGAAACAGACCACGGCAAAGGGCGCCTAGTCTGTTTCGGCGCCCTCGACACAGGCGGGCGCAGCGCGACCGGGGTTGCGGCTGCACCAGGCCGGTTCACCGGTAGTGCGGGGCGTTTGTCTCGTGCATGGCGGCTTCCTCCGCCGAGGGGCCACCGCCGGCCATGCCCACGTCCTGGGCGATGCTGTCCGGTTCGTCGTCGAAGCCTGAGCCCGCGTCCGGTTCGACGAGGCGGCCCACCGGCCGGGGGACGTCGTCGTCGAGCTGTCCGTCGTCGTACATCGAGATCGCGGAGTGCGGGTCCGAGGTCGGGCTCTCACCCCACACGTCGGCGGCCAGGCGGCGCGCCTCCGGGTCGTCGACGGTCTCGTCGTAGGGCTCGCCGCGGGGCGGGTCTCCCGCGCCGACGTCGGGCATCTCCTGGCGCAGGCGGCGGTCGAGTGACTCGCCCTCCCACTGCTCGTGCGCGGTCTCGCCGAAGTGGTTGGAGCCGCCCGGTCCCACGCCCGCGAGGGCGGCCGGGTCGGGTCCGTCGGCCCAGCGGGTGCTGTCTACCGCGTCGTAGGCGTTCGAATCGTCATCCGCGGTCTCGGGCAGGCCGGACGCCTCAGGATCGGAGACGGCGGTGGGAAAGTCGTTGTCTCGCATATCCGGTGATTACCCCCGGGTGTGCCCTGCCATGCCTGTGGTCTGCACATCTCCGGCCGGGGAGCCGTCGTCCTCGAGGGGATCGTCGCCGTTGAGGCACGCCCACACGACCTTGCCGCCGGGCACGGCGAGGCTGCCCCAGCGGTTCGCGACCGAGTCGATCAACAGCAGGCCGCGGCCGCCGTATGAGGTCACCGGCACCGGACCGCCGGCGAAGCGAGGCAGGGCCGGGGACCGGTCGCGGACCGCCACGCTCATGCGGGAGCCGTGCAGCCCCAGCAGGACCGTCATCTCCGTCCGCGCGTGCGAGACCACGTTGTTGACCATCTCGGTGACGACGATGCACGCGCCCCCGGCGAGGTCGGGCAGCTCCCAGCGGGCACACGCCTCGGTGACCAGCTCCCGGGACCGCCGCGCGGCACCCACCACCGGTTCCAGACCGCTGGACAGGAAGTTCGCGGGGGCGGGGTGGCCGAGGGCCGCGAACGCCTCCTGCGGGCTGGGCCAGATCGGCAGGCCCGTGCCGTGCCAGCCGCGGGTGTCGCAGGCGGCGCAGACCACCACGTGGGCGGAGGGCCAGTCGGCCGTCGCCTGTGCGACGTCGCGCAGCACGGTGACCGCCTCGCTCTCGCGGACGGTCAGGTCGCGCACGTCGACGACGAGCGCCTCGGGCTGGCCGGCGAGCACGTCGAGCACTGCCTCGCCCACGGCGGGAGCGGAGTCGGTGTCGAGCACCCCGGTTAGCCGGACGACCGGATAGGTCTGCCCGCCGTCCACCAGGTGTCGGACCTCGCTCGGCATGATCGCTCCATTGTGCATAACGCGCAGGGCACTCGCATTCTCACGGGCGAGGAAACTTTAGGGTGATTTGCACGAATTTATGGACAAGCGAGGCATGGTCATGTGCCTCGTTGTACCCCGAGGATCGCCGCTCATGCACGCTCAGCGGGCGGCGGGATGCAGGCGCGCCCGCTCGGCCCGACGGCCCGACGACGGCCGGGTCGTCGCGTGGTGGTGCTGCGGTTCGGCGTAGCGCGTCAGGGCGATAACCGCGCCGAGCGTCACCACGAAGCCGACGCCGGCCAGCCACTCGCGCCCGGGATGGATCCGGTCGCCGAGCAGCAGCAGCCCGACGATCGCCGCCGGCACCGCGCCCGCGGCGTCCATCGCGGCCACCGCGGCCGTGGTCGACCCCCGCTGCATGGCCAGACCCAGCAGCAGCTGACCCACGATCGAGTGCGCGACCAGCAGATAGAGCAGCGGGTCGGCGACCAGGTCACCGAAGGACTCCGCCATGGCCAGCGGGCGGGCCGCGATCGCCGCCGCCGAGAACGCGATGCCCGCGAGGGAGCCGAGCACGACGGAACCGAGCGCGCCATGCAGCCGTACCGCGAAAAAGCCCAGCACGGCGATCACCGCGATCGTGACCGCGAGGCCGATCACGCCGGACGTGCCGAGCTGGCGCGAATGCGCCGGCTGCGCCGACAGGACGAGCGCGGTGATGCCACCCAGCAGCAACGTCAGCAGCGCGACCTCCGCGACCGGCAAGGTCCACTTCAGCAGGAGCACGCCGAGCAGCGCCGTCACGCCCAGACCCGCCGCCACGCTCGACTGCACCAGGAACAGGGGCAGGTCACGGCGCGCCAGGAACGCGAGGACGAACCCCAGGACCTGGCAGAACAGCCCCAGGAGATAGGTACGGTGACAAGCGAGCCGGACGAGGAGTTGCGGGTCGAAAGTGTGATGCACGCTCGTGCGCGCCGCCGCGACCGACTGCAGCATGTTCGCCACGCCATACGCGACGATCATCGCTGCGAGAAAGAACCAGCCGGCGGACATCACTGAGCGAGAATAGACCAGCGACGCAGTCCCCCGGAGGACGAACGGTGCGTCAGGCCCGGCCGCGGGCCAGCCGGTCGAGAATCTTCTCGTGCAGGTGCCCGTTGGACGCGATGGAGCTGCCGTCGCCGGGCGCGCGCTGCCCGGCCAGGTCGGTGAAGCTGCCGCCGGCCTCGGTGACGATCGGGATCAGCGCGGCCACGTCCCACAGCGAGAGCTCCGGCTCGACCATGACGTCGAGGGCACCCTCGGCGAGCAGCATGTAGCCGTAGAAGTCGCCGTAGGCCCGGCTGCGCCAGCTGTCGCGCATGAGGCCGAGCATCGGCTCCAGATATCCGCCCTCCTCCCAGCTCGGCAGGCTGGAGTAGCAGAAGCTGGCGTCGCCGAGCTTGCGGACCGCGGAGACGGACAGCCGGGTGGCGGCGTGCTGGTGCTTGCCCGCGTACGCGCCGTGGCCGAGCGCGCCCCACCAGCGGCGGCCGAGCGCGGGCGCCGAGACGAGCCCCGCGACCGGCCGCTCGCCCTCCATGAGCGCGATGAGGGTGCCCCAGATCGGCACGCCGCGGATGAAGTTCTTGGTGCCGTCGATCGGGTCGATGACCCAGTGCCGCTTTCCGGCCCCGGCCGGCGCGGTGGAGTTGCCGAACTCCTCGCCGATCACGCCGTCGCGCGGCCGCGCCCGGGCCAGCGTCGATCGGATCGCCTGCTCGACCGCGGTGTCGGCGTCCGAGACCGGCGTGAGGTCCGGCTTGGACTCGACGCGCAGGTCCAGGGCCCGGAACCGGGCCATGGAGATCGAGTCGGCGGTGTCGGCCAGCAGGTGGGCGAGCGCGAGGTCGTCGGCGTACGAAACCATGCGGGCACGCTAGCCGATCAACCGCCGGGCGCGGGATCTCGCTCGGCCTGGTCGCGGACGTCCAGCTCGCCGGCGCGGCTGCTCAACAGCCGACGGTACGACGCGAGCCGGCGCTGATCGGCCTTACCGTCCGCCACCCAGGCGTCGAGCGTGCAGTCGACGTCCGCGGCCGTGTGCCCGCAGTTGGGCGGGCAGTCGACCGTGCCCTCGACCAGGTCGGGGAAGCCGTGCAGCAGGCTCTCCGCGCTCACGTGCGCCAGCCCGAAGCTGCGGATCCCGGGCGTGTCGATGATCCAGCCGGGGTCGCCCTTCTTCCGGACCCGGGGCAGGCGCAGCGCGACAGCGCTGGTCGAGGTGTGCCGCCCCTTGCCGACCGCGCTGACCACGCCGACCGCCCGCAGGGCGTCCGGGACCAGTCGGTTGACCAGCGTCGACTTGCCGACGCCGGAGTGACCGACAAGCACCGAGATGCGGTCGGCGAGGTGCTCGCGCAGCTCGCTCAGGTCGCTGTCCGGCCCGACCAGCACATAGGGCAGGTCGAGCTCCGCGTAGTAGTCGAGCACCGGGGCGGGGCCGGCGAGGTCGGCCTTGGTCAGGCACAGCAGCGGTTCGACGCCCGCGTCGTACGCGGCGACCAGGCACCGGTCGATGAAGCCCGTGCGCGGCGGCGGGTCGGCCAGCGCGCTGACGATCACCAGTTGGTCGGCATTGGCCACGACGACGCGTTCGAGCCGGCCCTCGGGCGTGGTGTCGTCGTCGTCCGCCGTGCGGCGCAGCACGGAGGTGCGCTCGGAGATGCGCACGATGCGAGCCAGTGCGCCTGGCGCCGCCGAGACGTCGCCCACCAGCGCCACGCGGTCTCCGACGACGACCGACTTGCGGCCGAGCTCGCGGGCGCGCATCGCGGTGATGACCTCGTCCTCGCTCTCCGCCTCCTCGCGGACACAGCCGTAACGGCCCCGGTCGACGGTGATCACCAGCGCGCTGACAGCGTCCTCGTGCTTGGGGCGGGTGCGGGTACGCGGGCGGGACGACCGGCCTGGACGGACCCGGACGTCGTCCTCGTCGTACTCCCGTTTGCGTGCCGGCAGCTTCAGCTCCCTGTCACCAGGCCGGCCCAGAGCTCGGGGAACTCGGGCAGCGTCTTGGACGTACACGCTACGTCGGTGAGGTCGACCCCCTCGATCGCCAGGCCGATCACCGCCGCGGCGTGCGCCATCCGGTGGTCGGCGTAGGTCTCGAAGGTGGCCGCCCGCAGCGGTTGGGGGGTGATCTCCAGGCCGTCGGGGTGTTCCACCACCCCGGCGCCGACCTTGGTCAACTCGCGGGCGAGCGCGGCGATGCGGTCGGTCTCGTGGCCGCGGATGTGCGCCACACCGCGCAGCGAGGACGGCGAGTCGGCCAGCGCGGCCAGGGCGGCGACGACCGGGGTCAGCTCGCTGACCTCCGACAGGTCGGCGTCGATGCCACGCAGCGTGCCGGTGCCCCGCACGGTTAGCCCGTCGTCGCCCTGGCTCACCTCGGCGCCGAGCCCGGTGAGCAGTTCGCTGAGGGCGCCGACCGGCTGCCAGCTGTCGCGGGGCCAGCCGGCCAGCGTCACCGCCCCACCGGTGACCATGGCGGCGGCGAAGAACGGCGCGGCTCCGGAGAGGTCGGGCTCGATCTGCCAGGTCCGTCCGCTCAGGGTGCCGGGCTCGACGGCCCAGACGTCCGGCTCGCTCTCGTCGACGACGGCCCCGGCCGCCCGCAGCATGTGGGTGGTCATCCGCAGGTGCGGCGCCGACGGCACGGGCGGTCCCTCGTGCCGCAGCGTCAGACCCTTGACGAAGCGTGGCGCCGACAGCAGCAGGCCGGACACGAACTGGCTGGAGGCCGAGGCGTCGATGACGGCCGGACCGCCCTCGACCATGCCGGTGCCCCGCACGACGAGCGGCAGGCCGCCCTGGGGAGAGGAGTCGATGTCGACGCCGAGGGAGCGCAACGCCTCCACGATGGGTCGCTGCGGACGGTTGCGGGCGTGGGGATCGCCGTCGAAGGTGACCGTGCCCTCGGCCAGCGCGGCCACCGGTGGCGCGAATCGCATGACGGTGCCGGACAGGCCGACGTCGATCGCGGCGGGACCCCGTAGCGGTCCGGGCCGGACCGGCCAGACGTCCGCGCTGGACACGTCGATGCCGGCGCCGAGCGCCCGCAGGCCGTCGGCCATCAGCGTGGTATCTCGGGCGCGCAGCGGGCGGTGGATCTCGGAGGGGCCGTCGGCGAGGGCGCTGAGCACCAGGGCCCGCGCCGTCATCGACTTGGAGCCGGGCAGCCGCACGGTCGCGGCGACGGGCCTCGTGGCGATGGGCGCGGTCCAGGGTCGGACTTCTGCGGTCACGGGACCCATTCTGCCGGTCGGGTATGACAAGTGGTGCGCGCGGCCCGTCCGGGGCCGTAGGGGACAGCGGGCACACCGGTACCGGGCGTAGGGTCTGGCGCATGTGTGGGCGTTACGCGACGACGAAGAGCGAGGCCGATCTGGGCCTGCTCTTCGACGCTGTCGCCGTGGCCGAGGCGCCGCCCGCGAGCTGGAACGTCGCGCCGACCGACCCCGTGCCGGTGATCCGCGTGTCGCAGCGGCACGACGGCCGCGTGGTCGACACCGCCCGCTGGGGCCTGGTGCCGCCCTGGGCGACCGACCCGCGCGCCGGAGCCAGGATGATCAACGCCAGGTCCGAAACCGTGGCCACGTCCCCGGCGTTCGCGCCGTCCTTCCAGCGCCGCCGGTGTCTGGTGCCGGCCGACGGCTGGTACGAGTGGGTGCGCACCGGCAAGCAGCGCCAGGCCTACTACATGACCCCGCGCGACTCCTCGGTGCTGGCCTTCGCCGGAGTGTGGACGATGTGGCGTGCCGAGACCCTTACCTGCAGCGTGCTCACCGCCGCGGCGGCGGGCGGGCTCGCGGCGGTGCACGACCGCATGCCGCTGTTCCTGCCGCGCGATCGCTGGGCGGCGTGGTTGGCCGGCGGCGGGGATGCCGGCGAGCTGCTCCGGCCGCTGTCCGAGGCGGAGCTGGAAGCGGTCGAGGTGCGGGCCGTGGGCCCGGATGTCGGCAACGTCCGCAACAACGGCGCGGAGCTGACGGCCCCGGTCCAGGTCTCGGTTCCCCAGGAGGAGTCGACGCTCTTCTGAGCGCCTCCGAAAGATCGCCGCGTGACGAATCGTGACCATTGGTTTGCCCCGTAATCGGGGTATATGGACCGCGAAAAATTGTGCAGACATAGATAAGACCCTTGTTCTGATCTTGCTCCGTGCGATAGAAACCAGCGCCGGTGTGGCGGCGGTGCGCATGGTGCGGGCCGCGTCGCCACAGCTTTACCGGTACCCACGGGGGAGGTGGGCTGATGACACGTGCTCGAATGCCGCGTCCACATGAAGTTGCCATCGCACGGCGGGACCCGAGGCTGCTCGGGGCCATCCGGGGGCGCAGGTCCGACGAGGCCTGGCGCACCAGAGGCGCCTGTCGAACGGTGGATCCGGAAACATTTTTCCCGGCTCCGAACGAGCCCTCCGAGGGCGCGGTAGCGCTCTGCGGCACCTGCGACGTCCAAGGCCCCTGCCTCGCGTGGGCATTGCAGGTGGGCGACTGTCACGGGGTCTGGGGCGGCACCACCGCGCGGGAACGCCGCGCGATGCTCATCGCCTGGCGGGAGCGGGTGCAGCCGGACGGTGAGCCGGTCGACGACGGGCCGGATGAGAAAGATCGCCGCCTGCTCACCTTGGAGCCGGTCAGCCGGTAACCATGGGAGCTGTGCGCAGCTTCTCCATCGATACGCCGCGCGGACCGGCGCGGATCCGGCTCACGGACCCCGCCGGCTCGCCGCTCAGTCTGCTCGTCCTCGGCCACGGCGCCGGCGGTGACGTCGACGCGCCCGACCTGACGGCGGTGCACGACGTGGCGGTCGCCGGCGGCGTCCGGGTCGCGCTGGTCACGCAGCCCTACCGGGTGGCGGGCCGGCGGGCCCCGGCGCCCGCCGGCCACCTCGACGAGGCGTGGACCGCCGTCCTGGGCGAGCTCGCCGACCCCGCCCTCCCGCTGATCGTCGGCGGCCGCTCCAGCGGGGCGCGGGTCGCCTGCCGTACGGCGCGGGCGCTCGGCGCCGCCGGCGTGCTGGCCCTGGCGTTCCCGCTGCACCCGCCCGGCAAGCCCGAGCGCAGCCGGTCCGACGAATTGCCCACCGGGCTGCCGGTGTTGGCCGTCAACGGCGACCGTGACCCCTTCGGCGTGCCCGAGGCCGCCGGCACGGTCGAGGTCGCCGTACGCCCGGGGGCCGTGCACGACCTGCGCAAGGATCTTCCCGGCACCGCCGAGGTCGTGGTCGGGTGGCTGCGCCGGCACGGCTGGGCGAGGTAGGTCGGAATGCGGACACCCGTGGTCGGCGTTGCACCACCCGGTGAAGCGATTCGTCGGAAGGGGTACCACGTGCGAGGCGGAACCGAGTTCGTCGAGCGGGAAGGTCAGCAGTCCCGCAGGATGCGGCACCTGCTGCGCTCGCCGGAGTGGCCCGCGGTGTCGCCGCCGCCCGTCCCCCCATCGGTGAGCGTGAGCACACCAGCGGTTTTCGAATCTGCGGATGGGGCACTCCCCGTATCCTCGGCAAGGCAGTCGAGGGGAGAGATGCGGGTGACGCCGACAGAGCGGGTCGAACGGAGCGGACGCGGAGAGCGGACCGACGAGCGCCGAGCGCGCTTCGAACGGGACGCGCTGCCGTTCGTCGACCAGTTGTACGCCGCGGGCCTGCGCATGACGCGCAATCCCGCCGATGCCGAGGATCTGGTGCAGGAGACGTTCCTCAAGGCGTTCTCCGCCTTCCACCAGTTCGAGGAGGGCACCAACCTCAAGGCCTGGCTGTACCGGATCCTGACCAACACCTACATCAACTCGTACCGGCGCAAGCAGCGGCAGCCCGTGCAAGCTCCGACCGAGGAGATCTCGGACTGGCAGCTCGCGTCGAGCGAGTCACACACGTCCGCGGGCCTGCGCTCGGCCGAGACCGAGGCGCTGGACCGGCTGCCCGACAGCGACATCAAGGACGCGCTGCAACAGCTGCCCGAGGAGTTCCGTCTGGCCGTCTACCTCGCCGATGTCGAGGGTTTCTCGTACAAGGAGATCGCCGACATCATGGGTACGCCGATCGGCACGGTCATGTCCCGGCTCCACCGCGGCCGGCGCAACCTGCGCAAGCTGCTCGAGCGGTACGCCGCCGATCGGGGGATCACCCGCAGCTCCGGCACGCCCGCGGCACAGGAGGCGTGAGCGACGTGAGCGACGAGGACCACAAGACCGACTGCAGCGTCGTCATCAGCGAGGTCTACCTCTACCTCGACCTCGAATGCAGCGACGAACGACGGCGACTGATCCAGAAGCACCTGGACGACTGTTCCGACTGCCTGCGCGAATACGGCATCGAGCACGAGGTGAAGGCGCTGGTCGCCCGGTGCTGCGGTGACGAGACCGCGCCCCGGGAACTGCGCGAGCGGCTCAAGCACAAGCTCAGCGAGTACGTGGTCGAGGTCGAGAGCCACGAGTACCTGCCCTGAGCATCGCCTGACACGCGAGAAGGGCCCGCAGCGAGCGCTGCGGGCCCTTCTTTGTCACTCCCCGGCTCAGGAGTTGGGACGCTTGCCGTGGTTGGCGGAGCTCTTCTTACGGGCCTTCTTCTTACGGGCCTTCTTGGCCATGTCGTTCTCCTGTCGTCGTGCGGGCTCCCGACGGCGAGGCGGCCGTGGGTACGTCCAACCCGCCGATCGTAGACGCCCGCGCGACGTCGGACCGCGCGCCCCATATGTGCCCGCGAGCGAATCATGATTGGATACCGTTCGAGCGACAGCGCCGACGAGAGGACAAACACCATGGCCGACGAGATCCGTGCCGAGATGGTGGCCAATGTGTGGAAGGTCGTGGCCGCGGCCGGCGCCGAGGTCGAGGAGGGCGACACGCTGGTGATCCTCGAATCCATGAAGATGGAGATCCCGGTGCTCGCCGAGTCGGACGGCGTCGTGGCTCAGCTCGCCGTCAACGAGGGCGACGTGGTCCAGGAAGGCGACCTGATCGCCGTCATCGAGTAGCGGCGGCAGTCAGGGCCCGGCGGCGGTCAGCGGCCGGAGAGCCAGCGCCGTAGGCGCCCCGCCCGCCGGTTCCGCTGCCGCGGAATCAGCGGGAGGCCGGCGCGCTCCTCCGCCTGGATGATCGCCGATGCCCGCTCCCGGGCCTCCGGTGGCAGGTTCGGGGTCGCCAGCGCCAGATGGGCGAGCGACCAGGCCAGGGCTGCCGAGCCCGCCGCGTCGTCGAGGCGGCGGCTCATCAGGTTGGCCACGTCCGATCGCGCCGCTGGGTCGACCCAGGCGTAGGTGACCAGGGCGAACAGGGCCGCCTCGGTGATTCGGTCGAGGCCGC
The DNA here is from genome assembly GCF_040682215.1 of Actinoplanes sp. NPDC051346. Classification (NCBI taxonomy): domain Bacteria; kingdom Bacillati; phylum Actinomycetota; class Actinomycetes; order Micromonosporales; family Micromonosporaceae; genus Actinoplanes; species Actinoplanes sp. NPDC051346. The sequence goes on along the minus strand of NZ_JBFBAJ010000003.1, from coordinate 221,897 downwards.
CCTTGGCGAGGTCCACCAGCAGCCGGCGCCGGGCGGAGAACGGCCACGGCTCCTCCGTGCGGTGGTGCAGCAGCCCCAGACAGGCCCAGACCTGGGCGCAGCGGCGCCACAGGCCGGGATCGTGGGCGGCGAGCGCCCGACCCACCTCGTCGTCCGGCGCCGCCGGTGGATCGGCGATGAGCGCCAGCAGATCCTGCGGGTCGACCAGGACCAGACCCAGAGCCGCGTCGTAGGCGGCCGGAGGATGCGGCCAGAGCGGATGGGCCGCCCGGTGCAGGCGCTCCACCGCGGCGGTTGTCGCACGGCCCGCCGCGAAGGGCTCACGGGCCGGATCGGGCGGTGCGTCGGGCCCCGACGGCACGCGGCTGAGCCACGGTTGGTCCGCGCAGCATTCCGCGAGATCCGAGTGCTCGTGCGTGTCGTCGAAATGATCGCGTTGGAAGTCCGCGAGGCGGACCAGGTGGGCCAGATCGCCGTCGGACCGATAGCGCAGGCGATATCCGGTGTGCACCGCGCAGTCGTCGTCGGGATTCTTGGCCAGGGCGCGGTCGATCCAGTCCAGGGCGTCGTCCAACCGGCCGTGGTCGGCGAGGGTGCCCGCGATGTCGGCGTACACGGAGAGGTCGTCGGGGTCGTACATCACCGCGCGGCGCAGGGCGGCCAGGGACTCCGGGATGCGGTCCGCGCTGCGGTAGGCGTACCCGAGCCAGATCTCCGCGAGTTTCGACGGCCGTAGGCGGGCGCCCTGGGCCGCCCAGCGCACCGCCTGCTCCGCCTCGCCGAGCCGGCGCGCCAGCGCCGAGCCGGCGCCGAGCAGCATCGCGTGGTCGCTGTGTGCCCGCACCGCGTGCCCGACGAGCGTCAGGTAGGGCCGCAGGGCCGCCCGGTCCGGTTCGGGCGTCGGGTCGCCGACCGTCGTGCACAGCTGCATGACGATCCGGGCGAGCAGTCCGGGCTCCATCCGGGCGCCCAGTTCCGGGTCACTGACCCAGGGCACGCCGGCCCAGTCGACTCCGGGGGTGTGCCCGCTGGCCGCCGCGAGCAGGGGCAGGCCGTCCTCGGGCCGGCCCGCCGCGGCGAGCAGGTGGGCGCGGGCGACGACCGTGCCCACGAAGGCGTGTTGTTCCAGCGGGAAGAGCTCCAGGCCGCCGTCCGCGCGGGTGGCCAGCCGGCCGAGCAGCTCATGGATCTCCGGCAGGGTTGGCGCATGCGCGATCGCGCCGGCCAGGTGGTCGGCGGCATGGTGCACCTCGCCGCGCTCGAACGCGGCACGCGCCCGTTCGAGATCGCGGTCGGCGGAGCGCCGGGAGTCGTCCATGGCCAAGCCTTCCTCATCGCGCGGGCGGTCGAGGCCTGCGGTGCCGGGCCTCGCGCGCGTCGATGGCACGTGGTATGCCACCGACGCGAAGCCTAGGCGACGGCGCTCGATATGTCAGTCCTGCAAGCCTGCGCAGTACTGCTCATTCCGTTGCGTTTTCCCGAGAAAAAGTGCAAGACTGCGCACCGTACGAGCGTGAGTGCGCATCTTGGGAGGATCAGTGACGCAGCGAGGCCAGGGCATGGCGGCCGACATCGCCGAGCAGCCGGCCGGGTACTCCCGGCTGCTCGACGGCGAGCCGGCGGCGGCGATCGCGGAAGTGGCCGCCCGGATCGCCGAGCAGCGGCCCAAGCACGTCGTCTTCGTCGGACGGGGAACCTCCGACCACGCCGCCCTCTACGGCGCGTACCTCACGGAGATCCGCCTCGGCATCCCGGTCGGGCTCGCCTCACCCAGCGCGATCACGCTCTACGGCGCCCGGCCCGATCTCGCCGGCGCGCTCGTGGTCGGCGTCAGCCAGAGCGGCGGCTCGCCGGACCTCACCGAGGTGCTCAAAGTCGCCCGGGAGAGTGGTGCCGTCACCCTCGCGGTGACGAACAACCCCGCCTCGTCGCTCGCCACCACCGCCGAGCTCTCGATCGACATCGCCGCCGGGCACGAGCGCGCGGTCGCCGCCACCAAGTCCTACACCGCCGAGCTGTTGACGCTGCTGCTGCTGGTGGAGGGCGTACGCAACGGGGACGGGCGGCCGAGCGCCGACGAGCGCGCCGCGCTGGAGAAGCTGCCGAAGCTCGCCGAGGAGACGCTGGCCGAGCGGGGCTCCGACGAGCTCGCCCAGCGCTACCGCTTCGCGTCGCGGATGGTCACCACCGGTCGCGGGTACGCGTACCCGACGGCCCGCGAGACCGCCCTGAAGCTGATGGAGACCTCGTACCTGCCGGCGCTCGCCTTCTCCGGCGCCGACCTGCTGCACGGTCCGCTCGCCATGACCGACCCGGACGTGCCGGTGCTCGCGGTCGTCGGCGGCGGCCCCGGCGGCGCCTCGATGGCCGACGTGGTGAACCGGCTCGGCGAGCGCCGCGCCGACGTGGTGACGATCGGGGCCCACGACATCGCCGGTGCGGCCGGCCGGCTGGCCGTGCCCGAGGTCGACGAGCGTTATGCCCCGCTGCTCGACATCCTGCCGCTGCAAAAGCTCGCGCTGGCACTGGCGCTCGCCCGCGGCGAGGACCCGGACGCACCGCGCGGCCTGAAGAAGATCACCGCCACCCTCTGACCGTCCGGGGCCGAACGGGGGCATGGCAGGCTTGGTCCGTGTCCACGCTGCGCGATCTCGCCGAAGAGCACACCGACCTCGGCCCCGTCGACATCGACCACCTCACCCGCCTCGCCGGCGACTGGCAGTTGCTGTCCGACCTGTCCTTCGCCGACCTGCTGCTCTGGGTGCCCGTCCGGCCCCGGCCCGACGAGTCGCGGTCCTTTCTCTGCGTCGCCCAGGTGCGCCCGACGACCGCGCCGACGGCGTACCAGGACGACCAGGTCGGCAAGATCGTCGGCGGTCCGGAGGTCGCCCACCTGGACATCGCGTACGTGCAGGGCCGCATCTGGCGCGAGGGCGACCCGGTCTGGTACGGCGACACCCCGGCACGCCACGAGGCCATCCCGGTGCGGCTGCGCGGCGAGGACGAGAACATCGAGGTGATCGCCGTCATCGGCCGCGACACCAACCTGTCCACCGCGCGGACGCCCAGCCAGCTCGAGCTGAACTACCTGACCACCGCCGACGACCTGGCCCAGATGGTCAACGACGGCACCTTCCCGCCGCCGCGGCACCAGGGCGAGACCACCTCGGCCCCCCGGGTCGGCGACGGCCTGATCCGGGTGGACGCCGGCGGCAAGGTCACCTACGCGAGCCCGAACGCGCAGTCGGCGTACCGCCGGCTCGGGTTCAACGCCCACCTGGTGGGCGAGGAGCTGTCGGTGCTGTCCAGCCGGCTCGCCGCCGACCCGCTGGAGGGTACGGACGCCGCCGAGCGCATCCACGCCTCGCTGCGCGGCGAGTCCCCGCCCCGCAAAGAGGTCGAGGCCCGCGGCGCCACGGTGCTGATGCGCGCCCTGCCACTCATGCCGGCCGGGGTGCCGATCGGCGCGCTGGTGCTGGTCCGCGACGTCACAGAGGTCCGCCGCCGCGACCGCGCGCTGATGACGAAGGACGCGACGATCCGCGAGATCCACCACCGGGTCAAGAACAACCTGCAGACGGTCGCGGCGCTGCTGCGCCTGCAGGCCCGCCGGGTCGACATCCCGGAGGCCCGGATGGCCCTGCAGGAATCCGTACGCCGGGTCGCGTCGATCGCCCTGGTGCACGAGACCCTCTCCATGTCCAGCGACGAGGCGGTCGAGTTCGACGGCATCGTGGACCGTGTCGCCACCGCCGCCACCGAGGTCGCGGCCACCGAGATCACCGTCAAGATGCGCCGCGAGGGCACGTTCGGCGTCCTGCCCGCGGAGATCGCCACCTCGCTGGTGATGGTCCTCAACGAACTGCTCATCAACGCGGTGGAGCACGGCTTCCCCGCACGCGCCGACGACGCCGAGCCGTCGCTGACCCCGCCGGAACCGTCCGGCGAGGTCGTCGTGTCGGCGCACCGCTTCCGCAAGCAGCTGCACGTGACCGTCGCCGACAACGGCCAGGGCCTGCCGGACGGCTTCGAGGCGGACGCGAGCGGACGCCTCGGCCTGCAGATCGTGCGGGCGTTGGCGACGGGCGAGCTGCGCGGCACCATCGAGCTGCGTAACCGCGCCGGAGGCGGCACCGAGGCCGTGCTGGTGGTGCCGCTCGGCAAACGCTGAGCTGGCAGCTTTCATACACCTCTCACTTGCGGACAGTGGCCGGGGCCACACTCCCGGAATTTGGACCCCACTGGCCCAGAAGGCGAACGCGTGAGAGGCTTGCCGACATGACCGCTGCAGTTGACCGCCGCTTCGTGGCCCGTCGCCACGTCGACTACGGCCGTGTCCGCAGCGCCATGTGTCCGGCTGACTGACGCCGCCCGTTGTGATTTCGGGCGCGCGAGACGCGCCGGCTTCTCCCAGACATCGATGTCGCGAGCCCTGCCGTGAGCGTCGCCGCGTGCCCACCCCTATCCGGAGGGACGCCGCCATGGCGCTCAGCAACACCGCCGCCGCTCCCGCCGTCCGCCCCCGCAAGGCGCGCGGCGAGGGCCAGTGGGCGGTCGGACACCGCGAACCGCTGAACCCGAACGAGCGGATCAAGAAGGACGACAACCCGCTCAACGTCCGGGCCCGGATCGAGAACATCTACGCCCACACCGGCTTCGCCGGCATCGACCCGCAGGATCTGCGCGGCCGGTTCCGCTGGTGGGGGCTCTACACCCAGCGCAAGGCGGGCATCGACGGTGGACGGACCGCCGTCCTCGAGCCGCACGAGCTCGAGGACGAGTTCTTCATGCTCCGCGTCCGCATCGACGGCGGCGCGCTCACCGTCGCCCAGCTTCGGACCATCGCCGAGATCTCCACCGAGTTCGGCCGGGACACCGCCGACATCACCGACCGGCAGAACATCCAGTTGCACTGGATCCGCGTGGAGGACATGCCGGAGATCTGGCGCCGGCTCGAAGCGGTCGGACTCCAGACCACCGAGGCTTGCGGCGACTGTCCCCGCATCGTGCTCGGCAGCCCGGTCGCCGGCGTCTCCACTGAGGAGGTCGTCGACCCGACCCCGGCCATCGACACGATCGTCGAGCGCTACGTCGGCGACCCGCGATACTCCAACCTGCCGCGCAAGTTCAAGACGTCGATCTCCTGGCTGGCGGACACGCCGCACGAGGTCAACGACATCTCCCTGCTCGGTGTCGTGCACCCGCAGTACGGGCCGGGCTTCGACCTGTGGGTCGGCGGCGGACTCTCCACCAACCCGCGGCTCGCCGAGCGGCTGGGGGTCTGGGTGCCGCTCGACGAGATCCCCGACGTCTGGGAAGGCGTGGTCGGAATCTTCCGCGACTATGGGTACCGGCGGCTGCGCAACCGGGCCCGGCTCAAGTACCTGCTGGCCGACTGGGGTGTGGCCAAGTTCCGCGAGGTCCTCGAGAAGGAATACCTCGGTCGGGCCCTGGTCGACGGGCCGCCGCCGGTGCTGCCGGAGAAGCCGATCGACCACATCGGCGTGCACAAGCAGCGCGACGGCAGGAACTACGTCGGTGCGGCCCCGGTCGTCGGGCGCTCGTCGGGAACGCAGCTCAGCCGGCTGGCCGACCTGGTGGTGGCACACGGATCAGACCGGGTGCGCCTTACCCCGTACCAGAAGCTTCTGGTTTTGGATATCGCCGACGACCAGGTGGAACCGCTCGTCGCGGGCCTGCGACGGATCGGGCTGGAGGCCCGTCCGTCGGCCTGGCGCCGCGGCACCATGGCCTGCACCGGCATCGAGTACTGCAAGCTCGCCATCGTCGAGACCAAGGCCCGCGGCGAGGAGCTGGTGGCCCGCCTCGAGGAGCGGCTGAGGGACTTCGACGCGGACATCTCGATCCACATCAACGGCTGCCCGAACGCCTGCGCCCGCACCCAGGTCGCCGACATCGGGCTCAAGGGGCAGCTCGTCATGAACGCCAACGGCGAGCAGGTCGAGGGGTTCCAGGTCCACCTCGGCGGCGGCCTGGGCATGGCGCAGGGCCAGACGGCCGGTTTCGGCCGCAAGCTGCGCGGCCTCAAGGCCACCGCCGAAGAGCTTCCCGGGTACGTGGAACGACTCGCCCGCAACTACCTGGCCGCACGCGCCGACGGCGAGAGTTTCGCCGACTGGGTCGTCCGGGCCGATGAGGGGCTGCTGACATGAGCGACGCCCGGAGCACCCCGCTGTATTGCCCCTATTGCGGCGAGGAGGACTTGTTCCCCAACGAGGCCTCGCACGGCGCGTGGGAGTGCCACTCCTGCGCCCGGGTCTTCTCGGTCAAATTTCATGGACTGCTCTCCCAGGGAGTGAACCGATGAGTGTGCTGACCGCCACCGGGCTCGGCCTGGTGAATCTGAGCGAGCCCATCGACTCCTCCCGCCGCTCGCGCGCCACGCTGGAGGCGCTTGCCGCGGAGGGCGCCGCGCTGCTCGCGGACGCCCCCGCCGAGGAGATCGCCCGCTGGGCGGCGTCGACGTTCGGCGAGCGCTTCTGCGTGACCAGTTCGATGGCCGACGCCGTCGTCGCCCACCTCTTCTCGCGGGCGGCCCCCGGCGTCGACGTGGTCTTCCTCGACACCGGCCTGCACTTCCCCGAGACGCTCAAGATCCGCGACGCCGTCGCGAAGACCATGAACGTCACCGTGCGGTCGATCCGCCCGCGGAAGACCGTCGGCCAGCAGGACGGCGAGTTCGGTCCCCGGCTGTTCGCCCGCAACCCCGACGAGTGCTGCTTCCTGCGCAAGGTCGAGCCGCTGGAGCGCGCGCTGACCGACTACGACGCCTGGGCCACCGGACTGCGCCGCGACGAGTCCCCGACCCGCGCCAACACCCCCGTCGTGGCGTTCGACCCGCGCAAGGGCAAGATCAAGGTCAACCCGATCGCCGCGTGGACGCAGGCGGACGTCGACCGCTACATCGCCCGCTGGAACGTTCCGGTCAACGAGCTCTTCAAGAAGGGGTACGGCTCGATCGGCTGCTGGCCGTGCACCCGCCGGACCAAGGCGGGCGAGGACCCGCGTGCCGGCCGCTGGGCGATGTTCGACAAGACCGAATGCGGCCTGCACCAGTGAGCGCTCGGCAGGCGGTCGTTCTGGTCGCGCACGGCAGCCGGGATCCGCGCGCGGCCCGGGCCACCGAGGCGCTGGCGGCGGCGGTGCGTGCGCTGCACCCCGAGTGGGACGTGCGCGCGTCGTACCTCGACCACAGCGTGCCCCGCCCACGTCAGGTGCTGGCCTCGTTCGCGGAGGCGGGGCACCGGCGGGCGGTCATGGTGCCGCTGCTGCTGACGGCCGCCTATCACGGCCGGGTGGACGTGCCGGGCGAGATCACCGCCGCGCGGGCCGACGGTGTGCGGCTCGAGGTCGAGCTGGCCGAGGTGCTGGGGCCGGTCGGGGGCCGGGTGCCGGAGCTGCTGCTGGACGGGCTGCGGGCCCGCCTGGGGCCCGTTGAGGGCCGGATGGACGCGGTGGTGCTCACGGCCGCCGGGACCCGAAGCACTTCCGCACGGGCGACGGTGGAGGAGGCTGCCGCGGCGCTGGGCGAGCGGCTCGGCGTGCCATGCCGGGTGGCCTATGCCTCGGCCGCGCCGCCGCTGTCCGGCGATGTCGTGCGGTCGTTGCGGTCCGCGGGGAGTCACCGGGTCGGTCTGGCGTCGTATTTTCTGGCGCCCGGGTTGCTGTGGGACTCGACGGTGGCTTCGGCGCGGGAGGCCGGGGTGGTGGCGGTCGCCGAGCCGCTCACGGACACTCCGGCGTTGGCCGCTCTGGTCGCTGCCCGGGTGGTTGACGCGGGCGGTCGGTCGGCTCTCGCCTCCGCGGCCTGAGTCCGCTTCGACGCCGCGGCCGGGCGGGCCTGGCGTCGTCCCTGCCGGTCGAGCCCGGCGTTGGCGCGGCCGGGCGCGTCGCCGGCCTGCTGCTGGTCGTGCCGCCGCGCGCTGGCGCGGCCGGGCGGCGCTGGCGCGGCCGGGCGGGCAGGCCTGGATTGGCTTTGCCGGGCGGCTCTGGTCTGCCTTGTCGGGCGCTGTGTTGACGTTCTTTCGGGCAGTTGCCGGCTGGGTCGCCGGGGCGGTTTTGCTCGTCTGCGGGGCCGGCTGTGGCCCGCCGCGGGAGGGCGCGAACTGTTCGCCGCGGAGACTTCCTCGCGAAACGGGCGTTGCGTGGCTTCGGCCTTGTCCGGCGTGGTTCCGATTGGCGTGAGCTGCGTTACGGGGGTGCGTGACCGTGCTCACTGAGAAGTTGCTGAAAGTCGGGAACTCGCGCCGGGTCCCTCTACATCGGAGAGTGAGTTCATGGAGACTAATGGTGTCAACGATTGCGATGATTTCGAGATCATTTCGCGAAGCTCGGTGATCTCATTCATGCCCTGCGTCACATTGCGCGGCGTAATCAGGCCGAAACGTTGGATGACTCCGGACAGCACGACGCCCCGGCACCGTGATGGGCCCGGGGCGTGAATGCTGTGAGGGGATTGTTCAGGCGGTGGGAGCGCCGACCCGCAGGCCGCCACGACGCTTGACCGCGCGCCGTTCGTCTTCGCTCATACCGCCCCATACGCCGGCGTCCTGACCGGATTCGAGCGCCCACTGAAGGCACGACTCGGTCACGGGGCACCGGCGGCACACGGCCTTGGCCTGCTCGACCTGCAGGAGCGCGGGGCCGGACGTCCCGATCGGGAAGAACAGCTCCGGGTCCTCGTCGCGGCAGATCGCATCGTGGCGCCAGTCCATGGCGGCAACACTCCTTGTTTCGGCTGGGGTAATGAATTAGTGCGGTCTTACAGACTTGCTTTTATCTGCATACGCCGTGACGACCGACGGACAGCGTTCGTCCGATCACCAGTGCGTGAGCGAGCTTTGTTCAGGAGGCCGTTCTGCACCTTCTGGATTAGGAACGCGGGCGAGCGGCATCCGGTTACTTCTTATCGCTTGTGAATGCTTTCACGAACTCCCGCGATGTCAAGGGTAGCGCTCGGAAAATCTCCGGGCGGGTGAGCTAGCTCACGACCCTTATGTCCGCTTCTGGGGGTTGAGCCCAGGACCGGCGCATGAACGCTCCCATCAATGTAGTACGGTAGCCGCTCCCTTGCAGACCTTTCGCCCGTGTTTCTGTAACGGATCGTGAGGACCTTCGGTTTCGGCCTACCCACCCCTCAGCAGATCACACGCAGCGCCTCGGGGACGGACAAGAAGTGCACCTTCTGCCGCTCACCCAGGTAGTCGCCGTCGAGCTGGAAGGGCTGGGGCCTCGCGGCGACGATCGTGAACTCTCCCTGATCGTGGATGCGCAGCACGTTGCGGCCTCGTGGATCGGCCCGCCGAGCCATCATCTGAGTAACTGTCCGTGTTGTGGTCGCCACTCCTAGGCTACGAAGGGCCAGGACGTCAAGTCCGCGGTCGAACGATGCCTGTGGATTGGGGTTGATCGGACGGTCGCCGACATAGGTCCACGGGGCCGTGTTCTGAATGACGACGGTGCCCAGACCGGTCTCCGGATCGTCGCCGGGACGCTCGATTGAAAGGGGCGGCTCCTTGCGATGCTCGCCCGAGAGAACCTGCCCGACCAGAGACCTCATATAAAGGGCAGGCGTGGACGTACGCCCCCGCAGCCGGGCCTGTTCCACCCGGCGCGTCACCGCGGCGTCCAACCCCAGCCCCGCCGTGAAGGTGAAGTAACGGTCATCGGCGCGGCCGAGCCCGATCACCCGGTGCCGTCCCGAGCGCAAACCGTCGAGGATCACGCCGGTGCCCTCGACCCAGTCCCGGGGCAGTCCCAGCGCCCGGGCGAACACATTCGTGGATCCGCCGGGCACCACGGCGAGCGCCGGCAGCCGGAAGGCGGGCGACGTGCCCCGCGAGGCGAGCCCCGGATCGGCGGTCATCAGACCGTTGACGGCCTCGTTGACCGTGCCGTCGCCGCCCAGGGTGACCACGACATCGACGCCGCTCTCTGCCGCTTTCCGGGCCAGCGTCGCCGCGTGGCCGCGCTTGAGGGTGTACTCCACCGTCAGCTCGACCTGGCTGCTCAGGGCCCTGACCAGCACATCACGACTGCGTTCACTGGTCGTGGTGGCCTTCGGGTTAACCACGAGTAATGCTCGCATGGGCGGCACTGTACCTCCCAGAGCCGCCCCGAGCTGGCCGGTATCGTACAGCGGTGACCCCAGCCGATGTGGAAACTCCCGCGACTCTCCTCTGGGCGGTGCGGCTGCTCGCCGCCGAGGCGGTGGCGCTCGCGGTGCTCGCGGCGTACGTGATGGTGCTGGTCGTGACGGCAGATCCCGGCAGCCTCGCGGTGGCGATCTCGCTCGCCGTGATGGCCGCCCTCGGCGCCGGCGCGGTCTTCCTGGTGGCCCGGGCGCTGGCGGGCCGCTCGGCGCGGGCCCGCGGTCCCGCGATCGTCGTTCAGCTCTTCCTCATCGCTTCGGGCGGCTTTCTGCTGCAGACGGGACCCTCCTGGGCGGGTGTGCTGTTGATGGGGCTGGGCGTCGGAGTGGCGCTGCTCTGCCTGCTGCCGCCCACGACGCGAGCGCTGGGATTGGACTGACGTGCACTTCTCACCCCCGCTGGGCTGATCAGCACTTCCGCCGCACAGGGAAAGGCCTACGCTGAGTGTGGCGGATCACAAGGGGGTGAGCGAGTGGCCGGATCGACGGTGCGCCCGCCGGCGTACCAGCTCCTGGCGGACGAACTGCGTGAGGAGATCACGTCGGGCCGCTTGCAGCCCGGCGAGCGTCTGCCACCGGAGCCGGAGCTGTGCGTGCGCTCGGGCGTCAGCCGCAGCACCGTACGCGAAGCGCTGCGCCTGCTGGCGAGCCAGCACCTGATCGTCACCACCCGCGGCGTGACCGGCGGCAGCTTCGTCGCCCACCCCGACGCCCAACAGCTTTCCGACGCGCTCTCCACCGGACTGACCCTGCTGAGCAACTCGGCCGAGGTGGGTCTGGCCGACCTGCTCGAGCTGCGGCGCGCGGTGGAGATTCCGGCGGCGGGTCTGGCCGCGGAACGCCGCACCGACGCCCACCTCGTCGAGCTGCGGGGCGCGATGTTCGACCCCGACCTCGACGAGCTCGACACGATGATGGCCGCGCACGCCGCGTTCCACTCGGCGATCGCTTCGGCGACGTGCAACCCGCTGTTTGAGCTGGTCACACGGCCGCTCTACCACATCGGGTACGGAGAGGAGGTGGTCGACGCGCTGCCCGGCGACTACTGGGCGCGGATCGACGCGGACCACCGGGACCTGTTGACGCACGTACGCAACCACGATGCGATGGGCGCGATGGAGACCGGGCGTCGTCACCTCGACTACATCGCCGCGGTCGCCGCCCGCTGAGCGGCTTAGTTCTCGGTGCGGCGGGTGAGGAGTCTGATCGTGGCGTGCCGGCCGTTCGCCTCGGCGGCGGCGGACGTCGTCAGGGCGGTCAGCACCTTCCACGCGAACGAAGACTCGGACGGCAGTCGGGCCCCGCGCACGGTGGCGACCGTCACCTCGACGGTGAGCGCGTCGTCGGTCACCGCGAAGCGGCACTCGAGGTCGGCCCCGCGGGTAGCGATCGCCAGCAGCATCGCGCAGGCCTCGTCGACCGCGATGCGTAGGTCTTCGATCTCGTCGAGGGCGAAATGCAGCCGGGCCGCGAGCCCGGCCGTCGCCGTCCGTAGGACGCCCAGATAGCCACCGTCGGCGGGCACGGTGAGCAGCACGACGTCGTCACCGAACGCCGGCTCCGGATGTGTTGTCTGAAGCTGAGTCACCGACCCCATCCTCCCGATGGTCGAGACTCTAGCGCCTGATGGGTGAGGCGCGCTCGGCGAGTCGGCCCAGCGGGGCGCCGGTCAGCCGGTAGGGGACCCAGTCGGTACTGGCGGCGGCGCCGATCGCGGCGTAGAAGTCCGCCGCGGGATTCCAGTCGAGCATCACCCACTCGAGCCGCCGGTAGCCGCGCTCGACGCAGATGCGGGCCAACTCGGCCAGCAGGGCGGCGCCCGCGCCGGTGCCCCGGTGGCCGGGGCGCACGTAGAGGTCCTCGAGATAGATCCCGTGGACGCCTTCCCACGTCGAGAAGTTGAGGAACCACAGGGCCATGCCGTAAGGAGTGTCGTCCTCGTCGACGGCCACATGCCCGAACAGGGCCGGCCGGTCGCCGAAGAGTGCTTTTTCCAACTGCGCGGGGGTCAGCCGGCACGACTCCGGCTCGCGTTCGAAATCGGCCAGCTCGTGCACCATCGCCACAACGGCCGGCACGTCCTCGGGACGTACCGGCCGGATGCGGGCAGCACTCACGCCTGCTTGGTCTCCCAGAAGATCTTGGAGATCTCCTCGATCTTGCCGAGCAGCTGCTCGCCGACGGCGGGGTCCATGGAACCCTTGACGCCGGACGCGCCCGCGAGCTTCGTGGCCTCGTTGAACAGCTGGTTCAGGTTCGGGTACTTCTCGAAGTGCGGCGCCTTGAAGTAGTCCGTCCAGAGCACCCACAGGTGGTGCTTGACCAGCTCGGCCCGCTGCTCCTTGATCTGGATGGCACGGGTGCGGAACTCGGGGTCGGTGTTCGCCTGGTACTTCTCGGCGATGGCCTTCACCGACTCCGCCTCGATGCGAGCCTGGGCGGGGTCGTAGACCCCACAAGGCAGGTCGCAGTGCGCGCTGACAACAGTGCGCGGCGTGAAGATACGCGGAAGTCGCATCGGGACCCCTCCATGAGTTTGCGATGATCCGGTCCTGACACTACCCCTTACACCCCGAGCCATACTCCACGCGGGATTGATGCCATGAGATTGCAACTGCCGGTCTTCGCCGTACTTGTGCAAGGTCCTTCCATGGCACCCACCCTGCGCTCCGGAGACGCCCTGATGGTGCGGAGGACGCGGCGGGTCCGGGAGGGCGACGTCGTGGTCGCGCGCTTCCGCTCGCGACCCGACTTGCTTGTGGTCAAGCGCGCGGTCCGGGCCCAGGACCAGGGCTGGTGGGTACGCGGCGACAACGACTTCGTGACCGACGACTCACGAGCGTACGGGGTGGCGGATGTCATCGGACGTGTGATGTTTCGCTACTGGCCTCGACCGGGTCGGCTAAGTTAATGTCCGGTAACCACAGCACACCAGAGTGTGGTTGCTTCACCGGGTGATCCCCGCATCGCACGTCGGTCCGCGCACATCTCGCGCATCAGGGCCGGCTGGCACCACCGACGTACTGATGCGTGTCTGGAGTCTCCGTGTCTTTCTTCAGTTTCGAACTCGATCCCGCGCTGGCCGCCGACCCCGTCTTTGAGCTGCACAAGCGGGGCAAGATGGCCATTTCCGCCACCGTTCCCCTGGCCAGCCGCGACGATCTGTCGTTGGCGTACACCCCGGGGGTGGCCCGGGTCTGCACCGCCATCGCCGACGACGAGAACCTGCACCACGACTACACCTGGACCGGCAACACGGTCGCGGTCGTCAGCGACGGCTCGGCCGTCCTCGGCCTCGGCAACATCGGCCCCAAGGCCGCCATGCCGGTCATGGAGGGCAAGGCCGTGCTGTTCAAGCAGTTCGGCGGCGTCGACGCCGTGCCGATCTGCCTCGACACCCAGGACATCGACGGCATCATCGCCGTGGTCAAGGCCCTCGGTCCCTCGTTCGGCGGCATCAACCTCGAGGACATCAGCGCGCCCCGCTGCTTCGAGATCGAGCGCCGCCTCGACGAGGCCCTCGACATCCCCGTCTTTCACGACGACCAGCACGGTACGGCGATCGTCGTGCTCGCCGCCCTGCGCAACGCGGTCACGCTGCTCGGCCGCCGCTTCGCCGACCTGCGGGTCGTGATCAGCGGTGCGGGCGCGGCGGGCGTGGCCATCACCGACACCCTGATCGCCGCCGGCATTCAGGGCGCCAACACGATCGTCTGCGACTCGAAGGGCATCATCCACGCCGAGCGACCCGGAATCGCGGGCGTGAAGGCGGCGCTCGCGGAGAAGACGAACTACTCCGGGCGTACGGGAGGAATCAAGGAGGCGCTGATCGGCGCCGACGTCCTCATCGGAGTCTCCGGCGGCGCCATCGGCGAGGACGCGCTGGCCGGGATGGCCCCGGGCGGCATCATCTTCGCGCTGGCCAACCCCACCCCCGAGGTGCCACCGACGATCGCCCACAAGTACGCCGCCATCGTGGCGACCGGCCGCAGCGACTTCCCCAACCAGATCAACAACGTGCTGGCGTTCCCGGGCATCTTCCGCGGGGCACTCGACGCCCGCGCCACCCGCATCACCGAACGGATGAAGGTCGCGGCGGCGGAGGCCATCGCCGACGTGGTCTCCGACGACCTGCGCGCCGACGCGATCGTGCCGTCGCCGCTGGACCCGCGGGTGGCCCCGGCGGTCGCGGCGGCGGTGGCCCAGGCTGCTGAATGGGACGGGGTGGCGCGGCGGCGGGCGGTGGCTCCTTCGCCGGCGTCCTCCTCTCCGGCGTCCTCGTCTCAGGCGGCTTCGGGCACCTTTCCGCCGGCGGCTTCGGTCACGGCCTCTCCGGCAGAGACCTTGGCGGCGTCCGCGGTGGCGGCTCAGTCCTGACATCTGGTTATCGGTCGGCTCTTCTGGTTGCCGACGGCCCGCGGCTTACCGCGGGCCGCCGGCTTCTTCGCAATCGCATCGCCGTCGGTCATTCCGCCGGCCGGGCCCCGCCGACGCTAGGTGCTGTTATCCACAGCGGGAGCGTGGTGGGTGGCGTGCCACCGAGGCGGTGACTAGCGTTCTCAGCATGCGCGCCGCCTACGCCAGTGCCACGAAGCCGGACGAACCGCTCGCCGCCCTCACAGTCGGCGACCTTCCCGAGCCGTCGCCACCCGACGGGTGGGTGACGGTCGACGTGCGGGCCAGCTCCCTCAACCACCACGAGATCTGGTCACTGCGGGGGGTGGGCCTCCCCGCCGACCGGCTGCCGATGATCCTGGGCTGCGACGCGTCCGGAGTGGATGCCCAAGGCAACGAGGTCGTCGTCTTCCCGGTCGTCGACGACCCGAAGGACCCGCGCGGCTTCTCGCTGCTGTCGGAGCGCTGGCCGGGCACGCTCGCCGAGCGCGTGGCCGTCCCGGCGGCAAACCTCGTGCCCAAGCCCGCGGGCCTCTCGTTCCTCGACGCGGCGTGCCTGCCGACGGCCTGGCTCACGGCGTACCACATGCTGACGACCCGCGGCCGCGTCGCCGACGCGGAGGCGGTCCTGGTCCAGGGCGCGGGCGGCGGCGTCGCCACCGCGGCGGTGCTCCTGGCCGCGGCCCTCGGCAAGCGGGTGTACGCGACCAGCCGCGACCCCGGCAAGCGCGAAAAGATCGCCGCCCTGGGCGCGACAGCGGTCGAACCCGGCGCCCGCCTCCCCGAACGCGTCGACGTCGTCATCGAATCGGTGGGCACCCCCACCTTCGAACACTCCCTGAAATGCGCCGCCCCGGGCGCCCGCATCGTGGTCTGCGGCGCAACCGGCGGCCACTTCCCCAAAATCGACCTCCGCCGCGTCTTCATGATGCAGCTCGAAATCCTCGGCAGCACCATGGGCACAGCCGACGAACTCGCCGCGCTGCTCAAGCTCTGCGTCGCGGAGGACATCCGTCCGGTCATCGACTCGACGTATGGCTTCTCCGCGGTCGCAGACGCCTTCGCCCGCCTCCACTCCGGCGAAGCCTTCGGCAAGGTGGCGATCGACCACCTGCACTAAAACGCGCCGCCCGGTTTCCGGGCGTGGGTGTCTTCTGGGCCGGGGGCGCGTCGTGGCGGGTGTGGTGCCTTCTCGCGTTGCGCCCCGCCCGACGTCACCGCGCAGGCACGCGTGGCCGCGTCGCGTCGTGTTCCGGGCGTGGGCGTGTCTGGTTGCGCCGTGCTGTTCCCTGCGCGGGACGAGGCGTCCGCGCCAAGCACTGGAACTAGCGCTGCTTCCCGGGTGATGTGCACCTGTCCAAGTCCTGGGTGGCCGGGCCGGTTTGAGGTGCGTGTGTCAGCGCCGGACCGGAGGCTCGGACTGTGATCACGCTCATGCTCGACATGACGTCTCGGGCGCCCGACGCCACGAACGTCACCCGGCGCTGCAGATTCTGCACTCTGTGTCATGCGATGGGCTCAAAGGAACGCTCGATGGGGGCAATCCGGGCGGCGGAACACTCCCACAGAAGGGTGAATTTCTGACCGCCTCTTCGAAGTGCCTGGTAGGGGGCCCGGTAGGCCTGGCTCGGAGATGTGCGGCTTCGCTATGGTCGTCCGCATGTCTGACAACAGCGTCGACCCGAGCGGCAACACCGAGGCGTTTCGTGCCTTCACGCAGAAAGCCCCCGAAGAGCCGGCTGCGGCCTCGAAGACCCCGCTGATCATCGGTGTAGCCGTGGTGGCAGTCGTCCTGGTATCCGTGATTGCGTGGCTCGCTGTCGGCTGATCGCCGTGGCTGCGCGGCTCGCCGTCGGCTGATCGCCCGTGATCCCGTGGCTCCGTGCCGGCCAGTAGCTGTGGTTGCGGCCGGCCATACCGGTGGAGGTGCCACCGGGGCCGGGCCGATCGTCATCGTGGCTCGCTGTCTGCCGCCTGCCGCCTGCCGTCCGCTGCCCGCTGATCGCCGTCATCGCGTCGCTCGCCGTTCGGCCATGGCGGGGTGGCGTGTGGTCGCGTAGGTGCGGTGGGCGCGACGTATCGGCGTGGTGGCGTCGCTGTGGCGGGAGCGGTGGTCGAGCTGCATCGGCGCGGTGGCGTCGGCGTTGTGGGCACGGTCGTGTCGGATCAGCTGACGAGTGCCTTTCTCGTTTCCTCGGCTATCTCCAGTTCTTCGTCTGTGGGGATTACGCAGACCTTCACCCGTGCCGCGTCCGGTGAGATCAGACGGTCGCCGCGGGTGTTGCGGGATTCGTCGATCTCGATGCCGAGTGCGGACATGCCGTGCAAGGACTCTGCTCGTATCGACGGGGAGTTTTCGCCTACGCCCGCGGTGAAGGTGATGGCGTGGGCGTGGCCGAGGAGCGCGAGGTAGGAGCCGACGTACTCCCTGATGCGGCGGGAGTAGACGGCGAAGGCGAGGGTGGCCGCCGGGTCGCCCTGTTCGCGACGACGCTGGATTTCGCGCATGTCGTTGGCTCCGGTCAGGCCCTGCAGGCCCGCGGAGCGGGTCAGGGAGCGTTCGATCTCCTCGATCGGTAGGCCCGCCACCCGGTGCAGGTGAAAGATCACGGTGGGGTCGAGGTCGCCGCTGCGGGTGCCCATGACGAGGCCCGACAGCGGTGACATGCCCATGGACGTGGCCACGCTGCGGCCGCCCTGGACGGCGCAGGCGCTGGCGCCGTTGCCCAGGTGCAGGGTGATCACGTTGGTTTCCTTCGCCGGGCGGCCGAGGAGGGCCGCCGTCTTGCGGGCCACGTACGCGTGGGACGTTCCGTGGAAGCCGTAGCGTCGGATCTGCCAAGCGGCGGCGAGCTCGGCATCGATGGCGTACGTGACGCCCTCCGGCGCGATGGTCAGGTGGAACGCCGTGTCGAAGACGGCGACCTGGGGGACATCGGGCAACAGCTTGCGCGCGACCGCGATGCCGCTCAGGGCCGCCGGGTTGTGCAGGGGTGCGAGGGGCACCAGGCCCTCGATCGTTGCCACCACATCGTCGTCGATGACCGTCGCGGCGCTGAAGACGCTGCCGCCGTGCACGACGCGGTGACCGATCGCGTCCAGGTCCGAGAGGTCGATGGACTCCATCACCTGTCTCAGCGCGGCGGTGTGGTCGGCGGCGTCTCCGCCGGTCTCGCCGATCCGTTCGATCAATCCTTTGGCGAGCGTCACCGGCGTCTCACGCCCACCGAGCCCCTCACCCGCCAGCCGACCCCCCTCCACCAGCCCATGGGAAACAAGCGCCGTCCCGCCGGCACCGGCCGTCGTCCCGCCGGCACCGGCCGTCGTCCCGCCGGCACCGGCCGTCGTCCCGCCGGCACCGGCCGTCGTCCCGCCGGGACCGGGCAGCGGCTCGCCGACCGCGGAAGTCACCCTGCCGCCAGCGGGCGCCGTCCCTTCCGATGCCGACCTCATCCCGCCGGGGGCGACCGGAACACCCGTCGGCGACCCCGGCTGGCGCGTGGCCACGGCCGCTGGGGAGTCGTCGAAGAGGCGGTACTTGACCGAGGACGAGCCACAATTCAAGACCAGGATCTTCATGCCCGGGCCTGGATCGCCGTGATGGCCACCGTGTTGACGATGTCCTTGACCGTCGCGCCTCGGGAGAGGTCGTTGACTGGGCGGCGGAGGCCCTGCATGACCGGGCCTACCGCGACGGCGTCGGCCGAGCGTTGGACCGCCTTGTAGGTGTTGTTGCCCGTGTTCAGGTCTGGGAAGACGAAGACCGTCGCCTTGCCGGCCACCGTGCTGTCCGGGAGTTTGGTGGCGGCGACCGCCGGGTCGATGGCCGCGTCGTACTGGATCGGGCCCTCGACCGGCAGGTCTGGGCGGCGGGCGCGGACCAGGGCGGTGGCCGCGGCGACCTTTTCGACGTCGGCGCCGGCGCCGGAGCTGCCTGTGGAGTACGACAGCATGGCCACTCGGGGCTCGATGCCGAAGGCCGCCGCGGTTTGGGCGGAGGAGAGGGCGATGTCGGCGAGTTGGGCGGCGTCGGGGTCGGGGTTGACGGCGCAGTCGCCGTAGACGAGGACGCGGTCGGTGAGCAGCATGAAGAAGACGCTCGAGGCGACCGAGACCTCGGGGATGGTCTTGATGATCTCGAAGGCGGGGCGGATGGTCGCGGCGGTGGTGTGGGTGGCTCCGGAGACCATGCCGTCGGCGAGGCCGGCGGCGACCATCATCGTGCCGAAGTAGTTGACGTCGCGGACCACGTCGTAGGCGAGGTCGAGGGGGACGGCCTTGTGTTTGCGCAGCTCCGCGTAACGCTCGGCGAAGGTGTCGCGCCAGCTGCTGGTGGCCGGGTCGACCAGGCGGGCGGCGCCGATGTCGAGGCCCAACTCGCGGGCTCGCCTGGTGATCTCGGCCGGGTCGCCGAGGAGGGTCAGGTCGGCGACGCCGCGGCGGAGCAGGGTGTCGGTGGCGCGCAGGATGCGCTCCTCGGTTCCCTCGGGCAGCACGAGGTGGCGGCGGTCGGCGCGGGCGCGGTCGATGAGGTCGTTTTCGAACATCAGCGGGGTGACCCGGCTGGAGCGGGTCACGTCGAGGAGCCCGTCGAGCTCGGCGGTGTCGACGTGTTCCTCGAAGGCGCCGAGCGCCGCCTCGATCTTGCGTGGGGTGACGGTGCTGAGCCGGGACTGGATGCGGCCGGCGGCACTGATCGTGTGGTAGCTGTCGGTCTGCACGACCAGCATCGCCAGGCCGGTGTTGAGCCGCTCGATGACCCGCACGGCGCGGGGGTCGGGGAACTCGCCGAGGGTCAGGACCAGCCCGGCGAGGGTCACATTGCCGGCGGCGTGCGCGGCGCTGGCCGCGACCAGCAGATCGGCCCGGTCGCCGGGGGTGATCACCAACGCGCCGTCGGTCAGGTGGTCGAGGAGGGCGGGCACGTGGGCCGCGCCGACGACGTAGTCCCGCACGTCGCGGTCGAGGGCGTCCTCGGTGCCGGTCACGACCATCGCGTCGAGGGCGGCCGCGACCTCGGCCACGGTCGGCGCCGCGACGGCCGGCACCTCAGGAATGGCCCAGACCGGCACGGGCAGGCCGTCCGGGGTCTCCACCCCGGCGGGCACCCGGTTTGCGATCACCGCCGGCACCGTCGCATGAAGATCGAGGAGCGAATGGTACGCCGACCGCACGGCCGCACCGAGCTCGGTCCTCCGCCCCTGACCACTGACGACGGGCAGGACCACGCTGCCGAACTCGGTGGCCAGCCGGGCGTTGAACGCGAGCTCGCGGGGAAGCTCGTCGTGGCCCTCGTCCTGCCCGTCGGCGAAGTCGCTGCCGATCACGACGACCGAGCCGCAGTCGCGCTCAAGGGCGCGATAGCGGTCGACGATGCGGGAGATGAGCTCCTCGCGTCGGCCGTCGGCGACCAGGGCGGCCGCCTCGGTCGCGGTGACGCCGAAGGAGTCGTCGTATCCGCCGGCCAGCGGGTAACGGCTGATCAGCAGGGTGAGCAGCGGATCCTCACCCGTGCCGGGAACCAGGGGGCGGAACACCCCGATGCGGGCGACCTTTCGCGACAGCAGCTCGACCAGCCCCAGCGCGACTGTTCCCTTGCCGACCGACGGACCGAGCCCGGCGACGTAGACGCTGCTTGCCACAAGCCTCAACGTACCGGCCCGGAAAGGATCGCGCCGGGGCTCGCACAAGCCTGTGGTTTGGAAGGTTCGTGCCGTCGTCGTACGGTGGAGGGCGCCGGTTTGGCGAGGCGGCCCCAGGTGGCGAGCCATCGGCCCGGACCCATCCTGGTCGGCAGGCGTTGCTCGCCCGGTGAGGCGGCCTCGGCCGCGGGGGACGGTGGCCCGCGGCCGGTCCGGGCGGCCGAGCCGGGCCGCCCGAGTTGTGCGCCAGGAACGACCGCCCTTGCCGGACGAGACACCTTCGATTTTCGACCCCGGAGCCGACTTCCGAGTGTCCGCAGCACCGGTGCGCGACGGCGTGCGTGCGGTGACCTTGTCCGGAAGCCTGGACTTCTCCGCTGTGGAACCGGTCTGGTCGAGGCTGCGCCAGTTGGTGGCGGGCACGTCGGTGCTGGCGTTGGATACGTCGCGGGTCGAGTTTTGCGACGCGGCCGGGTTGCGGCTGCTGATTCGGCTGCATGAGCAGGGAAGTGCCGAGGGGTGTCAGGTGGTGGTGTGCGCGGCGTCCCCAATGGTGGACTGGTTGTTGCGGCTGATGAGGCTCGCCGCCACGTTTGACTATCCTCCGGCCACGCAGCCCGACGGCGAGACCTGATGCTTCAGCCCGCTCCTGGGTGGCGCGCGTCCGTTGGTGGGCTGTTCAGGGCGTAGCGCAGCAGGAGGTGGGTGCCGGCGGTGCTGGTGTCGATGTCCAGGCTGGTGCAGATTCGATTGATCACCCAGAGGCCGCGTTCCTGACCTGAGCCGGTGTACGGGGAGCCGGTGTGCACCTGGAAGCCGGGGGGAAAGCCGGGGCCGTGGTCGCTGATCTCGGCGTAGAGACTCCCGGTGTGGCGCCACACGATGACGTGCCCGGTGCCGCCGCCGTGTTCGAGCGTGTTCACGGCGGCTTCGTGGATCGCCAGGGTGAACGCGGCCTGCTGCGACGAGGTCAGACCGTGCCGGGCTCCCGCGGTCTTGATCTCGTGGCGCAGCTCGCGCATCCCCCTGCCGTGGATGCGGCGAATCAGCAGGACCCGGCTGCGTCCGGGCTCCGGCTCCGGCCGGACCGATGTGAAGTCGCCGGTAGCGATGTCGGCGGCGACGTCGCTGAGCCGCCGCCCGGTGCGGTGGGCGTGGCGGCGCAGCTCGGTGAATGCGTCGGCCAGGTCCAGGTCGAGCAGTTCGGCGAGGAGGCCTTTGGCTTGTTCCACCACGACGCGGCTGGTCATGCTGTGCTGCAACTGCTCGGCCAGCACCTGCCGGTAGTCCACGGCGTGGTGTTGCACCAGGGCGAGGGCGGTGATGTTCGCCAAGGCCCGCGCGGTGCCGGTGTCGCCCTCCGGCAGGGCCCCGGGGGCAGTCGCGAACAGGTTGAGCACCCCGATGGTCTGGTCGCGCAGTTGGACCGGCACCGCGTGCACCGACCGGAACCCGGCCACCCGTGCCCGGGCGGCGAATTCCTTCCAGCGGGAATTCGCTTCGCGAAGATCGAGGTCAGCGACCGGCGTGCCGTCGGCGTAGCACTCGACGCAGGGTCCTTCATCGGCTTCCACCTCGAACAACTCCAGCAGGCGTGCCTGTTCCGACGACGACGCCATCACCCGCAGTCCGCCGCGCTGGTCGGCGAGCATCACCCCGGCCGCCTGCACCCCGGTCAGCTCGACGCAGCGGCCCGCGAGCGTGTGCAGGAAGTCCACCACGTCGAAGTCGCTCACCAGCGTGTCGGACAACTCGACGAATGCCTGCGCGAGCGCCTGCTCTCGTGACGTTTTCACCGCCGCCTCCCGGGGCCCCGTCCTCATGGTTGCGATTCTGTGGCATCGGCGTCCGAGCCGTCGGGCTCGTCGAACCGCAGCTGCCGGGCCACGACCTCGCCCGCGATCTCTTCCAAACCGGTCTCGCTGGCGTATGCGCGGGTGCGGAGCCGCAGGAATGCCTGCGCCATCGGGATGCGGAGCTGACCGCTGATCATGCCGGTGGCCTGATGCACCACCGCCCGGTGCGTGAACAGCTCCTCGCTGCCCCGCACCTCCGCGCCCGGCAGTTGCTCGGCCAGCAGTAACTCCAGCGCCGCGTCGGCGAAGGCCAGCGCCTCCGCCAACTGCGTGCCGGTCAGCACGCCCGGCTTCACCCGATAGAGGTCGAGCACACCGAGGCGTACCACACCCACCTGGAGTGGCAACGCGAACAACGCCCCTGCTCCCGCGTGGAGGACCCCTGGCGTGAACATCGGCCACCGCTGCCGCCACACCGCCGCGTCAAGGTCGGCGGCGAGCACCGCCTCACCGGCGGCGTGCGCGTCGTGGCAGGGCCCCTCGCCCAGGGTCACCTGCAGCTCTTCGATCTGGGTGCTGATCGCGTCACTGGTGTATCGGACCTGCTGCACCGGCATCGAGGCCATCACCGTCAAGCCGGCTCCATCCACCCCGGGCAGGCCGGACACGCACGCGTCGCACAGCCGTGCCACATCCGGACCATGTGTCGCGACCAACTGCGTCACCCGCTGCCGGTGATCGCGGCTAGTCACGACCGCGCCAGTCCCCGGGTACTTTCCACGATGTCAAAGAAATGGGCGCTGATCATGATCGGAGACCTCCGATCTTCTGCCTCGGCGCGACCATCACGAATTCGGACCTAGCAGCTCCAACGCCAGCATCCCACCGAAATGCGACCAACCGGTACGGCAGCTCGCCTTCACCCTACGCTGCGGGCCCCAAACCCCACACGCTCACCGGCGCACACCGCAACCAGTCACCGGTGGCGGCCGGAAATAGTCGCCCAGACGACTTTGCCGTCGTGGCTTGTGCGGGCGCCCCAGGTGGTGGCCGCGGCGTGAACCACACGCAGGCCGTCCCCGCGCCCCTCTGTGGAGCCGCGCCCTTCTGTGGAGCCGCGCCCTTCTGTGGAGCCGCGCCTTTCTGTGGAGCCGCGCCTTTCTGTGGAGCCGCGCCTTTCTGTGGAGCCGCGCCTTTCTGTGGAGCCGCGCCCCTCTGAGGAAGCCCCGGGATGCTGGCGAGAACGGTTCAGCAGAACGGGCAGTCTGGAGTCGTGGTCGTGGACGGCCAGGTACAGCCCGGCTCCACGGCGGGACACCGTCAGCCGCAGATCCGTCGCGGCATGCTCGATGGCGTTGGCGACGAGCTCGGACGCGATCGTGACGGCCGGGTGTCGCAGCGCTGCCAGCCTCCAGTCCTGGCAGGCCTGCGCGACCAGTTCGCGGGCGTGGGCGGCCGAGGCCGGCTCAGGTGGCAGCAACAGCTGCACGCGATCGGGCAGGAACAGTCCGCTGGCCAGCGTGGCGCGGGCCTCGGGCATGGTGGCGCAGGTCGACAGAAATGTCGTTGCTTTGAGCCTGCGCAGGCGGGTCGCGAGCGAGGTGGCCGGTGGGATGCACAATGCCAGCCGGACCGGCGGCCGCGGCATGCTGCCGGCCCGATGGGCGGCGAGCCACATTGGCGCGCTGTGTCCGCCCGGGTCGCCGAGGTCACGGAGGTCGACCAGCAGAGCGGTGGGGCGCTCGTCCAGGCATTGGTGAACACCGGAATGCAGATCAGCCGCGAGTTCACGATTCCAGCGGCCGTGCACCGCCAATTCCAGCGTCTCGCGGTCGGCGTCGCCAGTGATCGTCACCGATGCTTCGGGTTGGGACCTGTCACTCAAGTGGGGAGAGTTCGCGCCCATGACTGACCTCCGGAAGACCATGGCCTGCGCCCCAACATCTCATGATCCTGCCGCGCTTCTCCGGCGGGATCATCGATCGGCCATCACGAAAATGTCATGCCTAACTCTCATCACTGTTGCATCCAACGCAGATCGAAAACAGGTTGCGGCAACGAAGAAGTTTCTCGAAAGATGTCGATGATCGGCGAGCCCAATGCCGAAAAATCCCGTCCAGCGTGCTCAGTCACCGCAGTCCGCGCAGGTAGCCGCCGGGGCTCTCGAGAAAGCGGCGCCAGTGCGTGACGACTTCGAGGTCGTCCCAGTTCGTCCGCCGGATGCCGTGCTCGCCGAGCTCGAGGATCGTCGCCTCCGGCAGGGCGGTGAGCAGGGGGGAGTGGGTCGCGACCACGACCTGTGCGCCGTCCGCCCGCAGCGCGTCGAGCCGGGCGAGCAGGCCGAGCGTCGAGGTGAACGACAGCGGTGCCTCGGGCTCGTCCATCAGGTAGAAGCCGTAGCCGTGGAACTTGCGGGAGAGTAGTTCCTGGAAGCCTTCGCCGTGGCTGCGGTCGTGCAGGTCGAAGTCGGGGGATCCCGGCAGGTTCTCCAGGTAGGTGTAGAGCCCGTGCATGGTCTCGGCGCGCAGGAAGTAGCCGTTCGCCCGCCGTCCGGGGGTGCGGACGACCTTCAGCGCCTCGCCCAACGGCGACTCGGTGACCCGGCTGCTGTGCCGGACGGAGCGGGAGCCGCCCTCCGGGTTGAGCCCGTGAGCGACGGCGAGCGCCTCGATGAGCGTCGACTTGCCGGAGCCGTTCTCGCCGACCAGGAAGGTGACGCCGGCCGGGATGTTCAGGCCGTGGTCGAGGACGGCCGCGACGGCGGGGATCTTCGCCCACCACGCGTCCCGGCCGACCTCGATCTCCGGGTCCCGCTCGATCCGGCGTACGGGCCGGTCGCCGAGCGGGTTACTCCTCATCGTCCTCGTCATCGCGGGCCAGCCAGGTGGCGAACCGCTCGATCGGCGTCTCGAACTCCGGGTTGACGTCGACGAACGTCCGCAGCTGCTCGGCCACCCACTCGAGCGTGACGGTCTCCTCGCCACGCCGCTGGACCAGCTCTTCGATGCCTCTGTCCGTGAAGTACATGCCCTGGATAGTAGGGGCCGAGACCGGGTCAGCCGGCCTCGGGCTCCTGGCGGCGCAGCGCACCGAGGATCTTCCGGCGGTCGAACAGGAACTGCGGCTTCTGCCCGGTCCGGGTGGCGAAGTCGAGGTACGCCTTGGTGAGGTCGGCGTCGTCGCTGGCGAGGACACCGTTCACCGGGATCTTCGGCCACGCGGACTCGTACTCGAACATCTGGTTCGCGTAGCTGTGGTCGCTGTCGTGCTGGAACATGTCGATGGTCTCGAGCTTGGCGATGGCCTCGGTGAAGCTGCGCCGCGGGTCCTTGGCGTCGCTGATCGTGAGGTTCCACTGCTCGTGGCCGCGGACCAGGTTGCCCGCCTCGGCCCGGACGTCGAAGCTGTGCAGCATGCCGTTTCCGTTGCGCTCGAGGGCGCTGAGGATCATGAACGACGACCGCCCGTCGGCTACGCCGGTCTCCACGACATTGCCGGGTCGGAGCAGTCGGACGAGGCCGTACAGGGCCAGGCCGGTGCCCTGCTCCACGCCCCAGCGCGGCGGGAAGACGGTCTCGGTCTGCTCGTAGCGCTCGTCCAGGCGGGCGTACACCTCGTCGAACTCGTCCGCGACCTTCGCCACCTCGTCGGCCTGCCAGCCGAGCGCTTCGAGGAACGCGGTGGGCGTCGACTCCAGATAGACGCTCAGCTTGGTGAAGTCGTGCAGCGTCGGCGGCTGGGGTGCCGGCTTCGGCGGGGCCTTTTTCTTAGGCGGCTTCGGCGGCTGGTACTTGCGAACCTCGTAGCCGGTGAGCCGGCGAAGCGACGAGTTTATGATCTTGCGCACAGACATGCCCGCAACTTACGCGGGACAGGTTGCCAAAAACAGTCAGATGCGCAAAGACGACGGACGTCCCACGATGGTGGGACGCCCGTCACCTCGTTGTCTCGATCAGGGTCGCGGCAGGGCGGCCTCGACCAACGCGGACTGCTCCGCCTCGTGCATCTTGGCCGAGCCGACCGCCGGGGCGGCCGCCGCCGGGCGGGAGATGCGGCGCAGCCGGACGCCCTCGAGGTGCTCCAGCAGGTTGAGCGCCACGAAGGACCACGCGCCCTGGTTGGCCGGCTCCTCCTGCACCCAGGCGAAGTCCTCCGCCTCGGGGTACTGGCTCAGCACGGCCTTGAGCTCCTCGACCGGCAGCGGGTAGATCTGCTCCATCCGGATGATCGCCGTGTCGGTGTTGCCCCGCTCGGCACGAGCCTGGAACAGGTCGTAGTAGACCTTGCCCGAGCAGAGCAGGACCCGCTTGACCGCCGAGGCGTCCAGCGGCGTGCCGTTGATGCCGGCGTCGCCCAGGACCGGCTGGAACGTGCCGTTGGTGAAGTCGTCGACCGACGACACCGCCAGCTTGTGGCGCAGCAGCGACTTCGGCGAGAAGACGATCAACGGCTTGCGCTTGCTGGACAGGGCCTGGCGGCGCAGCAGGTGGAAGTAGCTGGCCGGGGTGGTCGGGTTGGCCACCCGCATGTTGTCCTGCGCGCAGAGCTGCAGGAACCGCTCGGGCCGGCCGGACGAGTGGTCCGGACCCTGGCCCTCCATGCCGTGCGGGAGCAGGAGCACCAGCGACGACTGCTGACCCCACTTGGCCTCGCCGGAGGAGATGAACTCGTCGACGATCGACTGGGCGCCGTTGACGAAGTCGCCGAACTGGGCCTCCCAGAGAACCAGCGCGTCCGGGTTCTCCACCGAGTAGCCGTACTCGAAGCCCATCGCGGCGTACTCGCTGAGCAGCGAGTCGTGGACGAAGAAGCGGGCGGTGCCGGTGGCCAGGGTGGACAGCGGCAGGAAGTCATCGCCGGTCTTGGCGTCGACGATCGAGGCGTGCCGCGACACGAACGTGCCCCGGCGCGAGTCCTGGCCGGCCAGCCTGACGGTGACGCCCTGGTTGAGCAGCGAGCCGAACGCGATCAGCTCGCCGAAGCCCCAGTCGATGCCGCCGCCGGTGGACATCTTGACGCGCCGCTCGAGGAGCTGCTGCACCCGCTTGTGCGGGGTGAAGCCCTCCGGCAGCTCGATGTGCGCCTGGCCCACCGACTTGACCACGGCCGCGTCGACCGCGGTCTCGACCTGGGGCTCCGGCGCGTCAGCCGGGGCCGGGCGCACCCGCGGCGGCGATCCCGCCGTGTCCCGGGTCGCCTTGAACACCTGCTCGAGCTGCGACTGGTAGTCGCGCAGCTGCTCCTGTGCGTCGTCCACGGTGATGTCGCCGCGGCCGATCAGCTCCTCGGTGTAGAGCTTGCGGACCGAGCGCTTGGTGTCGATGATCTCGTACATCCGCGGGTTGGTCATCGACGGGTCGTCGCCCTCGTTGTGGCCGCGGCGGCGGTAGCAGACGAGGTCGATGACGACGTCCTTGTTGAACGCCTGGCGGTATTCGAAGGCGAGCTTGGCCACCCGGACGACGGCCTCCGGGTCGTCGCCGTTCACGTGGAAGATCGGCGCCTGGATCATGCGGGCCACGTCGGTCGAGTAGAGCGACGAGCGGCTGTACTCCGGGGCGGTGGTGAAGCCGACCTGGTTGTTGACCACGACGTGGACCGTGCCGCCGGTGCGGTAGCCGCGCAGCTGGGAGAGGTTCAGCGTCTCGGCGACCACGCCCTGACCGGCGAACGCGGCGTCGCCGTGCACCAGCACCGGCAGCACCGTGTATCCGTGCAGGCCGAGGTCGAGGCGGTCCTGCTTGGCGCGGACGATGCCCTCGAGCACCGGGTCGACGGCCTCGAGGTGCGAGGGGTTGGCGACCACGCTGACGGTGGTGGCGTTCTCGCCGTCGGGCGTCGTGTACTTGCCGGTCTGGCCGAGGTGGTACTTCACGTCACCCGAGCCGTGCGCCGACTTCGGGTCCATCTGACCCTCGAACTCGTTGAAGATCTTTTCGTACGGCTTACCGACGATGTTCGCGAGCACGTTGAGCCGGCCGCGGTGGGCCATGCCGATGACCATCTCGTCGAGGCCCGCCTCGGCCGACGACTGCAGCACGGCGTCGAGCAGCGGGATCAGCGACTCGCCGCCCTCGAGCGAGAACCGCTTCTGCCCGACGAACTTGGTCTGCAGGAAGGTCTCGAACGCCTCGGCGGCGTTGAGCCGGTTGAGGACGTGCTTCTGCTCGTCCTGGTTCGGCTTGGTGTACTTGATCTCGATGCGGTCCTGGATCCAGCGCCGTTCCTCGGGGCCCTGGATGTGCATGTACTCGATGCCGACCCGGCGGCAGTAGGTGTCGCGCAGCACGCCGAGCACGTCGCGCAGCCGCATCTTCTGCTTGCCGCCGAAGCCGCCGACCGGGAAGGTCCGGTCCAGGTCCCACAGGGTAAGCCCGTGCTGGAGCACGTCCAGGTCGGGGTGCCGGCGGATCTTGAACTCGAGCGGGTCGGTGTCGGCCATCAGGTGACCGCGCACCCGGTACGCGTGGATCAGCTCGACCACCCGCGCGGCCTTGTCGATCTGCCCCTCGGAGGTCCGGGCGACGTCGCGCACCCAGCGCACCGGCTCGTACGGAATCCGCAGCGACGTGAAGATGTCGTCGTAGAACGAGTGCTCGCCGAGCAGGAACTCGTGCATCGACTTGAGGAACTCGCCGGACTGCGCACCCTGGATGACCCGGTGGTCGTAGGTGCTGGTCAGCGTGGTGACCTTGCTGACGCCGTGCTCGGTGAGGGTCTCGTCGGACATGCCGGAATACGGCGCCGGGTATTCCATCGCGCCCACGCCGATGATGGCGCTCTGGCCGGTCATCAGCCGCGGGATGGAGTGCACGGTGCCGATGCCGCCGGGGTTGGTCAGCGAGATCGTCGTCCCGGCGTAGTCGTCCATGGTCAGCTCGTTGCGGCGGGCGCGCCGGACGATGTCCTCGTACGCCTGCCAGAACTGCCGGAAGTCCAGCTGCTCACAGTTCTTGACCGACGGCACGACGAGCGTGCGCGAGCCGTCCTTCTTGACGAGGTCGATGGCGATGCCGAGGTTGATGTGCTCCGGCGCGACGAGGGCGGGCTTGCCGTCGACCTCGGCGAAGGAGTTGTTCATCTCCGGATGGGCCATGACCGAGCGGACCAGCGCCCACCCGATGAGGTGGGTGAAGCTGACCTTGCCACCGCGGCCCCGGGCCAGGTGGTTGTTGATGACGATGCGGTTGTCGACCAGCAGCTTGGCCGGCACGGCGCGCACCGAGGTGGCGGTCGGCACCTCGAGGGAGGCGCCCATGTTCTGCACGATCTTGGCGGCGACGCCACGCAGCGTGGTCACCTTTGCGTCGGCCGGGACGCCACCGTTGGCGGCGGCCTTGGCGGGCGCCGGTGCGGCCTTCGGCGTGGCCGGTGCCGCCGCGGGGGCGGACGCCGGGGTCGTGGCCGGCGCGGCCGGGACGGTCGGCTTCTCGGGCGCGACCGTCGCGGCGGCGGGTGCGTCGGTGCCTGCCTTCGCGGCGGTGGCCTTCGCGTTGGCGGCCGTGGCCTCGTCAGGCGTCGCGATCGAGCCCGCCGCCGTGGCCGGCTTGTAGTCGGCGAAAAAGTCGTGCCAGGCCGGGTCGACGCTGGTGGGGTCGGCCAGATAGCGCTGGTACATCTCGTCGACGATCCACTCGTTGGGACCGAAATCCGCGAGTGGATTCTCATGCGAGGTCTGCTGGGTCGACACTTCCGTGTTCGCCTCTTTCACCATGTTGTCAGCACGCGACGTTCGTCACAGAGCACGAAGGATTCGGCGTCAAGGCTACGCCGTGGCATCGGCGTAGCCATTCGGACGTCCGGACTGTGACCTAGGGAATGAGATCGAAGGGGCTGGTGTGACGTGGCTGACGCCTCAGGAGACGTCGCGGCGCTTCGCGATCCAGGTGCCGAGCACGCCCGCGATCAGGGCGTAGCCGATCAGGACCACCACGCCCACCCACTGCGGCGGACTGCCGGGCAGCTCCTTGCCCGACACCATGAGGTCGGACGCCATCGTGGGGACGAGGACCTGGAGCTTGTTGATCCCCTCGCCGAACTGTGAGGTCAGCAGGAAGAAGAGAAGCGAGGTGCCGAACGTGCCGATCACGTACACCGAGCTCAGCGTGATCGTCGCGCCGAGCTGGCTGCGGATCAGGATGCCGGCGCCGACGCCGAGGATCGCCCAGAGCGCATAGGCCAACCCGTTGAGCCCGATCGCCCGCCACACCGCCGGCTCGCCGAGCTGAAGGTCGACCTTGAGCACGGTCAGCAGGATCGGAGCGGCGATCAGGTTGAGCACCGTGGTGACCAGCCAGAAGATCAGTCCGAGGATGACCGACGCGACCAGCTTCGCCAGGACCACCGCCTCGCGGCGGGGGGTCAGCAGGAACGTGGTGGTCGCGGTCTGATGGAAGTACTCGTTGGTCACCACGATCGTGGCGAGCATGAGCACCATCAGCAGTCCCAGGAACTGCCCGCTCGTGTAGAGGGTGCTCGCGATGTTCACCGGATCCGCGGACGCGACGATCTGGTCGGCCCCGTCTCCTTCCAGGCCTCCGTCCGCGGTCATCTGCGTCAACTGGTAGCTCTCGCCCCAGTTCCAGAGCACGGCGAGGATCCACAGCACGAAGGTGACGATTCCGAAGATCCACCAGGTGTTGGTCGTGCGGATCTTGAGTAGTTCGGCTCGGACCAGGTTCATCGTATGCCCGCCTTTCCGGCCGTCAGCTGCAGGAACACCTGTTCCAGGTCGGCCTTCTCGCCGGTGAGCTCGTGCAGCTCGATCCCGGCGGTGAAGGCGATGTTGCCCACCCGGGCCGCCTCGAGGCCGGACACCGCCAGGGCGCCGTCGGGCAGGGCGGTGACTGTGGCCTGCTGAGCGGTGAGTGCCGTGGCCAGGTCGGCGGCACGCGGGCTGCGCACCCGGACCTGGGCCAGCCCGGCCATCGAGCCGAGCACCTCGTCGACCGGCCCCTGGCGGACGAGCCTGCCCGCGGCGATGATCACGACGTCGTCGGCCAGCTGCTGCATCTCGCCGAGCAGGTGGCTGGAGACCAGCACCGTGCGGCCCTCGGCCGCGAGGAACTTGAGCAGGTCGCGCATCCAGCGGATGCCCTCGGGGTCGAGGCCGTTGGCGGGCTCGTCGAGGATCAGCACCTTCGGGTTGCCCAGCAGCGCGGCCGCGATGCCCAGCCGCTGCTTCATGCCCAGCGAGTAGCCCTTGAACTTGCGCTTCGTGGCCGAGTCCAGCCCGACCCGGCTGATCGCCTCGTCGGCGGCCTGGCTCGGCAGCCCGGCCGCGGCGCAGATGAAACGCAGGTGGTTGATGCCGGTGCGGCCCTTGTGCGCGCTGGACGCCTCGAGGACCGCCCCGACGTGGCGGATCGGCTCGTCCAGGTCGACGTAGCGGACCCCGGAGAACGTGGCGGTGCCGGCGGTGGGTCGGACCAGGCCGAGCATCATCCGCAGCGTGGTGGTCTTGCCGGCGCCGTTGGGACCGAGGAATCCGGTCACCCGACCCGGGCGGACGGTGAACGACAGGTTGTCGACCGCCCGCAGTTGCTTGTATTGCTTGGTGAGTTGGGAGACCACGATCTCCCCATTGCCGGCCGTCAACAGTCCGCCCTCCCGGTCATCGAATAGATCAACTTACCGGTTTTACCGCGATCCAGGTGGCCCGTCCGCGGGCGAGCCGCGCGCCGTCTGGGGCATACACCGTCGAATCGACCACGGCCTTGCGGCCCTCCGCGCTCACCGGGGCCCCGACGACCACGCACCGGTCGCCCGGCGCGGGCAGGGCGTCGACCGCCACGGTGATCCGGCCGAGCACGAAGACGCGGCCGGTCTGCAGCGCGGACCAGCCGCCCGGGCAGTCGAGCGCCGCCCACATCGTCGCCACGGTGACGTCCGGCGGGACCTCCCACGCGGCCGCCATCCGTCCGTCCGGCAGCGGGCCGGGAAAGATGCGCAAGCCGCCGGGGTGCTCCGGTCCGCAGACGTAGCAGCCGGGGAACGGATGCTCCGCGAAACCCGGGTAGGGGCCCGCGTCGGCGGGAGCCGCGCTCGGCACCCCCGGGCCGGCGTCGGCATCCGGCGTCACCTCGGCGACGAGCGTGCCCGCCGGATCGAGCACCTTGGTGCCCGACAGGATCAGCGGGGTCTCCAGCGGCGGCGGCACGCGCAGGGTCACCTCGAACGCCCGGCCGTCGGCGCCCGCGCCGGCCTCGACGGCGAAGGTGCCTGCGGAAAAGCCGCCGTTGCCGGAACCGGGAGGACCGTTGAAGCGGGCGGGGATCAGCATGGCCAGACCATCTCACGTCGGTACGACAATGCGTTCACTTACCGGCCATCCGCCGCCACCCGGTGCGCTACGCACCCGGCAATCGCGAGCCTTACACAGATCTCATGACGGTATTGATGACCGCCGCCGCACCCACCGGGACCAGCGGCTATTCGCTTCTCATCGCCGACGACCCCGCCCAGGTCGCGGCCGCGCAGCGCCTGCGCCACGACGTCTTCGCCACCGAGCTCGGCGCCACCCTGCGGGGGGCCACGCCCGACGGGCGGGACCGCGACGAGTTCGACGAGTTCTGTGACCACCTGATCGTGCGCGACGACGCGACCGGCGACGTGGTCGGCACCTACCGGATGCTGACGCCCCGGGCCGCCGAGCGCGCCGGGCGCCGCTACGGCGACGGCGAGTTCGTCATGAGCCAACTGAGCCCCCGGCGGGACCAGCTCGTGGAGACCGGCCGGTCCTGCGTGCACCCCGACCACCGCTCCGGCGCGGTGGTCAACCTGATGTGGGCCGGCATCGCCCGCTACATGCATCTGCACAACCTGCGCTGGCTGGGCGGTTGTGCCTCGGTGCCGCTCGCCGATGGCGGGCACACCGCCGCGGGCGTCTGGGCGCGGGTACGCGACAAGCACCTGTCCCCGCCGGCACTGCGGGTGCGGCCGCGCCGGAGCTGGCTCGCCCGGACCACGCTCGTCGGGGACCCCCGAGTGCAGCCACCGCCGCTGCTCAAGGGTTACCTGCGGTTGGGGAGCTGGGTGTGCGGCGAGCCGGCGTACGACCCGGACTTCGACTGCGCCGACTTCTACGTGCTGTTCTGCATGGACCGGATGGACGCCCGTTACCGGCGGCACTTCCTGGGAGCGACCCGATGAGCTGGCAGCCGGTGTCGTCGTGCGGGCCGAGGTGCCGGCCGGGCGGGGACGAGGCCGTGAGCGGGGTCGCCACGGTGTTGCGGTTGGGTGCGGCCGCCGCCGTACTTATCGGGGGATTGGTCCTGGTGCCGCTGCTGCGTGGCCGCGCGATCCGGACGGTGGCCCGCGGTCTGCTCGCGGCCCTGGGGGTGCGGTTGGTCTGGCGCGGACGCACGCCGCACACGGGCAGCTTGCTCGTCGCCAACCACGTGTCCTGGCTCGACGTGCTGGCGTTGCTGGCCGTGGCGCCGGTCACGCTGGTCGCGAAGCGCGAGGTCCGCGGTTGGCCGTTGGTGGGTGCGATGGCGCGGGCGGCGGGAGCGATCTTCGTCGACCGGGACCGGCCGAGGCGCCTGCCGGAGACGGTGGCGGAGGTCGCCGCGGCGCTGCGGGCCGGTCGCTCGGTCGCGGCCTTTCCGGAGGGCACGACGTTCTCGGTACGCCGGGTAGCGGCCCTGCGGGGGCTGACCGTGACCCTCGTCGGCAGCCCGGCGTTGCGTCCCGAGCCGGGCGCCGACCGGCGGTTCCTGGCCCGGGCGGCGCAGGTCTCCGCCGGAATCCGGGCGACGACCTTCGATCTTGCCGCCTAGCGGGCTCACAGAAAACTTTCAGGCGGCGTGCAGCGACGGCGCAGCGATCTGCGTGAAGATGGTGCCCATGGCCGCCACACAGACCCAGGGCAAGCAGAGCGAGGCGAAGCTTCTCGTCGTCGAGGACGACGCGAACATCCTCGAGCTGCTCTCCGCCAGCCTGCGTTTCGCCGGGTTCGACGTCAGCACCGCGACCAGCGGCAGCGCCGCCGTGAGCGCGGCCAAGAGCGCCACCCCCGACCTCGTCGTCCTCGACGTGATGCTGCCCGACCTCGACGGCTTCGAGGTCATCCGGCTCATGCGCGAGGGCGGCGCCCGCACGCCGGTCGTCTTCCTGACCGCCCGCGACGGCACCGACGACAAGATCCGGGGCCTGACCCTCGGCGGCGACGACTACGTGACCAAGCCGTTCAGTCTGGAAGAGCTCACGGCGCGCATCCGGGCCGTGCTGCGCCGCACCAACGCCGGCGACGAGGAGCCCTCGCGCCTGGTCTTCGCCGACCTCGAGCTCGACGAGGAGACGCACGAGGTCTACCGCGCCGGCCAGCGCGTGCAGCTCTCGCCGACGGAGTTCAAGCTGTTGCGCTACCTGATGCTCAACGCCAACCGGGTGCTGTCGAAGGCGCAGATACTCGACCACGTGTGGAAGTACGACTTCCGGGGCGACGACAACATCGTGGAGTCGTACATCTCGTACCTGCGGCGCAAGGTGGACAACGTGCAGCCTCGCCTGATCCACACGCTCCGCGGCGTCGGGTACGTCCTGCGCAAACCCGCGGCCTGAGCCACCGGTGACCCTCACCGAACGGGTCCGCGGTCACGTCCCGCTGCAGACCGGGCTCCGCCGCGTGCCCCTGCGCACCAAGCTGGTCGCGGCCGTGCTCGTCCTGGTCTTCGCCGCGCTCACCCTGATCAGCGCCGCCAGCACGTACGCGCTGCACAGCTACATGATCGGCCGCCTGGACGCGCAGCTCTGGCGGTTCACCGAGCTGGTCGACGAGCGGCCTCCCAACGTATCGATCATCCTGCCCGCCGACTACTACTACAACCTGACCACGGTCGACGGCGTCGGCAACCCACAGGACGAGAAGTACGATCCGTCGCTCCAGCGCTCGCAGCTCCCGCCCCTGGTCAAGGGGCTCGACGTCGTCAACCGGCACGTCGACCAGCCGTACACGGTGAGCTCCGCCGACGGCCAGGTCCACTGGCGGATGCTGATCACCTACGTGGACGGGTCGGTGCTGCACGTCGGGCAGCGGCTGGTCGGGATCGACGACGCGATCTCGCGACTCATCTGGGTGGACGTGCTCGTCGGGGCCGGGGTGCTCTTCGCCCTCGCCGCGATCGGCGCCGCCATCGTCCGGCAGAGCCTGATCCCGCTGTTGCAGATCGAGCGCACAGCCGCGGCCATCGCGGCCGGGGACCTCACCCAGCGGGTGCCGGACCCCGAGCCCGACGAGGGGGAGCCGCAGACCGAGCTGGGCCGGCTGTCCCGGGCGCTGAACGCGATGCTCGCCCAGATCGAAGCGGCCTTCACCGCCCGCGCCCTGTCCGAGACCGCCGCCCGGGCCGCCGAGTCGCAGGCCCGCGACGCCGCCGAGGCCGCCCGCGCCTCCGAGGCGCGGGCGGTGCGTTCCGAGTTGAAGATGCGGCAGTTCATCGCGGACGCCTCGCACGAGTTGCGGACGCCGCTGACGTCGATCCGCGGGTTCGCCGAGCTCTACCGCCAGGGCGCGGTGGCCGCACCCGAGGACACGGCCCGCATCCTGCGCCGGATCGAGGACGAGGCCGCCCGCATGGGCCTGCTCGTGGAGGATCTGCTGCTGCTCGCCCGGCTGGACCGGGAGCGACCGGTCACCCTCGCACCGGTGGAGCTTCCTGTGCTCGCGCTGGACGCCGTGCACGCCGCACAGGTCACCGCGCCCGACCGGAGGATCGAGATCGACATGCGCGACGAGCCGGAGCGGCTGATCGCGTACGGGGACGACGCGCGCCTGCGGCAGGTCATCGGCAACCTCATGACCAACGCCCTCGTGCACACGCCGCCGGAGGCCTCCGTGACGCTGTCACTGCTGACCGCGCCGGGCGACCAGGTGGTGATCGAGATCGCCGACACCGGCCCCGGGCTCAAGCCCGAGCAGCGCGAACACGTCTTCGAGCGGTTCTACCGGGTGGACGAGGCGCGGACCCGGCGCACCGACCGGGAGGCCACCGGCACGGGCCTCGGCCTGGCCATCGTGGCAGCGATCGTACGGGCCCACCACGGCACCGTGGAGGTCGTCAGCGAACCCGGCGAAGGCGCCACGTTCCGGGTGTCCCTGCCCGCCCTCGTTCCCGACGAATCCTGATCTTTCCGACGGTTCGGCATTCACAGAAAACGTTCAGGGCGAACACAGGTCTGTCGGAGCGCTTCAGGGCAATGTTGATCCTATGAACGAGCCCGAGACCAACCCGCCGCACGAGCACTCCTCGCCCGAGGAGCCGTCGCACCGGCCCGTGGACGCCTCTTCCGCAGGCAGCAGCCCGGAGCGGGGAGAGTCCGACACGACGGTTCAGCAGCCCGCGCTGAACCCGCCGGCGTCCTGGCAGCCCCAGCCCGGCCAGCACCAGCCCCAGCCCGGCCAGCCCCACTCCGCATCGCCCGCTCCGGCGCCGCCCGCTCCCGCGCCGTCCACTCCGGCGCATCCCGCTCCGCCGCACCCCGGCGTGCCGCAGCCGGGCATGGGGCAGCCCGGGCAGTGGGCCGGCTCGCCGTGGCAGCAGCCGTACCCCGGTCAGCAGTACCCGCCGCACCCGGGTCAGCCCCAGCCGGCCACCGAGGGGCATTGGAACGGCGCCCCCAGCGCCCCGATCTGGGCGAGCGCCGTCGGCACCGAGCCGCAGCGTGACCCGGCGCGCGCCGGCCGCGCCCGCCGGACCGTCGCCGGGGTGGCCGCCGCCGTCGCGATCGCCCTCGGTGCGGGTGGCGTCGGCGCCGCCACCGCGCTCGCTCTGGTCGACAACAACGGCACGGCCACGGTGAAGAGCAGCGACGCCGCGGTAACACAGGTCATCGACCGCTCCTCGCTCGCGCAGATCGTCGCCGCGGTGAAGGACAGCGTCGTCTCGATCACGACGCAGAGCGGCGAGGGCTCCGGCGTCGTGCTCAACGGCGAGGGCTTCATCGTCACCAACAACCACGTGGTCGCCAACGCCCAGAGCACCGGGGTCACGGTCGTCTTCGCGAACGGCAAGCAGGCGAAGGGCACGGTCACCGGCACCGATCCGCGTACGGACCTGGCCGTGGTCAAGGTCGAGGGTGTCGACGGCCTCAAGCCCGCCACGTTCGGGTCCAGCGCCGACATGCGGGTGGGTGACACCGTGCTCGCGCTGGGCAGCCCGCTGGGCCTGGAGGGGTCGGTGACCGAGGGCATCATCAGCGCCAAGGACCGCACCATCCGCGCCGGTGGCCAGGAGCAGACGCCGCAGAACCCGTTCGGCGGGCAGCAGCAACAGCAGTCGTCGGGCGCGACCTCGATGTCCGGCCTGTTGCAGACCGACGCCCCGATCAACCCGGGCAACTCGGGCGGCGCGCTGGTCAATACCAACGGGCATGTAATCGG
This sequence comes from Actinoplanes sp. NPDC051346, assembly GCF_040682215.1. NCBI lineage: Bacteria > Bacillati > Actinomycetota > Actinomycetes > Micromonosporales > Micromonosporaceae > Actinoplanes > Actinoplanes sp. NPDC051346. The sequence goes on along the minus strand of NZ_JBFBAJ010000003.1, from coordinate 184,511 downwards.
CATCAACTCGGCCATCGCCACCTCGGGCACCAGCTCCGGCAACATCGGCCTGGGCTTCGCGATCCCGAGCGACAAGGCGACGGCCGTCGCCAAGGCCCTGATGAAGGGCGAGAAGGTCAGCCACCCGGCGCTGGGCGTCAGCGTCAACGCGGCCGAGGGCGGCGGCGCCCTGGTCAGCCTGGTCAGCCCGAACAGCGCGGCGGCGAAGGCCGGGCTGGAGCAGGGCGACGTCATCAAGTCGGTGAACGGAAAGCCGATCAACGACTCCGATGACCTCGTGGCGATCATCCAGGCCGGCAAGGTCGGCGACAGCGTCGCCATCACGTTCACCCGCAACGGACAGGAGCAGAAGGTCAGCGCCACGCTGGCCGAGGCCTCCTGACCTCGCGAGCCCACGTGGTGCCGCTCGGGCCATCGGGCCGGCACCGCCTCCCCAGTCGGTGGGTGGTCGTGACCAAGGGGGTTGGTCACGGCTACCCACCGCAGTATTTTGTCCACTCTGCGCGCTTATCTAGCGTCGTAGGTCAAATCAGGGGCTCGCGTTAGGCCGGGCAAACCGCCTACTCTCCTATCGCCATAGCAGGAGTGGAAGGCCGAGCCGAGTGACCTACGTCGAAACCCGGATGAGCGTCTGGGAAGCCCTAGCCGGGCGTGCGCCAGGTGAACCGCTCGGTCCCGCCGATCCCGGCCTGTGGGGCGCGGTCGTCGACCGGCTCAACCCGGCGCGCGCCCGGCCCGTGCTGCGCGCGGGGATCGAGGCCGTCGAGCTGATGAGCGTGCGCGGCGCTCCGTACGTCATGCTGCGCTCTCCCGATTACAGCGGTCGCGCCTGCTACCTCCGGCTGACCCCGGAGGAGTGGCAGCTCGCGCAGCTGATGGACGGCACGCACACGGTCGCCCGTCTGGTCGCCGAGTTCGCCCGCATCGCCGGACGGCTCGCGCCCGACCAGGTGCGACGCGTCGTCGCCGACCTGGCCGGCAACCGCATGCTCGACGAGCTTCCGGTGGACGCCTTCCGGCCGTTGCAGGAGCTCGACCGCAAGCCATTGCCGCAGCGGGTCGGTAGCCAGCTGCTCGCGGCCGCGCGCGGGCGCAGGATGCTCGTCGTCGACGTCGACAGGGCCATCACCGCGCTCTACCGCGGCGGCGGCCGGCTGCTCTTCACCAGGGCGGCCGCGATCGTGATGGCGCTGCTCGCGCTGACCGGCATCGCCCTGTTCGTGGCCACGTGGTGGCGGGGAAGCCAGGCGGTCTTCCTGACCGGCGGGTCGTACCTGCTCGGCGCGATCGTCCTGCTGCTGCTCAACGTGCTCGCCCTGGCCAGTCACGAGCTCGGCCACGCCCTCGCGACCAAGCACGCCGGACGGGAGGTGCCCGCCGCCGGTTTCCTGGTCTACTTCGGCATCCCGTCGGTGTTCGTGGACACCACCGACGTGTGGATGGCCGGGCGGCGGGCGCGCATGCTCGTCACCGCGGCCGGCCCCGCGACCGGTCTGGTCCTGGCCGGCTCCATGCAACTCATCGGCCTCGCCGTCCCGGCGTTGGGCCCGCTCGCCTTCAAGCTGGCCTTCGCCTGGTATCTGAACGCGCTGTTCAACCTCAACCCGCTCCTGGCGCTGGACGGCTACTACCTGCTGATGGACTGGCTGGAGATTCCGAACCTGCGCGGGCGAGGTCTCGCCTGGGTGTTCAGCCGGCTGCGCGGGCGCCCGCCGGCGTGGGGCGGGCTGGACAGGGAAGGCCGGCTCGTCGCCCTCTACGGCATCCTCGCGGTGCTGTGGTTGGCGATCGCGGTGAACCTCGCGTACCGAATCTGGGCCGATCGGGTGACGGGCCTCGTCACCGGCCTGTGGCACAGCGGCGTCGGCGGCAAGACGCTGCTCGTCCTGGTCGTGAGCGGGCTCTGCGCGCCGCTGATCCACCTGGCGGCCAAGGCGCTCGCCGGCTGGTGGCGGCGGGCGCGTGTCCGGGCGATCGAGAAGGAACGCGAGGCGGACGCCCCGCGGCGGCTCGCCGCCCTGCGCAACTCCCACCTGGCCGGTCTGAGTGAGGGAGCGCTGGCGGACCTCGCCGCGCACGCCCACTGGCTGCGTCCGCCGTCCGGCACCCCGATGATGCTGGCGGGCGGCGCGCAGCAGGCCGTGTACGTCGTCGTCGACGGTGCGATGCAGGCCCGTAAGCCCGGTGACCCCGGCGGCACGATCCGCCGTCACGTCGGCGCCGGCGGCGTCGTCGGGCTGGCCACCGCGCTCACCGGCCGAGTTCCGTCGCTGGACTGGCACACGGCGGGCACCACGCTGTTGTCCCTGCCGACGGCGACCGTCGCGACCGTCGTCGGACCGCTGCCGGGCCCTCCGCCGGCCGACCGGGCCGAGGCGGAGGCGCTCTTCGCCGACACGCCGGCCCTGGCCTCGCTGGCCGGGGACGAGCGCCTCGCGTTGATCTCCTCGGCGCACCCCGTCGACCTCGAGCCCGGCGCCCCGGTCGTGCTGCCCGGCCCGACCCACGCGGTCGTGGTCGAGTCCGGCGTGATCGCCATGGCGGACGGGGTCGAGCTGCGCCGCGGCACGCTCATCGGCCCGGTCGGGGACGGCAGCCCGGGCGAGGTGGCGCAGGCGCGCACGCCCACCCGGTTGTGGGTCATTCCCGACGCCGCCGAACTCCCGCCGCTGCTGGGAGCCCCCACCCGGATGACCGGGCCGGGGTCGGGCCGCGGCGAGACCGCCAACGGCGTGCACTCCGAAGGCGTCTACCCACCGCTCGCGGTGCCGCCCGGCCCGCCGGACGGCACCGACGACCCCGAGGTGGACCGCCGCTTCGAGCGGCGCATGTGGTGGCTCGTCCTGCTGCTGCTCCTGCTCTCGCTCCTGCTGACCGGCATGAACCTCGCACCGGGCGCGGCCTGGGCCGAGATGCCGACCGACCGGGCCCTGCTCACCTCCGACCGGGGCACGGTGACCGCCACGATCGACGGGCAGACCGTGCGCCTCGCCGAGGGCGACCGCCGCTACGTCCCCCGGGGCGCGGGCGTCAAGGTCTCGGACAAGTCCTCCGGGCGGCTGACCTTCCAGGGCGGCTCGGCGGCCCTGCTCTGCGCGGGTACGCAGGTCGAGGTCGGCGAGCTCATCACCGAATCCGGGCGCACCCGGGTGCCGCACGGCTCGCTCAACGTGCGGGCCGGGCGGGTGCTCGCCGACACGGGCAGTACGAGTGGGGCGTACGAGCCGCTCAGCCTGACCGTGACTCGCACGGGCGTCGGCGACGTCACCAACAACGGCGCGGCGTGGTTCGCGGTCGACCCTGGCTCTGTCAGCGTCGCCACCGGCCGGGTCTACGTCGCCGGCACCCCGGCCATGGCCGACACGACGTCGCTGAGCTGTGGTGACGGTGTCCCGGTGGAGCCACCGGCCGGGTCGCCCAGCCAGACGCCGTCGGACGAGCCGTCCGAGGAGCCGTCCGAGGAGACGCCGAGCCCGACGCCCACGGAGACCACGCCCGTGCCGCAGCCGACGTTCGACCCGATCACGCCGGTGCCACCGGTCCGGCCGCAGCCGACCGAGGACACGACGACGCGGCCCACCGTCCGGCCGCCGACCACCCGGCCCACCGCGCCGCCGACGTCGTCGCGGCCGCCCTCGACTCCGCCGTCGTCTAACCCGCCCTCGAACCCGCCCTCGAACCCGCCGTCGTCGCGGCCGCCCTCGACTCCGCCGTCGTCACCCTCGGACCCCCCGGACCCACCAGACGTGATTGGATGATCTGTGCTCTGTTTCTTTTGCGCTAAGGCGGCGCGTGGCAGTTGCCGGTTCTGTGGACGCGGCGTCTGTGAGGACCACGCCCGGTTCGGTCCGTACCTGCTGCAGGTCAGCCGCTCGGCCAGCCGGGACCGGGCCGAGGCGCTCGTGGTGGAGGACGCGGTGCAGTGCGGCACGTGCCACCCGCGCCCTCAGCCAGTCGCCATGCCAGAACTGGACTGACCGTGGGATGGCCGGGGTGGACAGCGCCGCTTAACTTGGGCACATGAGCGATTTCGACGCCGTGCTCGAGCGGTTGCTCGTCGACCCGGCCTTCCAAGCCCACCTCGCCCGCGACCCGGGTGACGCGCTGGCCGGCTATGCCCTGGACGCCGACGAGGTCGCGTTGCTGCGCCAACAGGTCGCGGCGGACGCGGGGGCCTCGCAGGCCGTGGTCGAGGACCGGGTCAGCAAGTCCAGCACCTTCGGGATCTTCGGTTCCTTCGCCGGCATCGGTGCTCTCACCGACAGCGTCGGATCGCCGGCCGGCCCGCCCGCCGCGGCGGTGCCCGCCGACGGCGTGGCCGGCATCGGTCCGGGCACGCACGGCGCGAGCCCATGGTCGGCTTTCGGTGCGGCGGCCGGCCGGGTCACGGAGGCGGCCGTCGAGCCGCCGTCCGTCGAGGGCTTCGGCGACGCGCCGCGCAGCGGGTTCGGCGCGGGTGACCTGCCGCACGGTCGCGCGCAGGCCGAGGAGCTGCGGGCGCCGAAGGGATACGCCATCCCGGTCGACGCGGACGGCGACGGCCGGGTCGACGAGGCGACCTACCGCGGTCGCGCCGGCGGTGGCGTCGAGATCCTGGTCGACCTCAACGGCGACGGAAAGACCGACTTCGTCGGCGTCGACAAGGACCTCGACCGCCGGGTCGACTACGCCGACTACGACAACAACCATGACGGCACCTTCGAGGAACGCATGTTCGACGACGACGGCGACGGCTGGCTGGACCGCGCGGTCAAGCGGTAACCCGCCCAGCCTCACTGGCCCGGAAGAACCTCCGGGCCGGTGAGAACGTCCTGCGAGGCCCGAATGGGCGCGGCACGCAGTTCGGCGTCGTGGGCGGCCATGGCCTCCTGGCGGTCGGCCTCCTCGCGGAGGATCGCGCAGTTCAGCCACTCGTCCGGGATGCCGAACCCGTCGACCAGCGTGCCCATCGCCGGGCGCAGCTCCTTGAGCAGGTCGTTGACCATGGCGGTGATGGCCTTGGACCGGGTCGGGGTGAGCCGCCCGTGCTCGAGGAACCAACCCTTGTCGGACTCGATGGTGCTCAGCGCGTAGAGGTCGCAGACCCGGGCGAGCAGTTCCTTCGCGGCCGGGTCGGTGGTGCGCTCGACGCCCGCGACCATCGCCTCTAGGGCCACCCGGTCGATGTGCGCGGTGGCGGTCTTCAGCACGTGGTCCTGCACGTCGTTGAAGATGTCGAACGGGCGGTCCTTCTTCGTGGCCGAGCCGCCGCGCAACCGCCGGATCGCGCTCTCCAGCAGGTGCTTCTCCCGGTCCTCGAACATCCGCAGCTGCCAGCCGCGGTCGCTGAGCGCGATCTCCTCGTCGCGGCCGGGCACGGCACTGACCAGCCGCTGGATCAGGGATCGGGCCGCCGTACGCTCCAGCACCACCTCGCGCACCTGGTCGGCGACGAACGTCGCCCGTCCCCAGCCGTCGAGTGAGCCGAACGCGTCCCGGTAGCCGGTGAGCAGGCCCTTGGCGACCAGTTGCAGCAGGACGGTGTTGTCGCCCTCGAAGGTCGTGAAGACGTCGGTGTCGGCCTTCAGCGCCGGCAGCCGGTTCTCCGCCAGATAGCCCGCGCCGCCGCAGGCCTCGCGACAGGCCTGGATGGTCCGGGTGGCATGCCACGTGTGCGCGGCCTTGAGACCGGCCGCCCGGGACTCGAGCTCCCGCTGCCGATGGTCGTCGACCGGACTCGTCGCCGTCTGTACGTCGTGCAGCGCGCCGACCAGCTCCTCCTGAGCGAAGTGCAACGCGTAGGTCCTGGCCAGCGCCGGCAGGAGCTTGCGTTGATGCGCCAGGTAGTCGTTGAGGACGATTTCGCGCTCCGCGCCGGGCTCCGCGAACTGGCGGCGGATGTCGCCGTAGCGGATGGCGATCGTCAGCGCGCTCTTGGTGGCCGAGGAGGCCGCGCCGCCGACGGCGACCCGGCCGCGGACCAGGGCGCCCAGCATGGTGAAGAAGCGGCGGGTGTCGCCCGGGATCGAGCTGGTGTAGGCGCCGTCGGGGGCGACCTGGCCGTAGCGGTCGAGCAGCATCTCCCGGGGGACCGTCACGTGGTCGAAGGTCAGCCGGCCGTTGTCCACACCGAGCAGTCCGGCCTTGGGACCGGCGTCGCCGATGGTCACACCGGGCATCGCGGCACCGTCGCCGTCGCGGATCGGCACCAGCCAGGCGTGGACGCCGTGGTTGTGGCCCTGGGTGATGAGCTGGGCGAAGACCACCGCCATCCGGCCGTCGCGGGCCGCGTTGCCGATGTAGTCCTTGCGGGCCGCCTGGTGCGGGGTGTGCAGGTCGAAGGTCTGCGTCCCGGGGTCGTACGTGCAGGTGGTGCGCAGCTGCTGGACGTCGGAGCCGTGGCCGGTCTCCGTCATGGCGAAGCAGCCCATCAGGTCGGCCGAGATGATGTCGCGCAGGTAGGCGTCGTGATGCCGCCGGGTGCCCAGGGCCACCACCGCGCCGCCGAACAGTCCCCATTGCACGCCGGCCTTCACCATCAGCGACAGGTCGATGTGGGCGAGCATCTCGCCGCCGACCATGGCCGCGCCGGGATCGGCCGCGCCGCCGTACTCGACGGGGAAGGCCGCCGCGATGCCGAGGTCGGCGGGGAGGTCCTTGAGCAGGCGGCTGATCCGGTCGCGGGCCTGCTCGGTGGTTTCGCCGTACACGGGGGCGAACTGGTCGCCGATGCGCGCGCGGGCCGCCTTCCGGACGTGCGCCCAGCGACCGTCGAGCACCTCCCGCAGGCGTTCGGCGTCGATGGGGCCGGGCAGAGATCTGGGCATGCGCTCACGGTACAGGCTGTACCCAGTTTCGGGTACAGGCTGTACCAGATAGAGTTGCCGGATGGGCGAGGCGGGGGCGAAGCGCGACACGATTGCCGCCCGCCGGGAAGCGCGGGCCGGTGACGCGCGAGCCCGCCGACGCCAGGAGATCGTCGATGCCGCCGTGCTGGCCATCGAGGAGTTGGGCTGCGACGCCGGCCTGGGCGCGGTGGCGGATCGCGCCGGCCTGCCGCGTCCCCATGTCTACCGGCACTTCACCGGCAAGGACGACCTCGATCAGGAGGTCGCCAGCTACGCCAGCAGGCTGCTCAGCGCCTGGATCCGTCCGTCCCTGACGGCCCGGGGAACGCCACCGGAGGTGATCCGCGGCGTCATCGGTCGGGTCCTGCGCTGGGCGGTCGACCATCCAAACCTTTACCGCTTCCGCGTACGGTTGCAGCCCGCGCGGGCCGTTCCCGAGCTCACTGACGCCGCGGTGGCCTATCTGCGCGCCGCCGGCTACGACCTGCGCCCGCCCGACCACGTGGTCGCGAGCGTCATCGGGATGGTCGACGCCGGCGTCATCTGGTGGTTCGACCACCGTGACGACCTCGACATCGAGTCGCTGAACGAATGGCTCGCGGCGCAGGTGTGGCTGGTGCTGGCGGACATGCTGGAGCGCATCGGACGCCCCCTCGATCCGTACGCGGAACTCGCGCCGGCCCTGGACAGAATCAGTTAATAGTCCTAATAATTGGCCAACTGTCGATATACCGACGTGGAGGCCATCCCCCATGCGCCGATCCCCGCTCCTCGCCGCGACTCTCCTGCTCGCCACCTCCGGTTTCGTCATCCACCTCGCCTCGTCCGCGAGCGCCGCCGCCGGCTGTGCGCCGGCGTGGAGCGCGAGCGCGGTTTACACCAAGGACATGACCGCTTCGCAGTCCGGCCGTAATTTCACGGCGAAGTGGTGGACCCAGAACGAGAGCCCGGCGACCCACAGTGGTCAGTGGGACGTCTGGGCCGACACCGGGATGTGCGGCGGCACGACCCCACCGACCACGCCACCCACGACCCCGCCCACCACGCCCCCGACCACTCCACCCACGACCCCGCCGACCACACCGCCTACCACCATCCCGCCGACCGGGCTGCCGAAGCACGCGCTCATCGGCTACCTGCACGCCAGCTTCGCCAACGGATCCGGATATCTGCGGATGGCCGACGTGCCGGCCGACTGGGACATCATCAACCTCGCGTTCGGCGAACCGACCTCGGCCACCTCCGGCGACATCCGCTTCGCCCTGTGTCCGGCCACCGAGTGCCCCGGCGTGGAGAGCGAAGCGGAATTCCGCGCCGCCATCGCCGCCAAGCGTGCGGCGGGCAAGAAGGTGCTGCTGTCGATCGGCGGCGCCAACGGCCAGGTGCAGCTCACCACCACGGCCGCCCGCGACGCATTCGTCCACTCGGTGAGCGCCATCATCGACCGGTACGGCCTGGACGGCGTCGACATCGACTTCGAGGGCCACTCGCTGTCGCTGAACGCCGGCGACATCGACTTCAAGAACCCGACCACGCCGGTCATCGTCAATCTCATCGCGGCCCTCAAATCGCTGAAGGCACGGTACGGCGCGGGCTTCGTGCTGACGATGGCGCCGGAAACGTTCTTCGTGCAGCTCGGCTACCAGTACTACGGCTCGGGGCCGTGGGGTGGCCAGGACCCGCGCGCGGGCTCGTACCTGCCGGTCATCCACGCGATGCGCGACGACCTGACGGTGCTGCACGTCCAGGACTACAACAGTGGTCCGATCATGGGCCTGGACGGCCAGTACCACAGCATGGGCGGGGCGGACTTCCACATCGCCATGACGGACATGCTGCTCGCGGGCTTCCCGGTGGCGGGCAACGCCGCCCAGGTCTTCCCGGCCTTGCGTGAGGACCAGGTCGCCTTCGGCGCCCCCTCGTCGGTCAGCGCCGGAAATGGGTACGTGGCGCCGGCGGGCGTACAGCAGGCGGTGAACTGCCTGGTCAAGGGCACCAACTGTGGCGGCTACACGCTTCGCGGCGGCACCAACCCCGCCTTCCGAGGTCTCATGACGTGGTCGATCAACTGGGACAAGTTCTACGGGTGGGAGTTCAGGAATTCCCACGAGCCCTTCCTCAACGGCCTGGGCTGAATGGCTGCGGGACGGCGGTGGTCCGCGTCGATGTCGGACCACCGCCGGGTCCGCGCTGCGATCCAGATCATTCCGGCCGGTGGATATCCGCTTCGGCCGCTTCCGGCGTGGAACGATGGGCAGCATGAGGCCGGTCGCGTTCGTGCTGGGTGGAGGTGGAGTCCTCGGCGCCGTGCAGGTCGGCATGCTGCGGGCGCTCTTCCGCGCCGGCCACCGGCCCGACGTGGTCGTGGGCACGTCGATCGGCGCCGTCAACGGCGCGCTCGTCGCCGCCGACCCCAGCGAGGCGGTCACCGACCGGCTGGTCCGGCTCTGGGCCTCGCCCGAGGCCGCCGAGGTCTACGGGGACTCGATCGCCCGCCAGCTCCGGCGGTTCGCCGCGCGGACGCATCTGCACTCGCCCCTGCCCCTGCGCCGCCTGCTCGGCGCCGAGCTGGGCGAGCAGGCGACCTTCGCCGATCTCAAGGTGCCCTTCCGATGCTGCGCCGCGAGCATCGAGCGGGCCGCCGAGCACTGGTTCGACAGCGGACAGCTCGTCGACGCCGTGCTCGCCTCGTCGGCCGTGCCGGGGCTGCTGCCTCCGATGGAGATCGCCGGTGAGCACTTCGTCGACGGCGGCATCGTCAACTCGATCCCGATCGGCGAGGCGGTGCGGGTCGGGGCGAAACTGATCTTCGTCCTTCAGGTCGGGCGCATCGAGCGGCCGCTGTCCGTGCCCCGACGGCCGTGGGAGGTGGCCCAGGTGGCCTTCGAGATCGCCCGCCGCCACCGCTTCGCCCGCGAGCTTGCCTCGCTGCCCGACGATGTGGAAGTGCACGTCCTACCGACCGGCGGCGGCGACAGCCGCGACGATCTCCCGTGGGCCTACCGCGACATGGCCGCGGCCGGGCGCCGCATCAGCCGCGCCTACACGGCCACCCGGCGCTACCTCGCGGCCAACGTCCTCCCGCCACCGAGCGGCGGCGCCTGATGCTGCCGCCGCCCTGGGTGCGCCGCCTGGTCATCGCGCCGCTGGTGGTCTTCCTGGCGATCTTCCTGCTGACCACGCTGCCCGTCTGGCTCCTGATCGCCGTCGCGGCGTCGCCGCTGGCCCCCGGCCACCTCCGCCTGCCGCGCCTGGCCTTTCTGGCGATCTTCTACCTCGCCTGGGACGCGGCGGCCCTGATCAGCCTCGCGGCCCTCTGGGTGGGATCCGGGTTCGGCTGGAAAATCCGTACGCCCGCCTTCCAGCGTGCCCACTATGTGCTGACCGGTCGATTCCTCCAGGCCCTGTTCTGGGTGGCCAAGTGGTCGCTGCACCTGAGCATCGACGTCGTGGGCACCGACCCCGACACGGGCATGCCCGGCCGCCCGGAGATCGTGGTCAGCCGGCACGCCGGCCCGGGCGACTCGTTCATCCTGATCCACGCCCTCGTCAACTGGTTCGAGCGGGAGCCGCGCATCGTCCTCAAGGCCGCCCTGCAATGGGACCCCGCCGTGGACGTCCTGCTGAACCGCCTGCCCAACAGGTTCATCTCCCCGGGCCGCCCCGGCGCCACCGACCTGGAGAAAGAGGTCGGAGCGCTGGCGAACGGCCTGGACCACAACGACGCGTTCGTCATCTTCCCCGAGGGCGGCAACTTCACCCCGCGCCGCCGCGTGCGGGCCATCGCCCGCCTCCGCGACCGCGGCCTGGAAGACATGGCGGTGCGCGCGGAAGGCCTGCGCAACGTCCTCCCGCCCAAACCGGGAGGCCTGCTCTCGGCGATCGACGCCGCCCCCGACGCCGGCGTCATCTTCGTGGCACACACCGGCCTGGACAAGATGCTGACCGTGGCGGACGTCTGGCGCGAGCTGCCCATGGACAAGCAACTCGTGATGCGCTTCTGGAGCGTGCCGCCGGAGGAGATCCCGGCGGGCGAGGCCGAGCGGATCGCCTGGCTGTACGACTGGTGGGCCCACATCGACGCGTGGATCGACGAGCACGGCCCCCGACCGCACCCGTTGAGTACGGACTGGACGGCCCGCCGCGCCTCCTCGTCCGGCTGACGGCGACAGGTGGGGATCATTCGCCTTTCGCCCTCAGGGGAATCGCTGGGCGTGGCGGTCGTTACCGGGGAAGGTAGGAGAGGTCTGATGCCGGGTGGGTGCGCACCCGCCCGGCTCGTGCGAGAGGGTGGGTCCATGAGTGTTGACGACTTCGTGATGCGGGCGGGTGGCGCATCCTTTGACGACCAGGTCTTCGAGCGGCTGCTCCGAGAGCGCATCATCTTCCTCGGCAGTGAGGTCAACGACGAGGTGACCAACCGCATCTGCGCCCAGATGCTCCTGCTCGCCTCCGCCGACAGCGAGAAGGACATCGCCCTCTACATCAACTCGCCGGGCGGTTCGATCAGCGCGGGCATGGCTGTGTACGACACGATGCAGTACATCAAGAACGACGTGGCGACCATCGCCATGGGCATGGCCGCCTCCATGGGACAGTTCCTGCTCTGCGCCGGCACGCCCGGCAAGCGGTACGCCCTGCCCCACGCCCGGGTGATGATGCACCAGCTCTCCGGCGGCATCGGCGGCACCGCGGCCGACATCGCCATCCAGGCCGAGAGCATGCTGCACATCAAGAAGGTGATGAACGAGCGGATCGCCTTCCACACCGGCCACACCCCCGAGGAGATCAACACCGACTCCGACCGGGACCGCTGGTTCACCGCCCAGGAAGCGAAGGACTACGGCATCGTCGACCACGTCATCGCCAAGGCCGCCGACGTCACGGCGACGACCGCACTGGTCTGACCGTCCCACCCGAACGGGCGCGCGGATGACCGCGCGCCCGTTCGGCATTCACCGCCCGCGCCGGTCCGGTGTGTCTTCGCGGTCCTCGGGGTATAGCCGTGCCTATCCCCGAAGGTTCGAAGGAGGTGCTGACGTGAGGATTCCGACGTTCTCCCGGCAGTCCCATACCGCCACCGAAACCGAACACCGCGCGCCGGTGGCCGCGCGCACCGATACCCCCAAAGACGCACCCACCGGCTCCGGTTCCGACTCCGCTCCGACCGCGACTGGCCGCGCGACCGCCGACCCCGACCGCACTGTCGCGGATCGCGCCGTTCCCGACCACACTGTTCCCGACCACACTGTTCCCGACCGCACCGTTCCCGATCGTTCCGATCGCGACCTTGCCGGCCGCACTCCCACTCCGCGTGGTCCCGGCGAGAGCACCGCTGCCGAACGTCTCGCCGAGCGGGACGACCGGCCCGCCGGACCGCCGGTCGCCGCCGGCCCCAAGCCGCGGGCCAGCCTGCTCGCCACGTTCGCGCTGATCACCGGTGTGGCCGGCGCCCTGCTGGTGCTCTCCGGCCCACTGCTCGGTTACGGCATCGGTGTCGCCGGGCTGGCGCTGGTCCTGGCGATCGCCGGAATCAGGGCTACGGGCAGGCGGCACGTCGCCGGCAAGACCGACGCGCTGATCGGCATGGTGCTGGCCCTGACCGCGATCGTTGTCGGCATTCTGGCCCTCACCGGGTCGCTCTCCTGGTTGGGCACCGACATGCAGCCGGTCAGCGATCTTCGCCAGTGGCTCGACTCACAGTTTGCGACCCGCTTCTGACGGGTATATGACATTCACCGGCGGCGATGCGCCGCCGGTACCCCCTCGGAACCGGGACGGTCATCAGCCGTCCCGCCCCGAAATCATCCGGCGGTGCGCCGGACAGTGCGGAACTACACCGACCGGCGACCACCGTCGATCGGCCCGGAGCGGAACCGCAACGTTTGTGCGGGGGCGGCGGTGCGCCGCCCCCGACGCGTATGCGACGAACCCTTCGGCGACTCCGCGAGCCGCCTTTGAGGCGTGTGCAACGAATCTTCGCGGCCACGGCTGATCACGCAACGATTCGCCGCCGTGCGCAAGACCTATCGGGGGCTTACGCAGGGGCTTCGCGCATAGCGTTTCGGGCATGACGACTGCTGCCCCGCGCCGGTACCTGATGTGCCGGCCCACCCACTTCGCCGTCACGTACCGGATCAATCCGTGGATGGACCCGACGGCGCCGTACGACAGCGCGCTGGCCGTCCGCCAGTGGGAGAACCTGCGGCAGACGTTCCTCGACCTGGGCCACACCGTCGACCTGATCGACCCGCTGCCCGGCCTGCCCGACATGGTCTTCGCCGCCAACGGCGCCACCGTGGTCGACGGCAAGGTGCTCGCCGTGCAGTTCCGCGACGCCGAGCGCGCCGACGAGGCGCCCGCCTACAAGGCGTGGTTCGCCAACGCGGGCTTCGAGGTTTTCGACTCGAAGCACACGAACGAGGGCGAAGGCGACATCTTGCTCGCCGGCGACGTGCTGCTCGCGGGTACGGGCTTCCGCACCTCGCACGCCGCGCACGCGCAGACCCAGGAGGTCTTCGGCCGCCCCGTGATCACGCTTCAGCTGGTCGACCCGGCGTATTACCACCTGGATACCGCTCTCTGCGTGCTCGACGAGCGTAATGTCGCTTACCTGCCGTCCGCGTTCTCGCCGGGTTCCCAGGCGGTGCTTCGCCGCCTGTTCCCGAACGCGGTCATCGCCACCCCGGCCGATGCCGAGGTGCTGGGGCTCAACGCGGTCAGCGACGGCCGTACCGTGGTCCTGCCGGTACAGGCCACCGCGCTGACGGCGGCACTGCAGGCCGCCGGCTACCAGACGGTCGGGGTCGACGTGAGCGAGCTGCGCAAGGCCGGCGGCGGACCGAAGTGCTGCACCCTGGTGGTCCGGTCGTGACTGACTGCACCAAGCCGCTCTCGGCGGCGGCCGGAGCCGGCCGCACCGAGGGCCGGGAAGGCACGGACAACGGAGGAAGACGATGACTGATCTTGATATGCGTACGCCCGGAGCGCTCGCGGACGCCGAGCGTTGGACGGCGCACAACTACCACCCGCTGCCCGTGGTGATCTCCGACGCCGAGGGCGCCTGGGTGACCGACGTCGACGGCAAGCGCTACCTGGACTTCCTCGCCGGCTACTCGGCGCTGAACTTCGGGCACCGGCACCCCGGCCTCATCGCCGCCGCCCACGCGCAGCTCGACCGGCTCACCCTGACCAGCCGCGCGTTCGTGCACGACCAGTTCGCGGAGTTCTGCCAGCGCCTCGCCGCCCTGTGCGACAAGGAACTCGTGCTGCCGATGAACACCGGCGCCGAGGCCGTGGAAACCGGCATCAAGGTCGCGCGCAAGTGGGGCTACCAGGTCAAGGGCGTGCCCGACGGCCAGGCCGAGATCATCGTCGCGGCGGACAACTTCCACGGCCGCACCACGACGATCATCAGCTTCTCGACGGACGCGGACGCGCGCAACGAGTTCGGGCCGTACACCCCGGGCTTCAAAATTGTTCCGTACGGTGACCGCGACGCGCTCGCCGCGGCGATCACCCCGAACACGGTCGCCGTCCTGCTCGAGCCCATCCAGGGTGAGGCCGGCGTTCTGGTCCCGCCCGCGGGCTACTTCGCCGGCGTCCGGGAGCTGTGCACCGAGAACAACGTGCTGTTCATCGCCGACGAGATCCAGTCCGGACTCGGGCGTACGGGTAAGAGCTTCGCGATCGAGCACGAGGGCGTCGTTCCGGACATGTACCTGCTCGGCAAGGCTCTCGGCGGCGGCATCGTGCCCGTCTCCGCGGTCGCGGCGAACAAGGACGTGCTCGGGGTGCTCAAGCCCGGCGAGCACGGCTCCACGTTCGGTGGCAACCCGCTCGCCTGCGCGGTCGGCACGGCGGTGGTCAAGCTCCTGGAGACCGGCGAGTTCCAGCAGCGCTCCGCCGAGCTCGGCGCGCGGCTGCACGAGGGGCTGAACGCCCTGATCGGGCGCGGTGTGCTGGCCGTACGCGGGCGTGGCCTGTGGGCCGGCGTCGACATCGACCCGCAGCTGATGACCGGACGGCAGGCCGTGGAACGGCTCGCGGCCCGCGGCGTGCTCGCCAAGGACACCCACGGTTCGACGATCCGGCTCGCGCCGCCGCTGACGGTGACGGAAGCGGATCTCGACCACGCGCTGGCCCAGCTGGCCGCGATCCTGTGAGAGGGGGCGGTGGGGCGGCGGCCTGATCGGCCGCCGCTCTTCCCGTCGCCTGCGTTCTTTCCGTCGCCTGTCCGACTCCGGGCGCTTACCGCTCGAACTTGCGGATCGCCATGGTGGGCGCGTCGGACATGACCGAGTGCGGCTGAGACACCCCGCCGGAGTTCCACAGCTTGGCGCGGCCCACATAGACGTTCGCGTAGAGCTCCACCACGTCGGTGGGGCCGAGCGCGCGCGTCTCGTCGCGGTTCAGCGTGATGCGCTGGTCGTCGTCGAAGGAGCCGTTCGGGCGGATGCCCGTCCCGTTGGTGCTGACGTCCTGGGCGCTCAGCTCGCCGCTGCGCAGCGCCAGCCGGACATGCCCCCGGCTGATCCACTTGCGGGCGTCGTCGGTCAACCACTGCCCGAGCATCACCCCGCCACCCTCGGGCGCCCGCCCCACCACGACCGGGTTCTCGGTCGAGACCACGAAGCGCTTGCGGACGATGCCGTCGATGCGTACGGAAAGAACCTCGACGGCCGGACGCGGACCCGCGTCGCGCAACCGCGTGCCGTGCCGGGGGCAGGTCGGCACGCCGGACCGCAACGCCGGCGGCGCCTGCGCGACCGGGCTCGTCGTCTTGCGCATGTCGGCGAACGGGCTGTCCGGGTCGCCGCCGGAACCGTACGCGCTGCAGTTGGACTCGGGGCAGCCCCAGACACGGGAGAGCAGCTTGCGCCCCATCGGAGACGGCTCGGCGACGGCCGGCACCTCACCCCGCCCGACCCGCGCGACCAACACCGGACCGCCCGCCCCGGGAACGGCGGCGAGCAGGCGTCCGGGCTCGTCCACCCAGCCGCGGCTATCCCGGAACTGCTCGCCCCGGCCACGCGTGAGCACGGGCAGCCCCAGCAGTTCGGCGACTTCGAACACCCGGTCGTCCACCTGCGGCACGACCTCGACCACGCCGTCATCGGCCCAGCGGCGCACGACCATGCGCTCGTTCGAGGTGAGGTCGGCGTCGGATAGCAGGCCCCGGGGCACCACCGCGTAGACCGGCACGTTCTCCTCGGCGACATGCCGGCCGAGCGCGTCGATGACCAGGCCGAGCCGCAACATGCTGGCCGGGCGTCCGCCGTCGAGATCCGCGTAGCGGACGATCTCCGACAGATCGACCACGGCCCGCGCGAGAGCGGGATCGGTGGTGAGGCGCGCCTCGATGGCATCGAGGACCTTGCTGACCTCGAATCTCACGTGGCCTCCCGGATGGGTACGCGTGCGGCTGCCCGGCCATCATGCCGTCTGGAAGCGCGCAGCGGCGAATCAGGGTGGTGTGGTCCGTGCCGGTTTGTAGCGCGAAGACGCCTCGTGCCGCACTTACCCAGCGCCCTGCGTGGCCTCTCTGGCGCTTGCTGCTTGCTTCCCGAGCGGCGCTTGCTGCTTGCTTCCCGAGCGGCGCTTGCTGCTTGCTTCCCGAGCGGCGCTTCCCGCTTACTCCTCGGGCGTCGCTTCCCGCGCTGCGACGCGCGGGGCCTTACTCGCGAGGCGACAATTACTGTCTTGCGAGGCGTTGGTTCCTGTTTACGAGGCGTCGGCGAGGATTCGGTCGATGCGGTTGGCCAGGGCGATGTCCCGGGTCGTCACGCCGCCGACCGAGTGGGTGCTGCAGCGGAAGGTCAGCGTGCGCCAGCGGATGTCGATGTCGGGGTGGTGGTCCATCTCTTCGGCAATCTTCGCCACCCGGTCAACGACCGCGATCGCGGCGGGGAAACTTCGCAGGCCCACGGTTCGGACGATCGCGTCGGTGCTGCCCTCCCAGCCGTCGAGGACGGCCACGGCGTTGCGTACCGAATCGGCATCGAGCAGGTCACCCATTCCCTGAGCTTAGTCGCCGGGCGCCCCTGCCCGGTGCTGAGCGGGGCCGAGAATGTCGCACGTCTTCGCTACGGTGAGCGCCGACAGGATGCAGTTCACGGGAGGAAACCTGATGAGGAATCGACGGCTGGCGATCGTGGTCGTAGCGGTGGGAGTGGCGCTCGGCCTGACCGGCTGCGGGCCCGAGGACAGCGCCAAGACCCCGGCCGGCGCGGCCGGCACGAGCACGGCGGCCGCCCCGGCGGCCGAACAGCTCGACCCGGCGGCCGACCTGGCCGCCGCCGGCAAGAAGCTCGTCGACCAGAGCATGAAGTTCGACCTGGAAATGTCCGGTCAGATGAGCATGACCGGCGTGACAGACCCGAAGGCGCGCCTCAGCTCGGCGTCGACGACCCTGACCGCACTCGGCGCTGAAAAGATCGAGATGCGCATGGTCAAGAACGACCTCTACCTGAAGCTCGGCTCGATCAGCAAGATGCTCGGCGGCAGTGGCGGCGGCGCCAAGGCGTGGATGCACGTCGATGCCACCAAGCTGAGCGAGGGCAGCAACTTCAACCTCAGCCCGAACGGCGACGACCCGGCCGGCACCCAGGCGATGATGTCGGCCCTCAACAACGTCGAGCGCGTCGGCGACACCGGCTTCAAGGGCACCCTCGACCTCACGAAGTCCCCACGCTTCAAGAAGAGCGCCGCCGGCCTGGGCGACAAGCTGAACAGAATCCCCTTCACGGCCAAGAAGGACGCCGAGGGCCGCCTCATCGAACTGACTCTCGACATGAGCAGCCTCGGCGCGGGCGCCGGCAAGATGAAGACCACCTACCACGACTTCGGCACCCCGGTCTCCGTCAAGGCCCCGCCGGCGTCCGAGGTGCAGGAGATGCCGAGCCAGCTCACCGGGATCCTGAACGCCTGACCTACCGGGGCCCGCGTGGCGGGTGCTTGGGTTGAGCAACGACTGATGGCCGGGTGGGGACGACCCCTACCCGGCCATCGGCCACCCCGCCAGCTGTCGCTTCCGCCGGCAGTCCCTTCCGCCCCGCTGGCCGGCCCTGCCCGCTGTCCTGCCCGCTGTCCTGCTCGCTGTCCTGCTCGCTGTCCTGCTCGCTGTCCTGCTCGCTGTCCTGCTCGCCGTCTTGCTCGCCGTCCTGCCCGCCGCCTCGCCAGCGGGTCCCGTCAGCGGTCCCGCCGGCCGTCTTTAGTTGGCCGTCCTCCCGTTGCTGGTCCGCGCGTGAGCGCCTTGCGTGGGCGGCCGCAATTCGACCGTCCCTGCGGTTAGCGGTCGCCGCGTGGGGCGTCTTGCGTTGGCCGGGCCGCGAGTCGGCCGTGCCTCCGGTTAGCCGTCGCTCTCTGTGGCCTTCGGCTAGAGGCCCGTCTTCTCATCGGCGGTCCGCGTGGATGAGGGCTCCGCAGGCCGCTCGCAGGTAGGCAATCCGTGAGCCCGGATCTCCCGTTAGGCGGGTTCTCCCGTGAGCTGATCCTGTCGTGAGCTGGTCCTCTCGTTGCTGGTCCTCTCGTTGCCGGTCCTCGCGCTGGCGGTCCTCGCGCTGGCGGTCCTCGCGTGGGGCGTCTCCCGTTGGCCTTTCGCTAGTGAGCCGTTCCTTCCCGGGGGTCGTCCGTAGGTGGGTCGTCCGTAGGTGGGTCGTCCGTAGGTGGGTCGGCTGCTGTGGGCGTTCGCTGGTCGGTCGTCCGTCGGTGGGCTGTCTATTCCGGTGGTCGTCCGCACGTGGGTCGTCGCCTGGAGGCGGTCGCTGGGACGTCGTTCGCAGGTGGGCCGTTTGGGGGAGGGGGCGGTTGAGGTGGTGACTGTTTGGTGGGGCAGCGGATCGGGCATGGGGTGAGCCCCGTCACGACGGTGATGACGGGTGCAGGGAGGAATGACATGCGGACCGCTCGTGCAACTGGGCTGGGCCTGGCTTCGCTGGCCGCGGTGGCTCTCGCCGTGGGCGGCTGCACCGCCGACGGGGCTGCGACCCCGGGCGCCAGCACCCCTGTCGGAAGTGTTCCCGGTGCGTCGGCAAGCGCGGGCGTGGCCGATCCCGCTGCCGCCGCCGCGCTGGCCGCCGCCACGGCAAAGCTGGGCACCACGAGTTTCAAGGTGGACATGAATTCTGGGCCGGGTCTGAAGCTGACCGGGCTCATGGACGCCCCGCAGGGCGTCGGCACCGCGACGTTGACCGCCGCTGGGCCGAACACCGAGGTCGAGGTCAAGACGCTGCTTGTGCAGCAGGACCTTTACATCCAGGTTCCCGGCATCACCAAGGCTGGCACCTGGACCCATGTGGACGTCTCCCGGCTGCCCGACGGTGCCAACGTCGGGTTGCGGCCCGGGCAGATCGATCCGGCCAACACCGCGCAGTTGCTAAGCGCCACCACCGATGTGCAGCAGGTTGATTCGCGCAGCTATCGGGGGACGCTCGACCTGACCAAGGCCGCCGGGGTTGCCGGAGTCGACCAGAAGATGATCAGTGCGTGGGGTGCTCAGGCTCAGAACGTGCCGTTCACCGCTGGCCTGGACGAGCAGGGTCGGCTCTCTGCTCTGACGATCCAGCTTCCGGCCGTGAACGGGCAGCAGGCGCAGCCGCTCGAAGTGCTGTATTCCGACTACGGCACCACGGTGAAGGCGCAGCGGCCGGCGGCCTCGCAGATCACCGAGGCGCCGGACAGCCTCTACACCAGCCTGGGCGGCTGAACGAGCCGCCTCGCCCCGCAGAAGCCGACATCCGGCTCAGGCGGGCGGGCTCAGGCGGGGCGGGCTCAGGCGGGGCGGGCTCAGGCGGGGCGGGCTCAGGCGGGGCGGGCTCAGGCGGGGCGGGCTCAGGCGGGGCGGGCCGATGGTTGATGCATCGGATACCGTTGCGGACCGTGCCAGAGGGACACACCATTCATCGTCTTGCCGCGCGGCATCGGGAGTTGTTGGCCGGTTGCGTCGTCGCCGTGGATAGCCCGCAGGGGCGGTTCGGTGCCGGGGCTGCCCTGATCGCCGGCCGCCGGCTGGTTGATACCGAGGCGTACGGCAAGCATCTGCTGCATCATTTCGACGGGGAGCTCAGCCTCCACATCCATCTCGGCCTGTACGGCAAGTTCGCCGACGGGGTGCTGCCCGTTCCGGAGGCTGTCGGGCAGGTACGGATGCGGATGGTGGGTGGCGGGCACTGGCTCGAGCTGCGGGGGCCTACCGCCTGCGAGGTGCTCGAGCCCGGCGCGGTGGCGGTGCTGCGCGCGCGGCTGGGCCAGGATCCGTTGCGGGATGACGCTGATTCGCTTGCCGCGTACGCGAAAGTGCGGAGCAGCACGAAGCCGGTGTTCGCGCTCCTGCTGGACCAGACGGTGGTTGCCGGGTGTGGGTTGATCTACGCGAACGAGGTGCTGTTCCGGGCCGGGCTGGCGCCCACGACGCCGGGGCGGCTCGTTTCGGCGGGGTGCTGGCAGGAGATGTGGGACGACCTGCGGTCTCTTATGAAGGAGGGCGTGTTGCGGGGGCGGATCGACACCGTGCATACCGCGCACACGCCGGAGGCCATGCGGCGGGCGCCGCGGGTGGATCGGCATGGCGGCGAGGTGTACGTCTATCGCCGGCCGGGTCAGCCGTGCCTGGTGTGCGGGACGCCGGTGCTGCGTGGACCTCTGGCCGGTCGAAACCTCTACTGGTGTCCGACCTGCCAGGTGTGAGGGTTTACTGGCCCGTGGTGGCGGGAGTCGTGGTGGCCGGCTGTGCGGGGGTGGGCTCGGGCGGCAGGCCGAGCGTGAACTTCTCGCGCAGCCAGGGCAGCAGCGTCTCGTACGCCTCGATGGTGGCCGGCTGGCCGAAGTCGTGCGACAGCACGATGGATCCCGGCCGCACGTTGTCGGCCACTCCGTTGACGATCTTCTCCACGTGCGACTCGTTGGTTTCCTGCGGGTCGTGTTCCCAGTCGCGGGGGTCGACCTCCCAGTAGAGGGACGTCATTCCTTCCGCGTACGCGGTTTCGACCAGGCGCTTGGTGAAGTTGCCGCCCGGCGCTCGGAAGTACGGGATTTTCGCGTCCGGGACGGCCGCGCGGATGGCGTCGTTGGTGCGGACCAGGTCCTTGCGGATCTGCTCCGGCGTGTCCCTGCCGAGCGTCAGGCTGTGGTTCCAGCTGTGGTTGCACAGCGCGTGCCCCGCCGCCGCGATGTCGCGGACGATTTCCGGGTGCTTGCGGACCTGGTCGCCGACGAGGCAGAACATCGCCGTGACCTCGTGCTCCTTCAACAGGGCGAGGATTCTCGGGGTCTGCACCGGGTCGGGGCCGTCGTCGAAAGTCAGCGCGACCGTCTTCGTGCCGGTGGTGCGCAGGGATCTGGCGGGGCCGTCGCCCTTGGGGATCGCGTTGGCCTCCACGGCGGTGCCTCCCGGGGCGGTGGTCGCCGCCGGAGGCGCCGGTGCCGCGGGTGCCGGCTGCTGTCCGTTCGACGGATTTGCCGGGGCCGGCGCCGAGGCGCCCTGCGGGGACTTCGGCTTGGTGGGCGTGGCGGGCTGGGCGTCCTTCCCCGGCTTCTTCGCGGCGGAGGCGGGCGGCTTGGCGACGGCGTTCTCCGCCGCGTTGACGGCGGTCACCGTCGTGTCGCTGTCCTGCCGCATCGGCACGACGGCGAGCATCAGGCCGACCGCGACCAGGCCGGCGAGCAGGGCCTGCTGCCGCTTTCGGCCGATGAGCAGCCAGGACTCGATCGGGAGGGTGCCCGGGGCGCGGTGGGCGCCGGTGGCGGGTCGCTTGCCGGTGTCGGCGCGGGCCCAGTCGCGGACCGCTCCGGCCGCGTCGCGCATCGACGGCAGCGGGCGCACAGTGATGGCGAGCTGGTCAGTGGCCGCGTGCCGACCCCGGGCGGAGCGCTGCGACGTGGAGCGCTGCTGGGGTATCCGGGGGTGTGTGGCGCCGGTCGCCGAGCGCGGCGTCAGCTCGAGGGCGGGGCGCCGGCCACCGGCCATGCGGTCCGTCGCGGGTGCGCGCAGGGTGGTGGCGTCGGCCAGCGATTCGGGGCGGCGGTGTCGGCCGAGCGAGGTTTCGCCCTCGAGCGTGCCGAGGTGGGGAAAGCCGCCGGTGCCACCGGTAAGCGCGCTGATGAGCGCGGGCGCCGCCGGGGTTGCCGCGTGCTGCGGGCCCTGCTGCGGCGCCGGGTTTTCGGGGGAATGCGGCGGCATCCGTCATGCCTACCCTGCAACAAGATCAAAAACGAGACCTCATTCGTGATCAATGTGTGGCTGAAAGTAATCAGGCCAGGTCGGGGGCGTGTGGCCTCGGCGGATTGGTGAGGCTCTCGCGCCTCGAACGGGTCAGCGGGCGCCGACCGCGTCCGTTGCCTTGCGGGCGGCGATCAGCACCGGGTCCCAGACCGGTGAGAACGGCGGCGCGTAGCTCAGGTCCAGAGCGGTCATCTCTTCCACCGTCATCCGGTTCCAGACCGCGATCGCCAGCGAGTCGATCCGCTTGGCGGCTTCCTCACGGCCGACGATCTGCGCGCCCAGGAGCATGCCCGTACGCCGCTCCGCGACCAGCTTGACCACCATCGGGCTCGCACCGGGGTAGTAGCCGGCGCGGCTCGTCGACTCCACCGAGGCGGTCACGAACGCGAAGCCCGCGGCCGTCGCCTCCCGCTCGGTCAGCCCGGTACGGGCCACCTCGAGGTCGCAGACCTTCGTCGCCGCCGTACCGATGACGCCGGGGAACGTCGCGTAGCCGCCGCCGAGGTTGATGCCCGCGACCCGGCCCTGCTTGTTCGCGTGCGTTCCGAGCGGGACGTGCACGGGCTGCCCGCTGACCCGGTGCACCGTCTGGGCGCAGTCTCCCGCCGCCCAGAGGCCGTCGACACGTCCCTGCGGGCCGACGACCCGCATCCGCAGGTCGGTGCGCAGACCGCCGGTCACGCCGACCGGGATGCCGGACTCCTCGGCGAGCGTCGTGTTGGGGCGTACGCCCAGACCCAGCACCACGATGTCGGCCGGCAGCGACCCGTCCGCGGTGACCACCGCGCTGACCCGCCCGTGGGCGGTCTCCAGGCCCCGCACCTCGGTGTCGGTGCGGACCTCGATGCCGAGTCCGCGGATCGCCTCGCCGACCCGCTCACCCATGTCCGGGTCGATGGTGGACATCGGCTGCGGCGCCCTCTCCAGCAGGGTCACCCGAAGCCCGCGCCGGATCATCGCCTCGGCCATCTCGACGCCCACGTAGCCGCCGCCGATCACCACCGCCCGCCGCGGCCGGGGGTCGCGGTCGAGCCAGGCCTGAATGGCGGCACCGTCGTCGAGGGTCTGCACGCCGAAGACGCCTTCGCCGTCGACTCGCGCCCAGTCAGGGGTGACCGGGACGGCGCCGGCGGCGTATACGAGCTCGTCGAAGCCCTCGCGGTGCTCGCCGCCGCCCTCCAGGTCGTGGGCGACCACCTCGCGCCGGTCCAGGTCGATCGCCACGACCTCGTGCCGCATCCGTACGGTGATGCCGGCCTTGGCGAAGGCGGCCGGCTCCCGGGCGATCAGGGCGTCGCGATCGGTGACGGCGCCGCCGATCCAGTACGGAATCCCGCAGGCGGAGTAGGAGGTGAAGTGGCCCCGCTCGAACGCCACGATCTCCAGGTCCTCCGGTCCCCGGCGCTTGCGCGCCTGCGAGGCCGCGGACATCCCAGCCGCGTCGCCCCCGACAACGACGAGCTTCACAAGGAGCCTCCGGTAGCGACGAGCTTCACAAGGAGCCTCCGGTAGCGACGAGCTTCACGAAGCGTCTCCGTTCGCGGTTGTGCGGGCGAGCCAGTCGACCACGTCGGCAATCGAGCCGCGCTGCGACAGCAGGGCGCGCTGCCGAGCGGCCCCCGTGCCGTGCGCGCGCAGCCGGCCCATCAGGACCGTCGCCGTCTCCAGGTCGCCGTGGCGTTCGAGTTCCGGGCGTACGCAGTCGAAGAGCTGGCGCATCAGTTTCCAGGCCGGCCGCGGCTCGCGGGTGGCCATGTCGATGTTGAGACCCTCCAGCCCGTCGTGCGCGGCGCGCCAGTGTGCGGCCATGAGCAGCGGGTGGGGCACATTCGGCGCCGGCTTCCCCGCGTTGACGTCACGCAGGATCGTCCCTACCAGGGCGCGGGCCAGGGCCGCCAGCAGGATCGTGTCGTCCAGCGACGGGCAGACGTCGCCCATGCGGATCTCGACCGTGGGGTAGTTCGCCGACAGGCGGGCGTACCAGTAGAGCATTCCCTCGTCGAGCATCGCGCCGCTCGCCTGGAGGTCGGCGACGAGCGTCTCGTAGTGCTCGTGGGATTCGAGGTAGGGCGACGGACCCACGGTGGGCCAGCGTTCCCACAGCATCGAGCGCCAGCTCGCGTACCCGGTGTCGTGGCCGGCGAAGAGCGGCGAGTTGGCCGTCGCGGCCTGGAAGATCGGCAGCCACGGGCGCAGGTGGTTGAGGACCTGTACGCCGGTTTCCGAGTCGGGGACGCTCACGTGCACGTGCATGCCGTTCAGGCCGGCGCCGGGGGAGAGGTCGCCGAAGCCTTCGCGCATGCGGTGGTAGCGGTCGAGGTCCACGATGCGGGTGTGTGTGCCGGAGGCCGGCGCGGCGCCGACGGCCACCAGTCGGGCGCCGGCCGCCTCCGCGGCGGTGGCGAGGCCCGAACGCAGGCGCTTCATCGCGTCGGCGAGGTCGGCCAGGTCGAGCTGTGGCGGGCTGGCCGACTCGATCTGGCTGCGCATGTACTCGTGCTGGACCGAGTCGCGGATGTCCGGGCCGAGGTGGTCGAACACGTCGTCGACGGCCTCGACCGCCCGGGGTTCCACGGCGTCGACGAGCAGGTACTCCTCTTCCACGCCGAGGGTCAGCAGACCCTGGGCCCGCGCTTCCACCGCCATCTCGTCGGAGATCGTGGTGGCCCCTGCCGCAGTGTCCGCCGTCGTCATGGGCCGCAAGTACCCTCCGCCCTCCGCGCGAAAACGAGTGTCGTCATCAGACGTAGCGCGATCGCGGTGTCGCTGCTGGGGTTTCCGGTCCCTTGTCGCCCTGCCGGGACGCGCGGTTCCGATTAATAGAAAGTTAGGTTCACCAATGTCTTTACATCCTCTGTTAACACTCCTAATAATTGGCCTGTCCCCCAGTGGAAGGCACACCCCATGCGCCGATCCCTAGTCCTCGCCGCGGCCGCCCTCGTTGTGGCCAGCGGCTCCGCCGTCCTCATCGCTTCGTCGGCAGGCGCCGCGGCCGCCTGCGTCGCACCGTGGAGCGCGAGCGCGGTTTACACCAATGGCATGTCCGCGTCACAGTCCGGCCATAACTACACCGCGAAGTGGTGGACCCAGAACGAAAGCCCGACGACCCACAGCGGTCAGTGGGACGTGTGGGCCGACAACGGGGCCTGCGGCGGCACGACGCCGCCCACCACCGCGCCCACCACGCCCCCGACCACCCCGCCGACCACGCCCCCAACCACCCCGCCGACGACGCCCCCGACCACCCCGGCGCCGGACGGGCCGCTGCCGCGGCACTTCGTGACCGGCTACTGGCAGAACTTCGACAACCCGGCGAACGAGATCAAGCTCGCCGCCGTACCGAACACCTACGACCTGGTCGCGGTCGCCTTCGCGGATGCGACCGGTACGCCCGGAGCGGTGTCGTTCACCATCGACCCGGGCCTGTCGGCCAGCGTCGGCGGATACACGAACGACCAGTTCAAGGCCGACGTCGCGGCGCTGCACGCCCGCGGCAAGAAGGTGATCATCTCGGTCGGTGGCGAGAAGGGCTCGGTGTCGGTCAACGACGCCTCCGCCGCGACCCGCTTCGCGGACTCGGTCCACGCGCTGATGCGGACGTACGGCTTCGACGGCGTCGACATCGACCTGGAGAACGGCCTCAATCCGACGTACATGGGTCAGGCCCTGCGCAGTCTGCGGGCGAAGGCGGGATCGAGCCTGATCATCACGATGGCACCGCAGACCATCGACATGCAGAACCCGGCGGGCTCGTACTTCAAGCTCGCGCTCGACATCAAGGACATCCTGACGGTCGTCCACACCCAGTTCTACAACTCGGGCTCGATGCTCGGCTGCGACAACAACGCCGCGTACGGGCAGGGCACGGTCAACTTCATCGTCGCCCTGACCTGCATCCAACTCGAGGCCGGCCTACGCCCCGACCAGGTCGCGATCGGTCTACCCGCGACGACGAGCGCGGCCGGCGGCGGCTACGTCTCGCCCGCCGTGGTCAACCAGGCCCTCGACTGCCTGGCCCGGGGCACCAACTGCGGCTCCTTCCGTCCCCCACGCACCTATCCCGGCCTCCGTGGCGCGATGACCTGGTCGATCAACTGGGACGTCACCGCCGGCAACGGATGGGCCAACGCCGTCTCCCCCCACGTCCACGCCCTGCCCTGAGCGGAGATCATCCCCATGAAGCTCCCCACCCTGCTCGCCGCGGCCCTGCTCGGTACGGCCGTAGCGTTCGTCCCCCTCACCCCGTCCCATGCCGCCGTAGCCTGCGCTCCCGCGTGGAGTGCGAGCGCGGTCTACACCCAAGGCAACACCGCCTCCCAGTCCGGCCACAACTACACCGCCAAGTGGTGGACCCAGAACGAGAGCCCGGCCACGCACAGCGGCCAGTGGGACGTCTGGGCCGACAACGGCACCTGCGGCGGCGGCACGCCGGACCCGGATCCCACGCCGCCCACCGGCGGCAAGATGGCGTCGTCGCCGTACATCTATCCGGGCTGGGGCAACCCGCCAGCGCCGTCGACCGTCATGAACGCCACCGGCATCAAGGCCTTCACCATCGCCTTCGTCCTGGCCAACGGGTGTAACCCGGTCTGGGACGGCGAGGGCGGCCTGACCGGGGGCGTGCACGAGAGCACGATCAACGCGATCAAGTCGGCCGGGGGCAGCGTGGTGCCGTCGATCGGCGGCTGGCAGGGCAACAAGCTCGGTCCGAACTGCCCGACTCCGGAGGCGCTCGCGGGGGCGTACCAGAAGGTGATCGACACGTTCGGGCTCAAGGCGATCGACATCGACATCGAGAACACCGACGAGTTCGAGAACACGGTGGTCCAGGACCGCATCCTCAACGCACTGAAGATCATCAAGCAGCGGAACCCGTCCGTGAAGACGATCCTGACCTTCGGCACCACGACGTCCGGGCCGAACTACTACGGCACCCGGCTGGTCCAGCAGGCGAAGGCGCTCGGCGCCAACATCGACATCTTCACCCAGATGCCGTTCGACTTCGGCGGCGGCGCCGACATGTACGCCAGTACGGTCAACGCCTCCGAGGGCCTGAAGAACCTGCTCAAGTCGACGTTCGGCTACAACGACGCGCAGGCGTACAGCCATCTCGGCATCTCCGGCATGAACGGCCTCTCGGACCAGCAGGAGGTCACCACTCCGCAGACGTGGACCCGCATCCGCGACTACGCGAAGGGCAAGGGTCTGGCCCGCTTCTCCTTCTGGGCGGTCAACCGGGACCGGCCGTGCCCCGGCGGCGGCGTGGTCTCTCACTGCAGCGGCATCGCCCAGTCCGACTGGGAGTTCACCCGGATCAGCGCCGGCTTCTGAGCCCGGATCAGCGCCGGCTTCTGAGCCGACGCCCGCGCGGCCGTGGATCTCACCGATTCACGGCCGTGCGCCGGCGTTTGCGGACCTTCTTGACCACCCAGCCGCCCACGGCGAGGACGATGAGCGCCCAGATCGCGTAGTCGAACCAGTGGCTGTAGCGCTCGACGTCCTGCCAGCGGGTGCCGAGCGCGTACCCGGCGCCGACGAAGAGGCTGTTCCAGATGCCGCTGCCGATGGTGGTGAAGAGGATGAACCGGCCGAGCGGCATGTGGTTGGCGCCGGCCGGGATGGAGACGAGGCTGCGCACCACCGGGGCCATGCGGCCGAACAGGACCGCCGCACCGGCGTGCCGCTCGAACCACCGGTCCGCCGTGTTCAGATCGTCCGCGTCGACCAGCGGGATCCGGTCGAGCCAGCGGCGCAGCCGGTTCTCGCTGAGCGCGTACCCCAGCCAGTACAGCAGCAGCGCGCCGACCACCGAGCCGACGGTCGCCGCGATCGTCACCAGGACGAGGTTGACCCGGCCCTCGTGGGCGAGAAAGCCGGCCATGGACAGGACGATCTCGCTCGGGATCGGGGGGATCAGGTTCTCCAGCGCGACGAGCAGACCGACCCCGATCTCGCCGAGCGAGTCGATCACGGACGCGACCCATCCGGTGAGACCACCGAGTGCGCCGGGATCGGTCTCCGCCGCCAGGACGGCGTACGGCACGGTCATCGGCGCTCCTTCGCGAGGGATCGTTTCCAGGTACCCGCCTCCTACTGTACGAATCTCCTCGCGTATATACCCATGATCGGTATATAGTTCCAGGGATGACCGACGCACCCATGCGGGAGCCCACCTTCCTGGTGCTCACCTCCCTCGCCGCGGAGCCGCAACACGGATATGCCGTCATCGAGGACGTGGCGAAGATGACCGACGGCCGCGTACGGCTGCGCGCCGGCACGCTCTACGCCGCCCTCGACCGGTTGCGCGGTGAAGGCCTCATCGAGGTGGACCGCGAGGAGATCGTGCAGTCCCGGCTGCGCCGCTACTACCGACTCACGGCGCTCGGCGAGACGCGGCTCGCCGCCGAGACCAGCCGCCTCCGCGACCAGGCGACGCTCGCCGAGAGCCGCCTCCGCGCCCGCCGGCGGCCGGGGATGGCGTTCTCATGACACTCGAGGCGTACTACCGCAGGCTGCTGGCGGTCTACCCGCGTGAGCACCGCCTCGCCTACGAGGAAGAGATGATCGGCGTGCTCATGGCGGGCGCGGAGCCCGACCGCCGCCGCCCCACCGCCGCCGAGGCCGCCGACCTGCTGTGGTCCGGCCTCGCCGCACGGCTCATCCGCGGCGGCGCGAGGCAGCGCGGCACCGGCTGGCGCGACGCGGCCGCGGTGGTCGGCGTGCTCACCGCCGGCCTCCTGACCGCGACGGCGGCCCGGCGGCTGGTCGGCATGCTGTGGGCCGTGGTGCTGTCGGGACGCGAGTTTCCCTTCGCGTACGCCCTCTCCTCGGAACTGACGTTGCGGACGGCGGCCTGGTCGGTCGTGGTGGTCGCCGCCCTCGCGGGCCTCCGACGTGCGGCCGCCTGCATGGCGGCAGTCGCGACCGCGATCGAGATCGGCGCGATCATCGCCTGGAATATCGAGTGGCGCTGGGTCGACATGGGATGGCTGCTCATCCTGGCGCCTCTGACCGTGGTGCTGCTGACGGTGGCCCGGCCTGGACGGACGGCAACCGCGGTGCTGGGCCGCGGGGGTGTGACTCTTATCGCCGGTGGAGTCGGCTTGGCCTGTGTCGCCGCGGGACTGTTCGTGGAGATTCGGTTCTACGAAGTGGTGCCGGTCAACCTTGCGAATGTGGCGCTGGCCGGTTTCGTGATCGCCGGAGTCCTGCTGCTGGCCGGGCTGTGGCGGGCGCGGTCGCAGATCCGGCCGCGCCTGGTCGTCATGGTCGTGGCGGTCCTGGCCGTGCCTTTCGCGCAGGATCGGTTCGAGCAGTTCGCCCGCTCGCAGTTGGCGTTCGAGGTGACCTGGGACATCGTACTGACGCAGGTGATCTTCCTGGTCGGGTTGCCTTCGTTGGCGGTGCTGACCGTCCTTGGCGGATGGACAGTGGCGAGGCGGATGTTTCCGTTGCGGGTGTCGAGGTGACATAGCGGGGGCATGAGCGACCGGTGGTATGAGAAGGCGGTCATCTACTGCCTGGACATTGACACGTACGCCGACTCCGACGGTGACGGTGTCGGCGACATCCGAGGGCTGATCGGGCGGCTGGACTATCTCGCCCGGCTCGGCGTCACCTGCCTGTGGCTCAACCCGATCCACCCGTCGCCCAACCGCGACGACGGCTACGACGTCGAGGACTTCTACAACGTCGATCCCCGCTTCGGAACCCTGGGCGACTTCGCCGAGCTCCTGCACGAGGCGGGCAACCGTGGCATCAAGGTGATCATCGACCTGGTCGTCAACCACACGTCGGACCGGCACCCGTGGTTCCAGTCGGCACGGTCGTCGCCGGACTCGCCGTACCGTGACTGGTATGTCTGGTCCGAGACCCAGCCGCCGGACCGGCACCAGGGCATGGTCTTTCCCGGTGAGCAGGACGAGACCTGGAGCTACGACCGGACCGCCAAGCTGTGGTACTACCACCGCTTCTACAAATTCCAGCCGGACCTCAACATCGGCAACCCGCGGGTCCGCGAGGAGATCAAGAAGATCTGCGCGTTCTGGTTGCAGCTCGGGGTGGCCGGATTCCGGATGGACGCGGTGCCGTTCATCATCGAGGAGACCGAGCCGGGCAACCCTGCCTCGCCGAAGGACCTGAACTTCCTCACCGATCTGCGCCAGCACATCCAGTGGCGCAAGGGCGACGCGGTGCTGCTCGCCGAGGCCAACGTGGAGCCCGACGAGCTCAAGCGCTTCTTCGGCGACGACTCCGGCTCGTCGAACCGCATCCACATGCTCTTCGACTTCATGCTCAACGGCCGGCTGATGCTCGCCCTGGCCCGCCACAACCCCGAGCCGATCATCGACGCGCTGCGCGACACCCCGGCGCTGCCGTCCGGCGGCCAGTGGGCGACGTTCCTGCGCAACCACGACGAGGTCGACCTCTCCCGGCTCACCGCCGAGCAGCGCGGCGACGTCTTCGCCGAGTTCGGACCCGACGAGGAGATGCAGCTCTACGGCCGCGGCATCCGGCGCCGGCTGGCCCCGATGCTCGGCGGCGACCGGCGGCGCGTCGAGCTGGCGTACGCGCTGCAGTTCAGCCTGCGCGGCACGCCGGTGCTGCGATACGGCGAGGAGATCGGCATGGGCGACGACCTGTCGCAGAAGGGCCGCGACGCCATCCGTACGCCCATGCAATGGTCTTCCCTGCCGAACGGCGGCTTCTCCACGGCGGAGCCCGGCGACCTCGTCCGGCCGGTGGTGTCCGACCCGACATACGGGTACGAGAAGGTCAACGTCACGCTCCAGCGCCACGACCCGGGGTCGTTGCTCTCCTGGTTCGAGCGGATGATCCGGACCCTGCGGGAGGCGCCCGAGGTGGGCAGCGGCAGTTGCACCCACGTCGACGTTCCCGCGCCGCCCGGAGTGCTGGTGCACCGCGCCGACGACCGCACCGGGACGATGCTCTTCCTGCACAACCTGGGTCCGAAGGACGGCGTCGTGGACCTGGGCACGCTCGCCGAAGAGGCGGAGTTTCCCAACGACGTCCTCGCCGACAGCGAATACCCGGACCCCGGCGAGCTCGACGCGCTGGCGGTCAAGGGCTACGGATACCGCTGGATCAGGCTGTGCCGCAAGCCCTAACTCGCCGGTAACAACTGGGTTAGAGTCGGCCGGTCACCGAGGATCATCTGTGGGAGGCCAGGAATGACCCAGCCGAGTCGGGTAGCCATCGTCACCGGAGCCGCGCGCGGCATCGGCGAGGCGACCGCGCGCAAGCTCGCCGCCGACGGCATGGCCGTGGCGGTCGTCGACCTCGACGAGGCCGCGTGTGCCGGCACGGTCGCGGCGATCCGTGACGCGGGCGGCACCGCCCTCGCCGTCGGCGCCGACGTGTCGGATTCGGCCCAGGTCACGGCCGCGGTGGAGCGGGTGGCCACCGAACTCGGCGCGCCGACCGTGCTGGTGAACAACGCCGGCGTGCTGCGCGACAACCTGCTGTTCAAGATGAGCGACGACGACTGGGAGACCGTCATGGCGGTCCACCTGCGCGGCGCGTTCCTGTTCAGCCGGGCGGTGCAGAAGCACATGGTCGACGCCGGCTTCGGCCGCATCGTCAGCCTGTCCAGCACGTCCGCGCTCGGCAACCGTGGCCAGGCCAACTACGCCGCCGCCAAGGCCGGCATCCAGGGCTTCACGAAGACCCTGGCCTTCGAACTCGGCCGGTTCGGCATCACCGCGAACGCGGTCGCTCCGGGCTTCATCGCCACCGACATGACCGCCGCCACCGCCGCCCGCGTCGGCATGAGCTTCGAGGACTTCACCAAGGCGGCGATCAGTCAGATTCCCGTCGGCCGCGCGGGCCGTCCCGAAGACGTGGCGAACACCGTATCCTTCCTGGTCAGTGAGGGAGCGGGGTTCGTCTCCGGCCAGGTGATCTACGTGGCCGGTGGACCCCGCGCGTAGCGCCCTGTCTTGATCGGGGTCGCTACAACTGATAGTGCGACCCCGATAAGGGAAAGGGCGGAGAAGCCGACTGTGAACCGACGGATGAGCTCCCGTAGCGTGGCTCTGACCAGCACGTTCCTGTTCTTGGCCGCGGGCGGCGCGGCCGCGTGCGACAGCGGCGACGAA
Source organism: Actinoplanes sp. NPDC051346 (assembly GCF_040682215.1). Lineage (NCBI taxonomy): Bacteria > Bacillati > Actinomycetota > Actinomycetes > Micromonosporales > Micromonosporaceae > Actinoplanes > Actinoplanes sp. NPDC051346. Next base: position 152,346 of record NZ_JBFBAJ010000003.1, on the reverse strand, counting down.
TACGAGGAACAGGGCTTCTACTGCGCCGACTCGAACGGCGTCATCGTCGACGAGGACAGGTGCGATGACGATGACGGCGGTGGTGGCGGCGGGTTCTTCATCTGGCACTCGTCGGGTTACCGCTCCGGCTACCCGATCGGCTCCCGACTGCCGTCCGGCGGGTCGAAGTTCGCCTACAACGACAAGGCCGCGCGCTCCTCGTTCGGCCTGCCGTCGTCGGGGAGGATCAGCAACGGCACGGTCAAGACCAGCGTCGTCGGCAAGGGCGGCAGTGGCTCCTCCGGCAAGTCCGGCGGCTGAGCGTTGCGACGGATTCCGTACGGGCCGGTCCGCGACGGCTGGCGACTCACCAACTACAGCCTCGGGCTGACCTACAACGACACCGAACTGCCCGACGGGACGATGATCTCGTACTGGCAGGAGGGCCCGTACTACGACTTCACCGAGGCGGAGATCGAGGAGCTGGAGACGGCGACGACCGCCCTCAACAGCATGTGCATGGACGCCGGCGACTGGATGGTCCAGCAGTGCCCCCGGCGCACCGCGCAGGGCCGCCGGGACGGCTACTTCGCCTCGGTGTGTACCCCGGAGACCTGCTTCCTGACGAAGATCGGCATTCCGGAATACACCCACGAGCAGATCATCCGTACGTGGTTCGACGACGACGCCGAAACCTGGACCCACCACGACAAGGACCCGGACGGCCGCCTGCCGATGCAGACGCCGGACTTCTCACCGACCGTCTACGGCCGCTTCGACCTCTGGTACAACGGCGCGGGCAGCGTGCCGCGCCTGCTGGAATACAACGCGCAGACGCCGACGTCCCTGGTCGAGGCCGCGGTCGTCCAGTGGCACTGGATGGACCAGACCGGCGTGACCCAGCACCCGTGGCGGCAATGGAATTCCGTCCACGACCGGCTGGTCGGCTGGGCCGCGACGGACGGCGAACCGGCCAACCCGGGCGCCTGGCGGCGCAACATCGCCAAGCTCCGCGAGGCCCGGCCCTGGCTCCCCGAGAAACCCAAGATCTTCTTCGCGTACGAGACCAGCGAAACCACCGGCGAGGACCGGATGAACGTCGCCTACCTGATGGCCACGGCGGAGGAAGCCGGCTACCCGGTCGAACTCATCGCCATGAGCCAGATCGGCTGGGACGTCGCCGGCGACCGCGTCCTCTTCGTCCCCGCCCCCGGCCAGGAACACAAGGCCGAACCCATCGACGTCATCTTCATGCTGTACCCGTGGGAATGGTTCTGGAACGAGGAGGGTGGTAAGGCCTTCTTCCGCAACATGGCCGACCCCACCAAACGCGGCACGGTCTGGATCGAACCTCCGTACAAGGCGGCGCTGCTCGGCAACAAGGCCATCCTGCCGGTGTTGTGGAAGCTCTTCGGCGACGACCCCGAGCGGGGTAAATACCTGCTGCCCGCCTATTTCGCGGAATCCTCGGGAGCGGCCAAGCTGACCTCGTACGCGAAAAAGCCGATCTGGGGCCGCGAGGGCGGCTCGGTCACCCTGGTGAAAGACGGCGTGACGCTCACCGACAACCCCTCGGAGTACGGCGCCGACGGCCGCTTCGTGGTGCAGGAGCTGCTGGAGCTCCCATCATTCGACGGCCTGGAGGGCACGGTCCACCCGGTGATCGGCTCCTGGCTGATCGACGGCGAGCCGGCCGGCATGGGCATCCGCGAAGGCCTCGGCACCGACGGTTTGGTGACAAAGGACCGCTGCAACTTCATCCCCCACGTCATCACCTGAGCCGTCAACGATTGGCATCGGGCCACGAGAGGAATCGGTCGTACAGGTCGCCGACTCGCTGCGCTTGAGCGTCCTCGCACCGCAATGCCCTCAATTTCTGCGAACCTCTGCGCGATCGGCCCGACGTGGAGAGCGGATTGCACACCGTGCATCTGTACAACTCGCTGTATCGCTTCGATAGGCAGATGATCGTCACGCCGCATCCCCATCCATGACACTGTGCGACTACGACTTCGTCACTATGCCGAGGGGCGTGCCACGCCCTATCTCGGGTAGCTGGGACGGTTTCGCCAGAGCCACCAGAGGCCGATGAAGGGCAGGATGAGCGGCACGTAGCCGTAGCCGCTGCCGAAGCGCGACCAGACCGTGTCGTCCGGGAAGGCGACCGCGTCGGCGATGCTGAGGGCGCCGACGATCAGGACGCCGATCAGTTCGATCGTGCAGCTGACGAGCGCGATCATTCGGCCCCGGACGCCGCCGACGGCCAGGCCGATGGTGGCCGCGAGGTAGACCAGGCCGGCGAAGGCCGACAGCAGGTAGGCCAGCGGCGCCTCGGAGAAGTGGGTGGAGATCTGCACCAGGGCCCGGGCGCTCGCGGAGAGCGCGAAGATGCCGTAGACGAGCAGAAGGACGCGGCCGAGGCCGGAGCCGATGGCCGCGTCGCGGGGGCGGGTCGGGGCCGGGGTCGGCTGGTCAGCCACCGGTCACCTCCGCGATCTGCTGCAGCCGCAGCACCAGGACCGGCAGCACCAGGCTGGCGACGCCGAGGATGAGGGTGCCCCACCGGGTCGGTTCGAGGCGGGCGAGGTAGACCGCGACCGGTGCGAACGCGACCGTGGTGATGAGGTAGCCGACGAAGGTGGTCCAGTCGGCGGGCCGGTCGCCGGTGAAGAGGCCGACGACCGCGACGACGACGAGGATCGCGACGAGGGCGCTGAGGGCGAGCATGGACCACAGGTCGGTGTTGCTCGGGGCGCGGTTCATCGCCGTGCGGACCAGGTACCAGACTCCCAGCACCAGGGCCACGACGATCGTGGCGGTAGAGAGCGGGCCGTTCATCACCGGCACAGCGTACTGACCAGCGTGGGCGTGTTAGTTTTCGGCCGGGTGTTCTGCGGCGAGGAAGGCGACACGGCCATGCGGTTCGGACTCTTCGGCACGGGACCTTGGGCGCACCAGGCGCACGCGCCGGCGCTGGCGGCGCATCAGGATGTCGAGTTCGTCGGCGTGTGGGGCCGCAACGCCGAGAAGGCGGCGGCGCTCGCCGGGGAGCACGGCGCCGAGCCGTACTCGGACATTGACGCGCTGATCGCCGACGTCGACGCGATCGCGGTCGCGCTGCCCCCGGACGTACAGGCGGACATCGCCCTGCGGGCTGCCAGGGCGGGCAAGCATCTGCTGCTCGACAAGCCGCCGGCGTTCACCGCCGCGGCGGCCGACGAGATCGTCGCGGCCGTCGCCGAGCGGGATGTCGCCGGGGTGGTGTTCTTCACCCGCCGGTTCATGCCGCAGATCCAGGAGTTCGTCGAGCGGGCTCAGGAGGCCGGCGGCTGGCTGGAGGCCCGGATCGACCACCTCGGGTCGATCTTCCAGCCCGGCAACCCGTTCGGTGAGTCGGCGTGGCGCAAGGAGAGCGGCGGCCTGTGGGACGTCGGCCCGCACGCGGTCGCGCTGGTGCTGCCGATTCTGGGGCCGGTCACCGAGGTGACGGCACTGGCGGGCACCCGGGACATGTCGCACATCCTGCTGCGGCACGCCGAGGGGGCGATCAGCACGCTGACCCTCTCGGTCGACGCCCCGGCCAAGCTTGAGCGCGAGGACGCCGCCCTGTACGGCGAGTCCGGCGTCGCCGTCGTTCCCCCGGTGCCGTGGCTGCCGGTGGAGGCGTTCGGGCGCGCGCTCGACGCGCTGATCGGGGCCGCGAACGGCGGTTCGCCCTCGCCGCTGGACGTCCGATTCGGCGCCGAGGTCGTGCGGATCCTGGCGGCGGCCGCCGACTCCATCGCCAGCGGCCGCACGATCAAGCTCGGGTAGCGCGCAACCGCTGCGACCGAAATCACACGCAGCACCCGCCGGGCACCCCAGGGGCGCCCGGCTTGCACCTTTTGGTGCCCTTCATGGCGCTTACCCGGCGGTCCTCACTGCCGATTGAGGTGAACCAGGGGCTACGCACCGCAACAAGGCCGACGTTAGCCTTGACGCGATCGACGAAGCTCCATGGTCCATGCTCACCGCCGCCAGGAGAGGACGCCATGCCGTCGACCGCCATGCCCGCCTCCGTACGGTCGGAGGGCCCGGCATGCGGCCGTTGAGCAGGCGCTCCCTCCTCCGCACCGCCCTCGCCGGCGCGGCCGGGGTGGCCGCCGGGGTGGCGGGGACCAGGGAGATCAGCGACTGGTTCGGCTGGGACCGCCCGCCGGTGCAGGGCGGGTACGCCGCCGCGGCCGACGACCTTTCCGCCGTGAAGCACGCCGATGTCGCCATCCGCTACCGGATGGACACCACCGAGAAGCTGGTGGCGTTGACCTTCGATGACGGCCCGGCCCCCAAGTGGACGCCGGACGTGCTGGACGCCCTGGACGCCGCCCAGGTCCCCGCGACCTTCTTCATGGTCGGGCAGAACCTCGAGAAGTACTCCGACCTCGTCCGTGGGCGGCTGGCCCGGCACGAGATCGGCAACCACTCGTGGTCGCACACCGACCTCGCCACGCTGGATCTGCGGGAGGTGAGCCGGGAGCTGGAACGCACCCACGAGGCGATCCAGCGGCACACCGGCCGCACGCCGACCCTGCTGCGGCCGCCCTTCGGGCACATCGGCGGATCGACGATCCTGGCCGCGGCCAAGATGGGTTACGACATCGCGCTGTGGTCCGAGGCGATGCACGAGATCAGATACAAGGACGATCCGGGCGCGCAGGCCACCTACATCGTGGAGTCGGTGAAGCCGGGCGACATCGTCCTGGCTCACGATGAGGGCGACGACCGCCGCCTGGTGACCGTGCGGGGACTGCCCGCGATGTTCGACGGCCTGCGCCGCCGGGGCTTCCGCTTCGTCACCGTGTCCGAACTCTTCGCCTCGACGCCGGCCGGAGCGTCGGCAGGAGCGTCGGCCGGCACGCCGCCCGCAGCGCCGCCCAGCGCGCCGGCCGGAGCATCGCAAAAACCGCTCCCGAGCTGAGTCGACCCATCCCCGTCGCGTCCGGCACCGAATCCGCGTTGAATGCCCGTGGACGACGGAGAGGCGACACCGATGGAGCAGGGCGCTGCCCGGCGGCCGGACCACCTCTCGGCGGTGCCGGCCCCACCCGCCGACGCCGGTGACCTGCTGCGCGGCGTGGCCCGCGGCGACGAGGCCGCCTTCGGACGGCTCTACGACCTCATCGCGCCCCGCGTGTACGGGCTGATCCGCCGAGTCCTGCGCGATCCGGCCCAGGCGGAGGAGGTCGCCCAGGAGGTGCTGGTGGAAATCTGGCGCACGGCCGCCCGCTTCGACGCCTCCCGAGGCTCGGCCACCGCCTGGATGTTCACGATCGCGCACCGCCGAGCGGTGGACCGGGTCCGGGCCGAGCAGGCGTCCGCGGAGCGCACCATGAAGGTGGGCGCCGCCTCGGTGGACACGCCCTACGACGAGGTGGCCGACGAGGTGTCCGGCCGGCTCGAACGCCAGCAGGTCCGGCGCTGCATGGACGACCTGACCGAGTTGCAGCGCCAGGCGGTGACGCTCGCGTACTACCAGGGCCACTCCTATCGGGAGGTGGCCGAGCTGCTCGGCGCGCCGCTGCCCACCGTCAAGACCCGCATGCGTGACGGGCTGATCCGCCTGCGCGACTGCCTTGGAGTGGAGGTGACCTCATGAGCTCCTCGGATGTGCACGCGCTCGTCGGTGCCTATGCGCTCGACGCGCTCGACGACCTGGAACGGGCGGCTTTCGAACGGCACGTCGCCGACTGCGCGGCCTGCCGCGCCGAGCTGGACGAGCTGCGGGAGACCGCCGCACGCCTGGCGGACAGCACCTGGTCGGTGCCGCCGCCTCGGTTGCGTACCGAAGTAATGGCCGCCGTCGGCCGGACCCGGCAGTCCGCGCCGTCCGATCAGGGCGTGCCCGGTGTCGCGGCCGGGTCGTCTCGCGGGCGCCGCTATGCGGTCGCCGTCGCGGCCGCCGTCGTCCTCGCGGCCGGGACGGGCGCGACCGTCTACGCCATTCAAGATCAGCGGGTACGCGACCAGAGCGCCATCGCCTCGGCCGCGCAGCTCCGCGAGGTGCGTACGCAGGCGATCCTGTCCGCCTCCGACCTGGTGGTCCGCAGCGCGCCGATGACCGGTGGCGGCCGGGTGACCGTGGCGTCGTCGCGCGAGCAGGCGGCCAGCGTCGTGTCGGTGCGAGCCGACCGCGCGCCCGCGGCCGACCGCGCGTTCCAGCTGTGGACGATCCGTGGGACAGGCGCCCCGGCCTCGGTCGGCCTGCTGGGTGCGGGGGAGCAGTCGGCGATCGAGCTGGTCGGCGGCGTGCCGGGCAACGACGTCTTCGCCGTCTCGCTCGAGCCGGCGGCCGGCGCGGTGTCGCCGTCGCGGATCGTCGCCCAGGTTCCGCTGACCTGAGAGCAATCCGGCGAGCATTTCAGTCCGAATCAGTAGCGAAGTAATAAACCACTACTGAGGGGTACACAATGCGCGCCACCCGTCTCACCGCCGTCGCCGCGGCCGTCCTGTTCACCGCTTCGCTGGCGGCCTGCGGCGATGATGCCGCGTCGGAGGCGGCCGCCCCGGCGGCGGTTCCGACGACCACCTCCGCCGCGCCGATGATGTCCTCGCCGGCGGAAATGACGAACTTCGGGGCCGGCTGCTCCGCGGTGCCCACCGACTCGTCAGATCCCGGCAGCTTCGCGGCGATGGCCCAGGTGCCCGTCGCCACCGCCGCCTCCGGCAACCCGGTGCTGTCCACGCTGGTCAGCGCGGTGAAGAAGGCCGGGCTGGTCGACTCGCTCAACACCGCGGAGGCCCTCACCGTCTTCGCGCCGGCGAACTCGGCGTTCGCCAAGATCGGCAAGAAGGACCTCGACAAGGTGCTGGCCGACAAGAAGACGCTGACCAAGGTGCTCACCTACCACGTGGTGCCGGAGAAGCTGGCGCCCGCCGACCTGGCCGGCTCGCACAAGACGCTCGAGGGCGGCGAGGTCACGGTCACCGGCGGCGGCACGGACTTCAAGGTCGGCGGCGCCTCGGTCGTCTGCGGCAACGTGCAGACCGCCAACGCGACCGTCTACATCATCGATTCCGTCCTGATGCCGAAGAGCTGAGCTGTGCTCCGGCGTACGGGAAGACCGGCGCTGACCGGCGTCCTCTCCGCGGCCCTCGGGCTGGCCGTCGCGCAGTTGCTCGCGGCGGCCACCCGGCCGCATGCCGCGCCGCTGGTCGCGGTCGGCCAGGCGGTGATCGACGCGACGCCGACGCCGGTCAAGGAGTTCGCGGTGCGAACGCTGGGCACCTATGACAAGCCGGCCCTGCTGAGCGGCATCGCGGTCGTCCTGGTGATGGTCACCGCCGTGGTGGGCGTCCTGAGCGCACGCCGTCCCTGGGTCGCGATCGGAGGAGCCGCGCTGTTCGGCCTGGCGGGTGCCGCCGCGGCGCTGTCGCGCCCGGCCGCGACGAGCTACGACGCCGTACCGTCGCTGCTCGGCGCGGCGATAGCCGGCGCAACCCTGCTGACCTGGTCGCTGCCCCGGCCCGCGACCCCGGACCGGCGGACCTTCCTGCGGACCACCCTGCTGGTCACCGGAGGCGCCGTGCTGGCCGGCGCCGCCGCCGAGACGACCCGGAGGGTACGCGGCGGCGCCGCCGCCCGCTCCCGGGAAGCGATCACGCTGCCCGCTCCCGCCGACCCGGCCCCGCCCGTTGGTGTCGCGCCCGGCTTCTCGTCCGCGAGGCTCTACCGGGTGGACACTGCGCTGAGCGTGCCCCGGGTCGACGTGGATGCCTGGTCACTGCGGATCCACGGCATGGTCGAGAAGGAGATGTCGCTGTCCTTCGCGGACCTGCTCGAGCGACCGCTGAGGGAACGCGACATCACTCTCAACTGCGTGTCCAACGAGGTCGGCGGCCCGTACGTCGGCACCGCGCGGTGGCTGGGCGTGCCGCTGGCGCCACTGCTGGCCGAGGCCGGTGTGGACGCGGCGGCGAACCAGCTCGTGGCCCGGTCCGCCGACGGCATGACGATCGGCACGCCGGTCGCCGCCGTCCTCGACGGGCGCGACGCGATGCTCTGCGTGGGCATGAACGGCGAACCGCTGCCGCTGGAGCATGGCTTCCCCGTACGCGTGCTGACTCCGGGCCTGTACGGCTACGCGGGCTCATGCAAGTGGGTGACCGAGCTGGAGCTGACCACGTTCGCGGACTTCGACGCCTACTGGGTGCGCCGAGGCTGGGCGGCCCGGGGGCCGGTGAAGACCGCCTCACGCATCGACACCCCGCGGCCGTTCGCCCGGGTGGCCGCCGGCAAGGTGATGATCTCGGGCGTGGCGTGGGCGCAGGGCCGGGGAATCCGTACCGTCGAGGTCCGGGTCGACGAGCGGCCGTGGCGCAAAGCGGAGCTGCTGCCGGTGCCCTCCTCGGACACCTGGGTGCAGTGGCGCTACGGCTGGGACGCGACGCCCGGGCCGCACACCCTCGCCGTACGGGCCACCGACGGCACCGGCACGGTGCAGACCGGGGAACGCGCGACGCCGTTCCCGGACGGGGCGACCGGCTGGCACACCATCACCGCCACCGTCGAATAGCTACGGGACAGTTCGCTCGATGGCCGCTGGCCCGTCGCGCTCCAACTCCCGCCGGGCGCGCTCGATGTTCTCCGGCGTCGGGTCGCGTCCCTGGGCCACGGCCAGATCCTCCGGGTCCCACGGTTGGTCGGCGCCGGTGCGTACGGTGAAATCCTCGCCCGGCTGCTGGAACCGCGGGTTTTCGGAATCCGGCCCGCCGCCGGTGACGAACGCGTCCACCGCGACATCGTCCTCAATGGCGTCGGCCACCTCCTGTGTCTCCTCCAGCGGCGTACGATCCTGCTCGCTCATGGCTCCTCCCGGGGTGTGCCTTCGGTCCAGGCATACCCGCGGGTAGCCGGAAACCCACGCGGTCGCGCCCGCGAAGGAAACGAATTATCACCGCTCCGGGGGCCAATCGAGCGTGATTCGGACAGCCGCCGCGCGCAACGGATGGACGGTGCGTAGTGGGGCGAATACATTTCTGCGTTGTCATGTGTGCGAGCGATCCGGCGGGGACCGCGCGCACCCGTGGCGAGGGGAACGTGACATGAATGAACGCAGGGGTGCCGTCCCGAAGCCGCGCTCACTCGACACAGGCGTGACGAGGTGAGCGGGCTGTCCGACGCCGAGCGTGACGCCGGTCAACTCGTCCGGCTGTTCGCGGCGCTGGCCGCCCGATTGCAGGCCCGTGAGCAGGACCCGGGCACCGAAAAGGAAATGCTCGCCGCCCTCACCGAGGACGGCGGCGCGGCGGCGGCCAGGGTGCTCGCCTATCTGCGCGCCCTCCGGGGCGCGGGCGACGGCGCGGCCGTGCAAGTGCCGCCCCGACTAGGGCCGTGGCGCGACTGGGTCCCCCCACGCGGCCACCTTTTCGCCGGTCCGGCGGCGGCACCGACGCGGATCGAGGAGCTTCCTCGCCCCCGCCGCCGCGACCCGGGAGAGTGAACCGCTAGGCGAGGCCGCGCAAGGTCTGCGACGGGCACACCCCGAAACGCGCACGGTACGCCGAAGCGAACCTGCCCAGATGCGCGAAGCCCCAACGGTGCGCCACCGCCGCCACCGTGACGCGCGCCGGGTCTTCCCGCCGCAGAGCCTCGTGCGCGCGCTCCAGCCGTACCTGAAGCAGATAGGTCATGGGGGAACAGCCCACGTGCCGGCGGAAGCCCTCCTGCAGCGACCGCACGCTCACGCCGGCGATCCGGGCCAGGTCCCCGACGGTGAAGGGACGCTCCGGCTCGTCCCGGACGGCCTCCATGGCCTGCCGCACCGCCCGCGGCGGCCCGGCGGCCGCGGGCGCGGTCAGCTCGTCGGTGTAGCGGTGCGGCACGCTGAGCAGCAGCCCGCCGAGAACGCTGCGGCGCAGCTGTTCGGCGATCAACGGCTGCCGGACCAGGCTGCCCGGATAGGCGATCTCGCCCCGCAGCATCCGGACCAGCGTGGTCCAGCTCCGGGCCGGCCCCACCCCGAGGTCGATGACGGGCGGCAGATCGATCGGCCCCGTCACCGGACGCCCGAGCAGCGACGCCAGTTCGGCCTCCAGCGCCGATCGCTCGATCTTGACGTCGAGCTCGGCCGAATGCGCGGAATGCAGGGTGTAGACCGGCTTGCCGGGGCCGTACAGGACGGCGGCTCCCGGTTCGGCCGTGACCTCGTGCCCGGCGTGCCGGGTGCGTAGCCGGCCGCTCGTCGGAATGGTCACGTGGTAGGCGTCCAGCTCGCTGGCGACGAGCGTCACGGGAGCCCCGAAGCCAAGCTGTCCGACCGTCAGCGGTCCGAGTTGGATCACATCGGCACGGAACTCGAACCCCTCGGAGCCCTCCGGCATTCCGACCGCGAGCGAGTAGCAGAAGCGCTGCAGCAGCGACCGCGTGTCATCGATGTCGACACTGGTAAAGCTCGAGATCGTACGGGTCGTGGCCGGGGGCGTCACGGTCCTGAAAAGAGCGTCACTCATCTCGTACGGCACTCCTACACATACGGTGAGTATTCGGATAGCATGGGAGCTCGTCAATGTCTGTCCGCGCCCATGACCGTTCCAGCACATTCAGGGCGGATGAACTACGCTGGCGTTCCGCGCCTACCTGGCGTAACTTGCAGACCAGCGGATAGTTGTTAGGGACGCGGAGATCCAACCGGCGCCGGGGTGAGGTGCAGGGCTGCGCGGCTGGTAGCGCAGAAGATTCCGCGGAACATTCGGCGTCGCCCGCACGACGCCAGGAAGAGGGCAGCCGTGTATCTGCCGATCACCACTCGCCAACTGGCCGACGGAACCGTGGAGATCGCCCCGAGCGGGGAGATCGACCTCGACAACGCCCACGTCATGCGTGACGCTGTCAACGACGTACTGACCTCGCAGACGCCGGGACGGATAGACCTCGACCTCCAACGGGTGATGTTGATCGACAGCATCGGCATCGGCATCCTGGTGGCCTGCTTCCATGCCGCGGCGGCTTCCGGGGTGAAGCTCGTGGTCAGTCACCCCAGCCCGACCGTGTACCGGCAGCTCTGGATTTCCGGCCTGGTCGGCCTGCTCGGCTGCGCCGAACCGCCTAACCCGCGGACGTCGGTCGGCTTGCGCCCCAGCTGACGCCTGCCGTCTGCGGTCTGCTTCCTGGCTCTGCAGCGTGTCGCTTGTCTTGCTGGCTCTGCCGGGTGTCGCTGTCGCTGCTTGGCGTTGTCCCGCCGCTGTTGCTGTCCCGCCGCCGCCCCGGCGGGTTAGCCGCCTCGGCGGGGCTCCTCGTGGCTCGCGTTGGCAGGTAGGCGCGTGGGTGACGCCGCTTTGAGGGCGTGGGTCGCTTTGACGGCGTGGGTCGCTTTGAGGGCGTGGGTCGCTTTGACGGCGTGGGTCGCTTTGACGGGTCGTGCCCGTCGGCGAGAATGCCCCACATGTCCGTGCTGCGGTCCATCGCGTTGTTCCTGCTCGCCGCCCTCGCCGAGATCGGCGGCGCCTGGCTCGTCTGGCAGGGCATCAGGGAACACCGGGGCCTGCTCTTCATCGGCGCCGGGATAGCCGCCCTCGGCGCCTACGGGTTCATGGCCACCCTGCAGCCCGACGCGAACTTCGGCCGCATCCTGGCCGCCTACGGCGGGGTCTTCGTAGCCGGCTCCCTAGCCTGGGGAATGCTGGTGGACGGCTTCCGCCCAGACCGCTGGGACATCCTCGGCGCGACCCTCTGCCTCCTCGGCGTCGCAGTGATCATGTACGCCCCGCGCGCGACGGAGTAACTCCCCTTGAGGAGCAGCCCACCGCTCACCTGTCGTTCTGCGGTCGCCTACCGTTGAAGGATCATGTGGCGGCGCGCAACGATCGGACTCCTGCTCCTGTACGCCGCGTGCGTCATCGCCATCACCATCTTCCCCATCCGCGTCCGCCCCGCCTCCTACTGGGCGGACGAGCCGTTCATGACCATGGTCCACTGGATACCCGGCGACGTCGACGCGCCAAGCTTCACCCTGAACGTCATCATGTTCATCCCGCTCGGCGTGCTCGTACCGTTGCTGTGGCCATCAGCCGACAGCCCATGGGCGATAGGCTGGCGCGCCCTGGCAGCCAGCGCGTCGATCGAGACGGTGCAGTTGATCCTCGGCCTCACCCTCGGCAGCCGGCGCACCATCGACATCAACGATCTGATCGCCAACTCCGCCGGAGCGCTGCTCGGCCTGCTCATCCTGCGACTGGCGGTGCCATCCGCGCAGCATCGCGCAGCCGCCTGCCCACCGGCGTCGCGGAGCCGCGCAGCGCACCCGGCACCACAAACAGCTCGCAACCCAGAGCCATAACCGGCCAGGCCACCCCGCCGCTCGCTCCTAGCCGCTCGCCCTGGCCGATCGCCCTGGCCGCTCGCCCTAGTCGCTCGCCCTAGCCGCTCGCTTCTTGCCTTGCCGCTCTGACTCGCCGTTCGTTGCTTGCCGCCGTTCGTTGCTTGCCGCCTACTGCTCCCTGCCGCTCGTCGCGCTCGTCTGGGCGCTCGTTGTCGGGGTCGGCTCAGATCAGCAGGTCCGGCTCCACCTGATGAATCTTGACCGGCATGCCATCCGGCGTCTCCACGTGCAGGCGGGTGCCCAGATCCGGATCGACGGCGAGCTGCACGATCGTGACGCCACGGTCGCGTAGCTGCTGTTCCAGGCGCTCAAGAGGCATGGTCGCCGAGAAGTTGAGCTCGACGGTGCTTTCACCGTGAGCCGGGTCGGGCGGACGGGTCACCAGTCCGATCTGGGCGGTCCCAACCTGCATCAACACCCAATCACCGCCCCGGTCGCCGTGGATCAGTTCGCCGCCCAACTTCTCGTAGAAGCCGACCGCAGCCGCCATGTCCGCGACATGGACCATGGGCTGCAACTGCAAACCGGGCAACGCCGGCCGAGGAGAAGGAACCTTCGCCACGCCACGCTTCGGCGCCCGCGAACGCTGATCAAGGATCCAACCCTGCCCGGCCTCTCGACCCGGCCCGTTCGCCAGGCCCGATTCAACCGCCTGGCCCTGTCCGGTCGCTTGGCCCTGTCCGGTCGCTTGGCCCTGCCCTGTCGCTTGGCCCTGCCCTGTCGCTTGGCCCTGCCCTGTCGCCTCACTCTGTCCGGTCGCATGGTCCGGTTCAACCGCCCGGCCCTGTCCGGTCGCTTCGCCATGTGCGGTCGTTCGGTCCTGTCCGGTTGCTTGGCCCTGGCCAGTCGCCCCGCTCTGTCCGGTGGTCTGGAGATGCTCAGATGACTGGAATTGCCCAGCCTCCTGGTCCTGCTCAGTCACCTGGTCCTGCGCGGTGACTCGGGTCTGCCAGGTTTCCTGGATCTGCCCGACGGACGGACCGTCGCTGGACGGTGAGATCTCCTCCATGGACCGACCAAGCCGTGCTGCGAGGGCCCGCCCGGCGGCGAGCGCCTGCGTGGCGGATGTGGCCTGCCCGGCACCGAAGGCTCGCTCAGCGGCAACGCCCTGCCCCGCAGAAGGGACCTGCCTGGGGGCGACAGCCCGTCCGTCGGCAGGGGCATGCGTGGCGGCGGCCTGCCTGTCGGCAGGGGCATGCGTGGCGGCGGCCTGCCTGTCGGCAGGGGCATGCGTGCCGGCGACGGCGGCCTGTCCGGCAGCCCGGGCCTCATCTGCGGCGAAGGCCGGGTCGGTCGATGCGGTTGGCCCGGCAGTGTGGGCCTGATCGGCGGCGAGTGACGCCGCGAGTGATGTCGCTGGTGCTGCCGCGGACGTGGCGGCATCCTCGGCGGGGGTGACTCTCGCGGGGTCTTCCTCGAAGGTGAGGAAAGGCGGGGGGATGGGACGGGGATCGGCGGGGCTTCCCGAGGCGGGACGGCGAGGGCCCGGGGTGACGGCCGCGGATGCGGGACGAGTCGCCTGCGGGTCGGATGCCGCGGGGTGGCGGCCGCGGTCGTTCGCCGTCCTGCCCCCGGCGGTCACCGGTCGTTCCTTGGCCATGGCGGACTCCTGTCGGGCAGCTGTCGGCGCCGGCGGAAATGCCGCCGCCGAAGGGCTCAACGACCCGTACCGCTCATCGATTCATCCAGCGCCGTGCCGACTGCTCGCCGGATCCTGCGAATCTGCAGAAGCTCCCTGATTCCGGGCGCAGCGGCCAGCAGTCGAAAGGTCGCACCGCGCGACTCGCGCGGCCGGTGGGCGGGACGCTAACGTCGGCTGGCTGGACCCTCGCGCGGTTGGCGGCCGGGGACGCTAGCTGGGCCTCGCGGCTGGCGGGCGGGGACTCTAGCGGCCGGCTGGCGCGGCACCAGCGTGCTGCCGGGCGGACCAGCGTGCCGCCGGGCGGACCAGCGTGCCGCCGGGCGGACCAGCGTGCCGCCGGGCGGACCAGCGTGCCGCCGGGCGGACCCTCACGCTGCCATGCGGGCCCTCACGCTAGGCGGGACACTTGCGTCGCTGGCTGGCGGGATGCTCGCGGGAGCGTGAGATCCGCGCCTAGTCGTTGAGCTGGGCATGCTGGATCTCGCCGAGCGTGGCGGTCATGACCTGCGCGAACGGTCGGCCTCCACTCAAATAGGCGACCAGCAGCGCCGCATGCAGTGCTAGCGCGCCCGGCGCCGGCGGTGGGGAGCCGTCGTCGTCCCAGACTCCCAGTGCGCCGGCGAGGAGGTAGAGCGTCACCTGTGGATCGACCTCGGGGCACCAGGAGGCCGCCGAGCGGACGCTTTTCTCCAGCACGGCGCGTACGTCGTCCGCGTCGAGGCCGTCGGGGTGGGCCGTCTCCAACAGCAGGCGCACCGCCGTACCCAAGATGAGCCCGGTTTGGGTTTGGTCTTGTGCACTGAGCTGGGCCACCGCTTCGGTGAGGGCCTCCCGGTCCTGGTCCCGGGCGGCGGTCGCGGCGGCGGCGGAGGCCGCGGCGATGGGCCGGGCGGCGGCGGGAAGGTGGCGCCACTGATCGGTCATGGCGAGACGCTATCCCCGGGGTCCGACAAAAACGTCCGGCGGGAAGCGGTCGATGTTGTCCTCGACCCAGCGGCGCAGCAGCGCGAGTGGCTCGCAGGCGTCCTGGCCCAGCGGGGTCAGCGAGTATTCGACGTGCAGCGGCACCGCGGGATATACCGTTCGGTCGATCAGGCCGTGCTCTTCAAGGCGGCGCAGTGTGGCGGTGAGCACTTTTGGGCTGACGCCCTCGAGCTTGGCCCTGAGCGCTCCGAAGCGTCGTGGGCCGTCCTCGAGGGCGCCCAGCGCGAGGGCGCTCCACTTGTTGGCCAGCAGGTCAAGCATGGGACGGCAGGGGCACGACACGTCGTAGACGTTGTGGGCGCGGCCGCAGGAGGTGGTGACCATGGGTCCCATAGTAGTACCCAAAGGGAACTAACATCCGTTGACGGTAACTAGGGCGGTCGGAATATCGTCCCTGACATGGCTGAACTCATGCGAGCGGTGGGCTACCGCAATAGTCTTCCCATCTCTGACCCCTCCTCCCTGCTCGACCTTGAGCTCCCGGTTCCGGAGCCCGGCGACCACGATCTGCTCGTTCGCGTCAAGGCCGTCTCGGTCAATCCGGTCGACGTGAAGGTACGGGCGGGCAACGACCCCCAGGGCGAACCCAAGATCCTCGGGTACGACGCGGCCGGCGTCGTGGAGCGCGTCGGCTCGGCGGTCACGCTCTTCCGTCCCGGCGACGAGGTTTGGTACGCGGGCTCGATCGCGCGTCCGGGCACCAACGCCGAGCTTCACGTGGTCGACGAGCGGATCGTCGGCCCGAAGCCCGCGACGCTCGACTTCGCGCAGGCGGCGGCGCTGCCGCTGACCACCCTGACCGCGTGGGAGTCGCTCTTCGACCGGCTACGGCTGACCGCCGACAGCACTGGCACCCTGCTCGTCCTGGGCGCCGCCGGAGGCGTCGGCGCCATCGCCGTCCAGCTCGCCCGCCAGCTGACCAACCTCGAGGTCATCGGTACGGCGTCGCGTCCCGAGTCCCGCCAGTACGTGCTCGACCGCGGCGCGCACCGCGTCGTCGACCACCACGGTGACCTCGCCGCCCAGCTGCCGGACGGCGTCGACTACGTCCTCTCGACGCACTCGGCCGGCATGATCGAGACGTTCGCGCAGATCGTTCGTCCCTTCGGAGCCGTGGTGGCGATCGAGGACGTGCCCCTGGACCCGCGGCCGCTGATGTCCAAGAGCATCGCCTGGCACTACGAGCTGATGTTCACCCGGGCGCTGTTCGACCCGACCAGCACCGCACAGCACGACATCCTCACCCAGGCCGCCCAGCTGGTCGACAAGGGAGTCCTGCACACCACGATGACCACCCTCATCGAGAAGATCGACGCCGCCGGCCTGCGCCAGGCGCACGCGGCCGCCGAGGCGGGATCGTCGATCGGGAAAACCGTCCTCGCGGGATTCTGATTTTTGTCAGGGCCACCTGGCAGGGTGGTCCCATGACGTTGCATGAGGCCATGGCGGCGCGCGTCGAGCGTGGCGAGTTCCCCGGAATCGTCACGCTCGTCGCCCGCGGCGACCAGGTGCGGGTCGACGCGATCGGCACCACCGCGTTCGGCGGCGACGTGCCGATGCGCCGCGACACGATCTTCCGGATCGCCTCGCTGACCAAGCCGGTCCTCGCCGCCGCGGCGATGATCCTCGTCGAGGACGACGTCCTGGATCTGGAGGAGCCCGTCCACCGCCTGCTGCCCGAGCTGGCCGGGCAGCGGGTGCTGGCCCGCATCGACGGGCCGTTGGACGACACGGTCGCCGCGCACCGGCCGGCGACGGTGGAGGATCTGCTGACCTTCCGGCTGGGCTTCGGCATGATCACCGAGCCGTCCTTCGACCCGCCCTGGCCCGTCAACCAGCGGGCAAACGAGCTGGAGCTGGTGCTCGGGCCGCCCGACCCGCGCACCCCGCACGACCCCGACGAGTGGATCCGCCGCTTCGGCACGCTGCCACTGATGCGGCAACCGGGCGAGCAGTGGCAATACAACGTCGGCAGCCTCGTGCTCGGCGTCCTGGTGGCGCGGGCGGCGGGCAAACCCCTCGGAGAGGTGCTGCGCGAGCGGCTCTTCGACCCGCTGGGCATGCGCGAGACGGGTTTCTGGCTGCCCGCGTCCCGGGCCCGTGAGCTGCCGACCTACTACATGACCGACCCCGGCACCCGCACGATGACCGAACATACGGATACCGCCCCCGAGATCTGGAGCGAGCCTCCGATCTTCCCATCGGGCGCGGGCGGGCTCGTGTCCACCGTGGATGAGTTCTACGCCTTCGCCCGGATGCTGCTCGATCGGGGGATCCACGGCGGCACACGGCTGCTGTCCGAGCAGTCGGTCGAGCTGATGACGAGCAATCGGCTCACGTCCGGGCAGGTGGAGTCGGCGGGCCAGATACTCGGCGGTGCCGGCTGGGGGCTCGGCATGGCGGTCACCGTCGCCGCGGACGAGACGTCCGGCCCGGGACGTTATGGCTGGTCCGGTGGCTACGGCACGACCTGGTTCAACGATCCGCACGAGGGCTTGACCGCCATCGCGTTTACCCAGGTCAGCGATTTTCTCTGGAGCGGGGCGCAGAAGGAGTTCGAGCGGCTGGCGTATTCGTGAGTCCGCCCGCTTCCGCCCGACCACCTCCGGCGTCAGGCTGAGGAAGTGCCGGTTGCTCGTCGGTTCGGGGATCACGGGTTGGTTCGGGGATCACGGGTTGGGGAGTGCTGGTGGCTCGCTGGTTCGGGGGTCGCGTGGTGGCTCGCTGGTTCGCGGATCACGGGTGGGGAGTGTGGGTGGCTCGTCGGCGCGGGGGAGGACGGTCGGGGAGCGTTGGTTGAGGAGCGCCTGACATCGAGTGGAGGAGCGACGATGACGAACCTTGACGCGGTCGCCGCCTGGGTGGGCACCTATCGGGCCGCCTGGGAAACCAACGACCCCGCCACCATTGCCGGGTTGTTCGCCGAGGACGCCGCCTACTTCACCGAGCCGTGGGCGCAGCCGTGGGTGGGCCGGCAGGCGATCGTGGCCGGGTGGCTCGAGCATCAGGACGAGCCGCGTGCCACCACCTTCGAGTGGCATCCGCTGATCGTCACCGACGATCTGGCCGTGATCGAGGCTACGACCCGCTATTCCTCGCCGTCGCGGGTGTTCAGCAACATGTGGGTGCTGCGGCTCGACAACAACGGGCAGGCTCGGCAATTCACCGAGTGGTGGATGCAGCACCCCACCACTTAGGCCGAGGTCACCGGCAGGATCAGCGAGGTGTCCGCACAGTGGACGGCATGCGTTGAAGGGGCCATGTCCGAGCCGTGCGCGGGCGTCCCGGCCGCCCCCAGGTTTCGGGCATACCGCGGATGTGCGCCGCCCGAGACCTGAAGCCGCACGCGGTGCCCGGCCGCCAGCCGGTGAAAGCACTGGTCGAGCCGGACGGTCAGGCGCTGCACCCGCCCGGCTGGCACGGACGGGTCGAGCCGCGTCAGCGCGTCCGAGAAGTTGCGGGAGCGGCCGGCCGGGTCCACATCGCAGAGGCGCAGGAAGACGTCCGCGTAGGGGTTGTCCACCGACAGCGCCAACTCAACGGTGGGGGAGCCCGCCACATCGAGGTGGGCGGCGAGCGGTGCGGTCGAGAAGACGAGCACGTCATCGCGGGCCTCTAGCGCGCGGTTGTCCCGCACGCCCGCCGAGCCGGCGAGCACCCGCCCGCCAACCGACGGGGTGGGGTCCGAGGGGTCGTAGCGGAAGGCCACGACCTGGGACGCGGCGTTACCGGCGCGGATGCCCTCGGCGTGCGGATCGCTGTCAGGGGTCGCGAGCACGAGCGAGCCGTCGGCGCACAGACCGAAACGCGCCGGGGTGGTCGCCGGGGGCCATGCCGCGAGCGCGTGCCACCGATTCTCACCGGTGCGATAAACGGTGACCGCGGCGGCGGCGCGCAGGGACGCGGGGGCGGCTGCGGCTGGGGTCACGGTGGTGGTCGCGATGGCCGCGGCTGAGATCACCGCAGTGGCGTCCGGCATCGCGGTGGCGGCAGCGGTCGCGGTCGCGGTGGCGGTCGCGGTGGCGGTGGCGGTGGCGGTGGTGGCTGGGGTCGCGATGGGGGCGACCGGAATCGTGGCGATGGCATGCGGGGTCGCGCCGGCGGCGGCTGGACCTGCGGTGGCCTGATCCGCGGTGGCCTCGCCAGGGGTGGCCTGGCCCGCGGTGCCGGGGGTCGTGGTGGCAGGGGTCGTGGTGGCAGGGGTCGTGGCGGATGGCGGGCTGTCGCCGGCGAGGTGTCGGTCCAGCCAGGCCAGCGTCGCTGGCTCTGCCCGCGGCGCACCCTTCGTCGCGACTCCCACATGGGTCCAAGGGCCGACGAGCAGCGACACCTCCACCCCGCGTTCGCGCAGCGTCGCATACTGTTCGAGCGTCTGGCCCAGGAACAGATCCTGCCAGCCGCTGACCAGCATCACGGGCACCGTCACCCGCTCCAGCGCCGTCCCCGCCCGGTACGGCCCCCAGAACGGATCCGTCTCTTCTGGATGCGACAACCACTCCCTGTACCACGGCGCCCGCCCCCGCAGCACCGGCTCGGCAGCCTCCGCCAGTGGCAGCCCGTGCAGGCCCGGCCGGATCCGGCGGGCGGCGGTCGCGACGTGCCGCAGCCGGCGCAGTCCGCGCTTCTCCTGGCCGGCGATCTGGTTGCTCCAGCTCAGGAAGTCGCCGAGGGTGAACGCGCCGGTGCCGTAGACCGCCTTGCGGAAGTCGTGCGGGCCAACGGAGACGACGGCGGTTCGCAGTTCCGGCGGGGGGTCCTGCAAGAGCGTCCATTGCGTCCAGCCGAGGTACGAGCCGCCGAGCGTGGCGAGCCGTCCGTCGAACCAGTCGCGGGTGCGCAGCCAGGCGACGGTGTCGTGGCCGTCCGCGGTTTCCTGCGCCATCGGTACGAACGTTCCGCCCGAGCCGAAGGTGCCTCGGACGCTGCTTACCACCACGTGGTAACCGCGGGCGGCCAGCATGTGGCCGTGCACCAGGGATGCCGGCACGCCGCGACCGTACGGGGTGCGTACCAGCACCGTGCCCCGCGCTTTTCCGTCTGGCGCGTAGTGCGTGGCGCGCAGCCGTACCCCGTCGTTCATCGGGATGTGAATGCCGTGATCCACCGTGTAGGTCGTGCGGGGCGGCGGCAGGCGCAGCAGGCGCCCCAGGAGTGAGGTGATCGGGCGCGGCACCGTTTCATCCTTCGTGGGGGCCGTGTCGAAGGCAAGCGGCGGCCGGGAAACGTGTGATCACCTTCCGATTTGCCGGGTGTGTCTACTCAATTCATGGCGATGAATCCCGGACATCCTGATCACCCAGTGCGATTCGGTTCCTCGGGGTGCACACTGCCTCGGGTGGAGGTGCGGCGAGGGGGTGAGCCGGACAGGGTGTGGCAGGGCCCGGACGGAGGTGCAGCAGCAGATGCTCGGCGGCCGCTACACGCTGCTGGAACCGATCGGCCGCGGCGGCATGGCGGTGGTCTGGCGGGCCCGCGACGAGGTGCTGTGCCGTACGGTCGCGATAAAACTGCTGGCCGGACGGTACGCCGGTGATCGGCAGTCGCGTGATCGCATCCGCGCCGAGGCCCGCGCGGCCGCAGCCCTTTCGCACCCGCACATCGCCCAGGTGTACGACTACGGCGAGGCGGAGAACGTCCCGTACGTGGTCATGGAGCTGGTCCACGGCATCACGTTGCAGCAGCGTGCCCGGACCGGTGTGCTGGCACCGCGGGAGATCTGCCGGATCGGCGCGCAGGTCGCCGCGGCCCTGGCGGCGGCGCACGCCGACGGCCTGGTGCATCGGGACATCAAGCCGGCCAATGTCATGGTCACCCGCGACGGCGTCAAGGTGGTCGACTTCGGACTCGCCGCCTCGGCCGGGGCCGCGGAGCCCGAGGAGCTGCTGGGCACGCCGGCCTACCTCGCGCCGGAGCGGATGACCTCCGACGCCGTCGAGCCCGCCTCGGATGTCTACGCGCTCGGTGTGCTCCTCTACCGGTTGCTGGCGGGCGAATCCCCGTGGACGGTCGACAGCACGACGCAGATGCTGACCGCCCATGTGACGGTGGAGCCGGTGCCGCTGCCCCAACTGCCCGAGGTGCCCGCGGAGATCGCCGCGCTGATCAACCGGTGTCTGCGCAAGGAGCCGGCCGAGCGGCCGAGCGCCGCGGAGGTCGCTCAGGTCCTTGGCGGGGGAATGCCGATCAGGTTCGGAGCTCCGCCGGTGCCCCCGGCGCCGCCGCACCGTCGCGGAAAGCTGCTGGTCGGGTCCGCGGCGACCGTCGCGCTGCTGGCCGTGACGGGGTGGATGCTGCTGCCGGCGGAGCCGCATCCGGCGTCCGAGGTGCCCGCGGCGATTTCCGTCCCGCCGGTCGAAGGTGTCGCATCGCCGCGAACCCCGGCGCCGATCGGCACGTCCGTGCCCGCTGCCCGGCCCAGCGCGACCGCCGCCACAGTGCCCCGGAGAACGGTGACGTCATCCGCCGAACGGGGCCCGTCGCCGACCGCCGAGCCCTCGGCGAGACCGAGCGTCACCGCACTGCCGGACGGCGTGTCGACGTTCCGTACGGTCGGGGGCACTGTCGCCGCGCGCTGCACCAGGCTGGGGCTGGCGCGGATCGTCGGCTTCGCGCCGGCGGGCCCGTACGAAGTCGAGCGGGTGAATCCCGGGCCGACGCTCGCGGCCGTGATTGTCTTCCGGGACGGCGAGAGCCGGGTCCGGGTGACGGTGACCTGCGTTGCCGGCGTTCCGACGGCCGTCGTGGCGACCTCCTCGGCCTGAGAAAACGCTAAGCCGCGGCGGCGCCGCGCCGATATAAGGGGCCGTCCCGGCAGCTAGGAGGCTTCTATGGAGGCGTATCTCGACCCCGCCTATGAGTGGACGAGTGCCCTGTGGGGCTCGCAGTCGACGGTGCCTTGGTGGGCCTGGGTTGCCGCCCTCGCCATGATCATTTGGGGCATTCTCGCGCCGGGCATGGCCGCCGCGCGTCAGCGGGCGGAAGAGCGGGACCGAATCCTGAGCAAGCAGCCGCAGAGCGTCCGTCAGCTCTTCGAGCGGAGTCTGTGAACCCCGCGGCTCAGGGCGTGATCACCACTTTGCCCTGAGCGCGCCCGTCGAGCAGGTGCTGCACGGCTTCCGCGGCGCGGTCGAGCGGGAAGGTCCGGTCGATGGCCGGAATGATCGCGCCGGCCTCGATGAGCTTGCGGATCTCCACCAGCCCGGCAGCGTCCTCGGAGGCGATGAAGGAGCCCAGCTGCTGCCGCAGGAACGGTGACAGCAACTGCGCGCGGAGCTGTCGGTCGGTGCCGCCGAGCCAGCGTCCGCCGTTTTCCCCGCCGACGATGACGAGCCGGCCCCGGGGTGTGAGGGCACGGCGCAGGTGGGCCAGGCGACGGTTGCCGCCGGTGTCGATGATGACGTCATAGCGCGTGCCGTCGCCGGTAGGGTCCTCGCGGGTGTAGTCGATGACCCGGTGTGCGCCGAGCCGATGGACAAGATCGACTTTTTCCGTACGGGAAACGCCCGTGACCTGGGCACCCTCGGCGACAGCGAGCTGGACCGCGAAGCTTCCCACCCCGCCGGCCGCGCCGAGCACGAGCACCCTTTCCCCCGAGACCACCTTCGCGTGAATGCGGACGGCTTGCAGGGCGGTGAGCCCGGAGTCGGGCACCGCGGCCGCCTGCGTGAAGGTCAAGTTCGCCGGCTTTTTCGCGAGCCGGTCGGCGCGGGCACAGGCCATTTCCGCGTACGCGGCGACGCCGACGCCGAACACCTCGTCGCCCGCGCCGAACTCCGTCACGTCGGCGCCGACCGCCACGACCGTGCCGGCGAGACTCCGGCCGGGATTGGTGGCCTTGGGGCGGCGCATGCCGAATCCGGCGGCCCGCACCGGATAGGGCAGACCCGCCATGAGGTGCCAGGTGCCGCGGTCGACGGCGGCGGCGTGCACCCGCACCAGGACCTCGGCCGGTCCGATCGTGGGCCGGGCGATCCGACCCTGCCGCAGGACGTCCTGGGGTGTGGGGCCGTATTGCTCCTGGACGACGGCGCGCATGGTGGTCGTGCCGGGCGCCTCGGTGGGGTGGTGCCGCCGGGTCGTGCTCATCATGCCGCTCCCTGACTCGCCGCATCCTTACGACGTAAGGATGACCCTTACAACGTAAGATTGTCAACGCCGAGCGAAGGAGGACGCCCCATGGCCGCACGAGGCAGCCGAACTGTGCGCACACCGCTGAGCCGCGACATCGTGCTCCGCGCGGCGGTGGCGCTCGCCGACCAGAGCGGCCTGGAGGCGCTGACGATGCGGCGGCTGGGCGAGTCCGTCGGCGTCGAGGCGATGTCGCTCTACACCCACGTGGCCAACAAGGAGGACCTCCTCGACGGCATGGTCGACCTGGTGTTCGAAGAGATCGAACCCCCGGCCGCCGCCGGCGACTGGCTCGACGCGATGCGGCGGCGCGCCGACTCGGTCCGCGCGGCCCTGCGGCGGCACCGGTGGGCCATCGGCCTGTTGGAGTCACGGACCACGCCCGGGCCGGCCACGCTGCGCCACCACAATGCCGTGCTCGGCTGCCTGCGCGCCGCCGGCTTTTCCGTTGACCTGGCCGCCCACGCGTACGCATTGCTCGACAGCTATATCTTCGGTTTCGCCCTGCAGGAGCGCGGTCTACCGTTCGACACTCCCGACGAGACGGCGGAGCTGGCGCAGGCGATGCTGGCGCAGTTCCCCGCCGAGGCTTATCCCCATCTGGCCGAGTTCACGTTCCAGCATGTGCTGCGGCCGGGCTATGACTTCGGCAAGGAGTTCGGGTACGGGCTGGAGCTCATCCTCGATGGACTCGACAAGGCGCTGCACGGGTCCTCATGACGCCGTGCCGTGCGCTGCTCAGTCGTCGGTGCCGGCTCGGGACGGTCGGGCGGCGATCCAGGCCTCGACATCCTCGGTGAGCCAGACGTTGCCCATCGCCAGCTCGGCGACCGGGGCGGGGAAGTCCCGGCGGCTGGTGATCTGGTAGACGCGCTGCCGGCTGATGCCTCCGAGCATCGTACGAATCTCGTGCGCTCCCACGAGCCTGAGCTTCTTGGCAGCCATGATCGCAGGCTAGGCGGGTGCCCGCTGGTCATGCGGGCACTTCACGGAGACTATGAACAGTCGCTATTGTCGTACGGAAATATCGCGCGACTAGTGCTCCGGGGGTCTGGCATGGGGTTCAAGTTCTGGCTTCGAGGCCCTGCGGACGACCCGCAGGTCGAGATCATCGGACCGGACGGCTGGTACTGGCGCTCCGGCCACTTCCGCCAGCGCCGCGAGCGCTCGGACCTGCCCGCCGAAGACGAAAGTGGTCGTGACGACCTGTCGTCCACTCAGGTTCAAGATGGACAAACGTGACCTCGATTATCGCTTGAGGAGAGAGGCGTCGGCGTGGAGGCATCCGCCGGCCGCGCCGACCGCGTGTAGCCCGGTGAGGTCGCCCGCGCCCCAGTCGGCGGCTTTCGCGGTGAGCTGCGAGTACATGATCTCGTTGGGGTCGTTGATCAGCGGGTGGGCCAGGCCGACGGCGTGCCCGAGCTCGTGCAGCAGGAGCTGGCCGGTGGTCGCGCCGCGTGCCGCGCCGAAGCCTCGCGTCATGGTCGAGGTTCTCGTGGCGTCGAGCAGGACCATGCCCTTGTCGATGATGAGGGCGTCGTTTCCGGACTCGGTGAAGCCCGGTTTGTACGAGGCGCCGCCGATGCCGGCGACATCAGCGTCTGTGGAAAGCGAGTCGGTGTCCTTGCCCGGTACGGCCCAGGCGATGATGAGCTGCGTGCCGAGCGGATAGTTGCCGGGGTTGCCCGGGACGACGCCGGTGGTGCCCGCATAGCGGAACGTCAAACCGGTGGCCCGCGCCATCCGGGCAACGGCGATTTTGATCTCGATGAGCGAGCCCTCGGGGGCGTGGTCCAGGTTGACCCGGTAATTGATCCCCTCGCAGGGATTCCAGCGTGCGACGAGGTCGTGGCCACTACGCCGGCTCATGAACGCGTACGCGTCGG
The DNA here is from genome assembly GCF_040682215.1 of Actinoplanes sp. NPDC051346. Taxonomy (NCBI): domain Bacteria; kingdom Bacillati; phylum Actinomycetota; class Actinomycetes; order Micromonosporales; family Micromonosporaceae; genus Actinoplanes; species Actinoplanes sp. NPDC051346. Next base: position 127,372 of record NZ_JBFBAJ010000003.1, on the reverse strand, counting down.
TGTCGCCGGGCGGCTGCGCGGAGCCCGGTTGCCACAGCAGGGGAGCGCTGATGGCAGCGGCCATCAGGCAGCGCAGGGCACGGGCGAGCACGATGGTCCGATCTCCGGGGGCGGGTGATCCCGACAATCGGCACGGGCGGACCCTTTCCTGAGCGTTCGCGCTGTGATCCACATCGCGTACGAAATTCGGTTCTTGGTTGTCCGGGCACCGTGGTAGACAGCCGGGGTGCAAGAGAATCTCGAGTTCACCGACCTGCTGAGGCTGATCGCCGAGCGGTCGACCGCGTTCCGAGACGCGGTCGCCTCCGCGCCCAGCCTCGACGTTCCGGTGCCCACCTGCCCCGGATGGACGCTGTTCGATCTGGTGCGGCACCTGGGCGAGGGGCGTCGCGCCTGGGCCGCCACCGTCGCCGCGGGGCCCACCGCCTCGGCCAAGTCCGCACCGGCGGGCCCGGCCGCGCCTCGGGAGCGCGAGGCACTGCTGGCTTGGTGGGCCGAGTCGGCGCAGCAACTGGTGGACGCGCTGCGGGAGGCCGGCCCGGATCGTGGCTGCTGGGTGGGATGGTGCGATTCGCAGTCGCCGCGGACCTGCGGTGCCGTCGCCCGGCACCAGGTTCAGGAGATCGCGGTGCACACCTATGACGCCCAGGTCGCCCTGGGGGCCCCGCAGCCGCTGCCGGAGGAGGTGGCGCTCGACGGTGTCGAGGAGTTCCAGTTCACCTGCTGCGCGACAACGTCCGCCTGGCCGCACGAGCCCGCTGTCGTCGACTACCACGCCGTCGAGGGTCGTTCCTGGCGCCTCTGGCTTTCCGGCGACGGCGCACGGACCGCGCGCCTCTCCGCTGCCGACGAGGATCTGGGCCCTGCGAGCGTCTCGGCCCGGGGGACCGCCAGTGAGCTGGTACTGGTCTTCTACGGCCGCATTCCGTTGGACTCCCTGAAGCTCGACGGCGACCTGACCATCTTCGACCAGCTCATCGCCTGGGAACCCGAATAGGGGGAGCGTCAGCGGTACGTGCCACCCAGGGTTTCGCGGAGTTGCACGCGGGCCTGGTGGATCCGCGACTTGACGGTGCCCTCCGGAATGGCGAGCTGCTCGGCGATCTCCCGATAGTCGAGCTGGCAAATGTCGCGCAGCACCAGGGGCGCCACCAACTCGGCGCGATGGGCTTCCATCCGTTCGAGCGCGTCGAGCAGGTCCAGCCGCGAGCCGGCGATCACGCTCGTGGTGCGCGGGTCCGGCACGTCCACCGGCGGCGCCTCGTAGGCCTCCTCCACCGCCCGCCGTTTGAGGGACCGGTACGTCTGCCGCGCGCTGTTGGCGATCACCACGTGCAGCCAGGTGCTGAACCGCGACCGCCCCTCGAAGCCGCCGATGTTGCGGGCCACCTGGAGGAGCACGTCCTGGCAGGCTTCCTCGGCATCCTGGTAACAGGGCAGGAACCGGGCACACCGGCGCAGCACGTGGGGGCGGATCAGGGTCAGCAGCGCGTCGAGCGCCGCGGTGTCGCCGTCGGCCGCGCGTCGAGCGAGATCCTCCGATGGATTGTCGTGCATGTTTGCCCCTGTCAATTGGCTAGAAGCGGCGGCCCATAATACGAGCGTGTCAATGCCTACCAAGATCGGCCGCTACCGCGTCGCCCGGCGACTGGGCTCCGGCGCCTTCGCCACCGTCTGGCTGGCCGAGGACGACGTGCTGGAGTCCTGGGTGGCGATCAAGGTGCTGGCCGACAACTGGGCACACCACCTCGACGTGCGGGCCCGCTTCGAGCAGGAGGCCCAGGTGCTGCGCCGGGCGGATTCCGAGCGGCTGGTGCGCGTACACGACTTCGGTGAGTTGCCGGACGGGCGGTCGTACCAGGTGATGACGTACGCGTCCGGCGGTACCCTGGCCGACCGGCTCGCCGCCGGCGCCCTGCCGGTCGATACGGCCGTGCGCAACGCCGTCGAGATCGCGCACGCCGTCACCGTGCTGCACGACGCCGGCGTGCTGCACCGCGACCTCAAGCCGTCGAACATCCTCTTCGACACCGTCCGGGGCGGCGAGCGGGTGCTCGTGGCCGATCTCGGGCTGGCCAAGGAGATCGCCCACGCCTCCGGTTTCACCGTCGTTGCCGGCACCCCCGGCTACATGGCCCCCGAGCAGGGACAACTCGGCGGCGGCGTGGACGTTCGCGCCGACGTCTACGCCCTGGGCGCGTTGGCCTACCAGATGCTGACCGGCCGCACCCCGCGCGCCAACGGCACGGACGTCGTCGCGCCGTCCAAGCTGGCTCTGGCCGTACCGAAAAGGATTGATCGGGTCGTCCTGCGGGCGATCGACGCCGACCGGAACCGACGCTGGCCCACCGCCGCGGCATTCGCGGCCGCCCTGACCACCGCGCACGCCGGACCGGTGCGGCGTGGAGGTGCCAGGTCGCGCCGGCTGATCCGGTTCGCCGGCACCGTCGTCGCCGCGGCCGCCATCCTGGCGGTGGGAGGCGCGACGGTCCCGGACGCCGCACCCGCCCATTGGGTACGGGTCGCCGACGAGAGCGGCAAACTGTCGCTCGCCGTGCCGGCGGCCTGGGCGGGCCAACTCAAGAACGCCGGCTGGGATCCCGGCGTCGTCGGCCTGCCCGCCGGCCGGGCACGGGGGCTGCTGGTCGGCGCGGACCTGGCCGGTTGGGCGAACCCGCGAGCCGATCGGCCCGGCGTCTTCGCCGGCGTCGTCGACGCCCCCGCCACGGCCAGGCTGCCGGCGCACGACGACTGCGTCCGGCAGCCCGACCGCCCGGTCGCCCCAGCCGGCCTGTCGGGACAGGTACGGCGATGGACCGGCTGCGGCGGTACGGCCCTTTCCTTCAGCGAGGTACTGCTCGCCAGCGAGCGCGGCTCCGGGGTGTACGTCCAGATCAAGCAGGTCGATCAGGTCGATCGCACCGCCGAGGTGCTCCGTACGCTGCGGGTCAGTTGAAACAGTCCTGGTTCTTGTCCGCGATCGACAGGCTGCTGACGAAACCCTTGTCGTCCATCAGGATGATGTAGTACGCCTGGCTGTTCCGGGGCGCGGCCGCTTCGCCGTGGAGGGAGTCCTTCCAGTCCGGATAGGTGCGCTTCACCTCGGCTTCGGAACTCCCGAGCCCGATGCCCTCCGGGGTCCGGATCTTCCCGTACGCGGCGATCATGACGACGCCGAAGTTCGCCGAGTGGTAGACGTCGATCTGATTCGACGGGTCGGACGTCGAGCCCTTCAGGAGAGAGCTGCCGCACCCGCCGTCGGACGGCTTGGCAAAGAGCCTGATCATCCCGGTGGCTTGCGCCTGCTTCGCCGTCATCCGCAACTTCAGGGCGCCGAGGCCGGTCGGTCCCAGGACCAGCTTCGCGGAGGCCGGCTGATCGGCATTGGTGGGCGTGATCGGCTTGGTCTTGACCGGAGTCTTGCTCGGCACGGCCGGTCGGCTGGGGGTGGAGACCGGAGTCGGGGACGCTGAGGCGGCCGGGCTGGCGGAACTGGCCGACCCCGCCGGCGCCGCCGCACCCTCCAGGTGCTGCGGAGTCGAGGTGCAGCCGGCGATGACCGCGATCGCGAGAATCGCGCCGACGAAGGTGGTTGCGCGTCGCATGTTGGTGGATCCTCCCCCATGGTGGTGACTCTTTCCTCTAGTGCGATGCCGGCCCACCCGCTTCGGTTCTCCGTGGCGGGTCACGCCTGGGTAACGGCTGCACAGCTCGGTTCGGCTTCACGAGGAACGGCTCGCTGGACGCGGAGGCGTCCGGAATGATCTCATCGATTCTCGTCCTAAGGCCCCCAACGCCGGAAAGTTCTTGTGACTGCCGCAGTGACCGACACAGAGATTCGGCTGGCGCCGATGACCGCCGAGCACGCCGACGCCGTCCTTGCGATCTTCGCCGCCGGCATCGCCAGCGGGGACTCCACTTTCGAGACCCGGCCCCCGTCCTGGGAGGCGTTCGACGCGGCCCGGCTGCCCGGGCACCGCTTCGTGGCCCTCGACGCGGACGGCACCGTCACCGGCTGGGTGGCCTGCTCCGCTGTCTCGGCGCGGCCGGTCTACGCCGGGGTGGTCGAGCATTCCCTCTACGTCCGCCCCGACCGGGGAGGCCGTGGCATCGGCCGCGCCCTCCTTGAGGCGCTGATCGCCAGCACCGAGGCCGCCGGCATCTGGACGATCCAGTCCGGCATCTTCCCCGAGAACACCGCCAGCCTCGCCCTGCACCACCGCTGCGGCTTCCGCGTCATCGGCACCCGCGAACGCGTCGGCCGGCACCACGGCCAGTGGCGCGACGTCATCCTGGTCGAACGCCGCAGCCCAACCCTCGTCTGAAGCAGCCCCGAGTGGGACATTTCCACCGCTGGGGTTCGTGAGTAACCTCAGGGCGGATGGGTCTCGACATCCCGATCGAGGTGGTGACTCATGGCGGACCGGTCTTCGGTGAGCCCGCCACAGCGGTTCGACGGCAAGGAATCGCTGGGCCGGGCGGAGCAGAGGATGATCGACGCGGAGGTGCGCGCCAGCCGGCGGGCGGTGGTGGCCCGTTTCCGCGATCGGCTGTGTCACGTGCCGGAGACTCTGGCCGCCGACGACTTCCTGGCTCTGGTTGACTGGCCCACGGCGCAAATGGCGATCATCATGGCCGCCGCGAGCGTCGCCGACGGCTGCGATCTTCAAATCTATGACTCCCGTACGAAGACGTTACGGATCGCCTGCCAACGCGGGTTCTCACAGGCGTTTCTGGAGTCCTTCGCCACGGTCGACGCGTCAGTGGCGTCGGCGTGCGGTGTCGCGTTGAAAATCGGCGACCCGGTGATGATCGACGACGTCACCGCCAGCCCGATCTTCGCCGGACAACCGACATTGCGGGTGGTGCTCGCCGCGGGGTCCCGCGCCGTGCACTCCTATCCGCTGTGCGATGACCATGGCGGCATGCTCGGCGTGTTGTCGCTGCATTACCGTGCCGCCGGCCGGCATCCGGGCCAGGAGCGACTGGCCTGGGGGGCGGCGCGGGCGATGCTCACCGCGCGCGGCGTGGGTCCCGAGTTTCCTGTCCTGCACCGGTCGGTGTAGCCGCGGTCCAGTCGCGAACGGGCGACGCCGGGCGGCAGCGAGAGCGTCGGTGCCGTTGGTGGCGAGGTTGACGGTGTCTCCTCGCTGGCACAGGAGCGTGGCGTACATGGTGGCGAGGTCGGTGTTGTCCTCGACGAGCAGCAGGGCGCGTCGGCGAGCAGCTGCTCCAGCAACGCGTACTCCAACGGGGTCAACGCCACCGGCTTGCCGTTCACCGTGACCTCGCGCGATCGGGTGTCGACGGTGAGAGCGCCCAACCGGTGCACCGAAGCCTCCGCCGGAGCCTGGGCGCGGCGCAGCACCGCCCGGATCCGCGCGGCGAGCTCCGGCAGGGAGAACGGCTTGACCACATAGTCGTCGGCGCCGAGCTCCAACCCGACGACCCGTTCGCGTTCCTCGGCCCATCCGGTCAGGATGATCACCGGGAGGTGACGGCCGGCCCGCATCCCCCGAAGGAGGTCCAGGCCGTTGCCGTCCGGCAGACCCAGATCGACCACGAGCAGGTCGATCGGGCGTTCGCGGCTCTTTTCGTCGATCAGCGCGCCGGCCCGGGACCGTCAGGCAGAATCCGCGCAGTAGCTTTCATCGGCCCTTCGCCGATCGCTGCGATGCGGAACAGCGTCTGCTGGCCGGCTGCCACGAGCGCGCGCTGCTCGCCTTGGACAGCGAAGACCTCCAGCCTGGAAATGGTCAGTGTCCGGCCGGATTTGAGTACGGTGCCGATCGCCTCGATATGGTCGCCGGCGGCCGGGGCGAGAAGGTTGATCTTGTATTCGACGGTGAGGACATCGGAGTCCTGGGGGAACAGGGTCAGCGCGGCGTAGCCGCCCGCACTGTCGGCGACCGCGCTGGTGGCTCCGGCGTGGATGTAGCCGTTCTGCTGGGTGACCTCCGGGCTGGCCGGGAGCACGATGTGCACCCGCCCGGCCGCGATGTGGGTGAGCCGGGCGCCGAGGAGGCGCATCAGCCCTTGGCGCTCGAAGCTGTCGCGAACCCGCTGCTGCACCTCGCGGCTCACCGGATCCGCGTGCTGGTCGTCCATGGTTCTCCTTCGAGCTGCGGGCAGGCGGGTCGCCGGCGCCGACTCCGGTGTAGATCATCGCGCAGGTGGTGCACCTATCTGACACGTAATTCGCGCAGAGCACTGAACCCGCCGTGGTCGCGGATATGCGCGGCCCACGGCTTCAGGTGCATGGCGCCGTACCTAAAAAAATGCATCGGGATCGGCTCTCGCCCGCTTTACGTCGATGGCCGTGCCAAGGCTGCAATTTGCAGGACGTCGCACCCGGAAGACGGATGCGGTGTTTCTGTCTTGTCGATGGATACCGAATGTGGTGCCGTAGGTGGGCATCATGGCTGGGCAGCTATGGACAGTGACTCGCCGGGTTAATGGGGGCCGACCCGTCACCTGAGTAGGCGGGAGCGCGATCATGGCTGGCACGGATGTCGGATGCCATACCCCGTGGCCGCTGGTGGTGACCTGTATACCTCTGGTGGAGGGCAGGCTGCGGATCCGGGTGATCGGTGACCTGGATGTCCGCGTCGCGGGTCGTTTCTGCGTCCACCTGGCGGCGCTGGTGGAACCGGCCGCCCGGGTCGTTGAGCTGGATCTCGCGGGGGTGGGGTTCTGCGACGCGGCGGGCGTCCGGGAACTGCTGGCACTGCGCCATCAGGTCGCTGGGCAGCAGGTCAGGGTTTTGCTGGTGGCGGCTCATCCAGCGGTGCGATTCCTGTTGTGTCTGGTGGGCGAACAGGCCTGGCTGCGCGGCGTCGACAAGCGATAGTCCGGCCCCGTAGTACCTGGTTCTGATGGGTATTTGCGTTGCTGCTGCTCTGTCCGCCCCCCCCCGGTCGGTCAGCCGCGGTGGCGCGGTGGGCTTTCGTGGGGCAGGATCCGAGATGGGCAGAAAGAGCCTTTCGGGGTTGTGGACGGAAAGATCTCGTCGTCATGAACAACGCGTACTTCGTCGTCGAGAATGCTCAGATCGCGTGCGTCAATGATCCGCGGCAGGCGGTGACGCAGGTGGTGGTCCGCGGTCAATGGAATGATCCGCTGCGGCATGAGATATCACGGGTGCTGAGGGCGTGTCTCATGGAGACCTGCCAGGCGTTGATCATCGATGTGGAGCAGTTGGAGGACGCGGCCGGGTCCTCGGCATCGACCTGGGAGACCGCCGCGCGGTTCGCCGCGGAGGGACTCTCCCCGGCCACGCGGGGCACGGCGCTCTACATGGCCGTCCAGGATCGCCGCAGGCGCCTGCCCCAGGTCATCTACACCGGAGGTTGGCCGCCGGGTGAGTTGCTGGCGCATCGGGGCATGGGGCTGCGGTTGGTCGCCGCGACTGCTGCCGCGTGGGGTGCGTTGCCATGTCGGGAGGGCAAGACCGTATGGGCCATCCTCGCCACCCAGCCGGCGCGGGGGCCGTGGCCATGACCGACATCGCCGACGGTGGCGCCCGGCTGCACGTGGCGATGAGTTTCGACGTCGACCGGATCACGTTCACCCTGACCGGTGAGCTCGACCGGATCAGCGGGCAACCTCTGGCCGAGCTGCTGGACACGGCCACGGACGGCAGCATCGGATGTATCGATGTGGACATCACCCAGCTCAGCTTCGTTGATCTCGCCGGGCTGCGAGTGCTGCTCCTCGCATACCGGCGCGGCGCCCGCCGCGGCGTCGTGCTGAGGCTGCGCGATCCCCAACCGCATATCCTGCGGCTCTTGCAGGCCACCGATACGGCGGCCCTGCTTCTCGGCGACGGCGGCACCCCGTCCTGCTCACCTGTCACCCAGCACAGGCCTACACCTACGCCTGACGTCTCCCAGGAGCCCCGCCAGCCCGATCCCGCGGACACCCCCGGCTGTCTCGCGCGGGGCGCGGAACGGGACCAGCGCGCGGACGAACGTGACTGGCGCGCCGATGAACGCGATCAGCGGGCCGATGAACGCGATCAGCGGGCCGATGAACGGGACCGGCGCGCCGATCAACGCGAGGAAGAGATCGGCGATCGGGAACTCCTCGCGCGGGAACGTGACCGAATGGTCGACGAGCGGCAGCACCGGGTCAGCGAGCACCAGCGGTGGGAGGACATTCGCGAGGATCTCGCCAATACCCGCGAACGCGACCTCGAACGCCGAGAACGCGACTGCTGATCATCGGTGGGCGGCCCTGAGGGTGCGGGCCGGAAGTCGATTCACCCTGGGCAGCCGCGGATGGTGGCCCAGACGATCTTGCCGCTTCGGTGGCGTCGGGCGCCCCAGGCACTCGCTGCGGTCTGGACCAAGCGTAGGCCCTGTCCGCGTGCGAGCAGAGGTGTTCCGGGGTCGTGGGGCGGGGGTGGCAGGAGGGCGGGCAGTCGGGGGTCGTCGTCTTGGAGGGCCATGTACAGCCCCGCGCCGCGACGAGACACAGTGAGCCGCATGTCGGTGGCGGCGTGCTCGACGGCGTTGGTGACCAGTTCGGACATCACCAGCAGGGCCCGCTGCCGCAGCGATGCCAGATCCCAGTCGAGGCAGGCTCGCTCGAGGACTTCGCGGGCTCGCGCCGCCGAGTCCAGCTCGGGGGGCAGGTCCTGCTGCACTCGATCGGGCGGGCGTAGCCCGCTGGTCAGCGCCGCACGCGCCTCGGGCATGCTGGCGAACACCGACAGAAATCGTTGCGCTCCGATCTGGCGGAGCCGGGTGGCGAGCGTGGCGGCCGGCGGAATGCACAGCATCAACGGGATCGGCGGCTGGCGGAGTTTGCCGCAGTGGTAGGCGGCCAGCCACATCGGGGCGCTGTGCCCACCCGGGTCACCGAGGTCGCGCAGGTCGACGAGCACAGCAGTGGGATGCTCGGCCAGGCACTTGTTCACCCCGGCCCGTATCTCGGCCGCGATAGCGACATTCCAGCGGCCGTGGACAACCAGCTCCAACGACTCGTTGTGAGTGTCACCGACGACCTCCACCGGCGATTCCCGGGAGGCGTCCACCCAGTAAGGCAGCGTTGTTCCCATGGCTTGACCTTCCCCGACACCCTTGTTTCCCATCGCGTTCTCATGCCGGTGCGGCATCTTAGCTTGACGATCTTTGAAGCACGCATAATCCTCATCGAGAAGTAGGCCGACCCCTACCACTGTGGCATCAGTTGCCCTGTAGCAACAAGTTCATGCAAAGAGAAGAAGATCGTTCGAAAAAGCCAATGATCGCTGTCACGCAACTGGTTCCAGAAGATCTATCGGGCGCAGATTCTTACTGCGCAAATACGCTTGCCTGACCTTCGCGTGTCGCCGGTGGCCTCGCGGAGCCCGTACAGTGGCGCCTGACGGCGATCGACTACCCCGGGCGTCGACCCGGCAGCAAAGCCCCGCGTTGAAGGACGACGCGCCGAGCGGGGCGGTCAGGCGCCGCCTTCAGCGACGGCGCCCACGCCGCAGGCCCACACCAGCCGTCACGACAGATCCGCTGGCGACCCCGGCCCACTCCTCCGTGTCGGCCGTAGCACCTTTGGGAAAGCGAGCACCACATAGTGTCGATCGCCACCGACAGCGTCGCCCTCCGGACCGATCCGGCCCGGTTGGCCGCGGTCAATCGCTACGAGATTCTCGACGCGCCCACCGACGGGCAGTTCGACACGATCGCCGCCGCCGCGGCCGCGCTGTGCGGCACTCCGATCGCCACCGTCAGCATCGTCGACGCCGACCGGGTCTGGTTCGCCGCCGCCAAGGGCCTCGACGGTGTCGCCCAGGTCGGCACCGAACCCGGCCTGTGCGCCTCGGCGTTCTGCGCTGACGGCCCGTACGTGGTCAACGACGCCGTCACCGACCCGCGCACCCTGGACCATCCCCTCGTCCGCGGCGAGCTCGGTCTGCGGTTCTACGCCGCCGCCCCGATCGTCACCACCGACGGGCACCAGCTCGGGACGGTGACCGCGATCGACGCCGTACCCCGAGAGTTGACCGAGGCGCAGAGCGCGGTGCTCTGCCACCTCGCCGACCAGGTCGCCCGCCACCTGGAACTGCGGCTGGCCACCCTCAAAGCGGTACGCGCAGAGCGGGAACTACGCGCCGAGGCCGAGGAGCGCGCCGCCGCGGCAAGCGAGCTGGCCGCCCGGATGCGCGCCGCGGCCGCAGCCCACGTCACCGGGCCCCGCCCTCGACACTGCCAGCTCGGCGCGGCTGCCGAGTGCACCGCACCGGCCGAGTTGAAGATCGCTGACTCGTGGGGCGACTCCGCGTGGGGCTGCTCCACCCACGTCGAGGAGGCCATCATCAACGTCCGATCGGTGTTCATCGCCAGCGAGGAACTCGGCGGACTGTCCACCTACCTGCACCGCTAACCGCGCCCATCGTTACATGCTCCGCGCGCGTTGGCGCTCAGAGGCCGCGACGTGACGACCCACCCCGCGGGGGAGTGGCGTCGGCTCAGCAGCGGGCACGGAGGGTCGTGACGCCGTCCCCGGTGAGGTCGTCGAGGGCGGCGGACCGTCCGGTCATCACCATCACCAGCGCGATCATGGGGCCGTTGGCTTCCGGGCCGGTTCCGTGTCGCCAGTCGGCGTCGGTGGCGGCGAGGGTGACCCCGGCGACGCGGCTCTTCGCGCCGATGAGCATGTCGCTGTTCTTGTAGAAGTCGGCGACCGCGATGAGGTGGTTGATCGGGTGATCGCGGTAGCCGTCGAGGGCGCGAAAGACGTCCTCGCCGTGCACGATGGTTTCGCCCAGCCACGACAGGCTCGGGCCCGGCGGCGCGGTACGCGTGTCCACCCGGGTGCGAAGCAGCTCGACCAGGTCGACGTCGGTCCGGTCGGCAATGATCGCGGCGATGTCCTTGCGGACCATCGCGTCGAACCGGAAGCCGCTGCCGATCAGCTTGGCGAAGAAGCGAGGCGGCGTCATGGAGGCCGTGGCGATCATGTGAGCGACGACGTCGCGCACGGTCCATCCCGCGCACAGCGACGGCCGGTCCCACGCCGACGCGGGAAGGGCGGCGAGCGCGTCGACCAGGGCCGCACGCTCGGTGCGGATCATCTGCCAGGTGTCCATCGTCTGCTCCTCGCGGCCACGGCGGTCAGGTGGTCTCCAGCAGCGCCTTGATCCGTGCCAGGTCGGCCCGGTTGGCCCGCCGCATCGCCGTAGCCATCATGGGCGCGGCGACCCGGGAGAACCCAGCCGGCTCGCCGCGATTTCGCAGCGTCATCCGGGTGCCACCGCCGTCGGCTGATGCCCAGGTGTACGTGGTCTCCATCGGAAACGGCCCCTGCGCGGTGCGCATCACCAGCCGTTCCCCGGGTTGGTACTCGACGATCTCGTAGGTATAGCGAAGGGTACGGCCGAGAAACTGCGCCTGGAACGTCACCAGGCTGCCGAGACGTAGCGGGGGTTCGCTCACCCACTCCACCGAGGCGATGTTGGCGTACCAGCGCGGCGCGTTGTCAGGGTCGGCCGCGTAGGCGGCAACCTCGGCCACCGGCCGGTCGATCACGGTCTCGGTCAGCACGTCGACGGCCATCCCGCCTCCTCACCCGCCAGATCCTATCGGCTTGAATTCCGGTGTGACCCGCGCCACTCTCCAAAGCCTTGAATTCGGTACCTAGGTACAGGCTTACCGTCGAGGCACGACGTTGAGAGCTGAAGGTCCATGGAGGTTGCCATGTCGGAATTGGGCATTGACGGAGGAGCCAGAGCCGACCGATCGGGTACGCGTGTGCGGTTCGTCGACGGCGCCGAGCAGTTGGGCATCGGCGGCGACGATCTGACCGGAATCGTGGCGCTATTCGACGGCGGGGACTGCGCGGCGGTGCAGCAGCGGATGGCGCAGCTCGTCAACGCGCGGCTGGCCGCCGCCGAGCTGCGTGTGGTGGAACAGATCGAGCTGGCCGCCCGGGTCCAGACCGCGGCCGGCGGGAACATCCCGGGCCTGTCGCCTGTGGCCGCCGGCCTGCAGACGGAGGCGACCGAGCTGACCGCCGTGGTGGCGCGATTGCAGGGCGCCGCGCATCGATTGGCGCAGCCGCCGTGCGATGAGGACTGCCAGTGCGTGACGGCCGCGTCGGTGGTCACGGCGGCGCGGATCCCGGCCGCCCGTGCCGCGTTGACCGGCGCCGGAGACGCCCCGGTGGGCGGGCCGGACATCGTGTGCACGATCGACGGCGGGATCGAGGCGATGCGCGGGCGGATCGACCAGTGGCAGGCGGTCCTCGACCGGGCGACCGGGCGGAAACCCGCCGACGGCGGGGTGTCGCTGACCTTCGCGCACGACCCGGCGATGACGGTGGACCTGGCCCGGTTGGCCGCCGCGGAGTACGCCTGCTGCTCTTTCTTCACCTTCACCCTGACGGTGGGTCCGGCCGGCATGCGGTTCACCGTGACCGCCCCGCCGGAGGCGCGGGATGTGGTGACCGCCGTGTTCGGCACCGCCACTCCGGCTGGAGCCCGCGCATGAAGCGGATCACCCACGACGCGCTGTCCGAGCCTCGCACCGAAGCGGCGGCCGCCTGATGTACGACATCGGCAACCGGCGACTGCGCACCGGCGAGGTCGCCGAGCGGGCCGGGGTGAACATCCAGACCCTGCGCTACTACGAACGCCGGGGCCTGATCGCCGAACCGGACCGCAGCCCCGGCGGACACCGCACCTACCCCGCCGACACGGTCACCCTGCTCGGTGTCATCAAGGCCGCACAGCGCCTCGGCTTCACATTGGACGAGGTCGCCGAACTGCTCGATACCGGCCGTCGCGGCCACCCCACCCCGGACCTCAAGGCGCGCGCCGAGGCGAAGATCGCCGAGGTCGAACGGAAGATCGCCGACCTGTGCACCATCCGCGACTCCCTCCTCCAGGTCGTGGCGGCCGGCTGCGACAGCCTCACCGCGTGCACCTGCAACGACTGCCCCTTGCCGTTCGCCGACCTCGCCGACCTCGCCGACCTCGCTGATGGAGATGCCTCATGAGCCTGCAACACGAAGTCCCCCTCAACGCCCTGCCCTCAGCCGACGCCTCTTCTGCCCCGGGAGCGGCCGGTCACCGGCACACCGGCATGTCGGTGGACAACGCGCCCCCGAAGCGCAGCCAGGTCACCGCCGGCCTTGCCGCGCTGGCCTGCGCCGCCTGCTGTGCGCTGCCGCTGCTGATCGCCGCCGGGCTCCTCACCGGCGCGGGCGCGACCTTGGTCGAGAACGTCCTGCTGGGGGTGTCCGGGGCGCTGGTGGCCGCCGCCGCGACGATGTGGTGGCTGCACCGCCGCCGGTCAGCCCGCAAGGCCGCCCGGGCCGGTGCCGGTGGCTGCGCGAGCGGCAACTGCGGCTGCTGACCCGGCGCCTGGCCGGACGAGTCTGCTGCGATACCACTGTGACGATCATCCACTCGCTGCTGCTGTTCACTATCGCCGCGGTGGCCGAGATCGGCGGGGCCTGGCTGGCTTCGACGGTCAGGAACGCTGCCACGAGGCGATCCACCGTCGGCCGTCCATCGGTGTCAGCGGTACCAGGTGCGGGTCGCGGTCGTCGTCGAGTTGCCCGCCTTGTCGTAGGCGCGCAGCGCGACGGTGAACTTCTTGCCGTACCTGCTGGGCATGATCGAGAAGCTGTACGCCGACGTAGTGTCGCGGGCTACGACCTTGCCGTTGATCAGCAGCTCAACCCGGCTGACGCCATTGCGGTCGCCGGCCGATGCGTCGAGCTTGACCGTGCCGTTCACCTTAGCTTTGTTCACCGGCCCCTTGGTGACCTTCAGTGTGGGCTTCGTGTTGTCGACGATGACCACCCGGTGGGCGGTGGTCGTGTTGCCCCAAAGGTCGGCCAGGTGCCAAGTGAGGGTTTTTTTGCCATCGGGGCCCGCCGGGATCGACGAGGTGTACGGAGCCGTGCGGTCCGCGATCGCGCCGGCCAGAGACACCCAGTCAATGCTGGTCGCGTCTGTCGCCTGCACGGTGCTGGTGATCCGTGAGCCGCGGACGAGGGCGAGGTTCGCTGGCGTGATCGAGGTGACCCGGGGACTGTCAGCGTCGATGACGATGGGCAACTCGGTGACCGAGGCATTGCCCCACGGGTCCCAGGCGCGCACCTCGACCGGCACGGTACGACTGCGGGCGCCGAAGTCGTAGCGCAGTGTCCGGTCCGTCGACCGGAGCGCACCCTCTACCCACCACTCGATGCGGCTCAGCCCGGTGACGTCCTTGACGCTCGCATCCAAATAGTTCACACCGCGGGGCCAGGGGTCTCCCCATCCCGCCGAGCCCGAGCGGTACAGGGAGATCTGCGGACCCTGCTCGTCTACCCGGTAGCGGCCGGTGAACTGCGAGAGGTTTCCGGCCCGGTCGGTCACCGCGAATCGGACCTGGCCGGAGTGACCCCTCGTGTCCCAGGCCAGCGTCCACGGCGCGCTGGTCGCCCGGGCGATCTCACCGGAGGCGTCACTCAGCACGACCTGGACAACATCGTCCGGCACGGCGGCCGTGATCGTGGTCGGACCGTGCACGGCGGCGGTGAGCCCCGGAGTGAAGTTCGCGGACGGGCGCTCGGTGTCGACATGGACCCGGGTCTTCGCCTCACCGATCACCCCCGCCGCGTCATATGCCCGGACGGTCACGTCCGCGTCGAGGTCGTTCAGGGCGGGCGGTGGGTACAGGACCACGGGAAACGGCTTGGTCTGGGACCTCGCGACGATCTTGTCGCCGACCAGCACCTCGATCTTGACGGCGTCGGACCGCACCGCGGGGCGCACGATCTGCTTGATGCCGATCAGTTGGCCGTCGGCAAGCCCCGTGGAGCTCACGGCCGGCGCCGTGTCGGCAGCAGCCTGTGTCGCTCCTGTCACGATCAGTGATCCGACAAGCCCGGCTAGCGCGGCAGAACGTGCTTTACCCATGACCGAGCCCCCATGAAATCCTTGATGTCGCGCCGACAGTACGGGACCGATCCGCCGAAATCGATCATCCTTCCGGAGCGGGAACTATCTCGGTCCGGCCTACTAACCTCCAACGTTTTCGCAGCTCATTCCCCCTCGAGGACAGGAGGCACGGTGGCAAGCCAGAGACAATGTCAACCGCTGCGAGACGCGGACGCCAGCAACTGCCTCGGCCCGCAACAGCCACCTAGATGATCTTCGCTAAGCGCGGGAGCCGTACTTCGACGCCGCGAAGAAGCGGATCGCGGATGCGCTTGGGATTGTTCCTGGCGCGAAATCTCGGGGACAGCGACCCGAATTCAGCCTCCGACCGGTCGTGAGCGGCAGAAGATCGACGGCGGCCCGTCGGCCTCAAGCGTGGCAGGCCGCCGCCGCAAGATATTCAAGACCTCTCGACCATCGTCCAGTCGAAGCCTGAGCAGGTGCACTATCTGCGAGGCTTCATGGCCGCCCACTTCCCGTGTGGCGAATACGTCCGCGAGCCGGAGGGACCTCAGACGCACCGGATCTACCGATGGAAGCTAACCAGTGAGTTCTGGTGCGGCCTTGCATCGCGATCAAAGGCAAGCAAAGACGACGCCCTGAATTTCGTGTTGAGTCTGTCGGTATCGCAGCGCGAGGCGTTCGTCCGCGGGTTCCTATCTGCCGACGGCACGCGCGACCCGCGCACGCAGAACGACAAGCTTGGGTACGCAGCGTTCCAGGTGTCCGGACCGGTGGCCGAAGCGATCAAAGTTGCCGCCTACCTGGTGGGTTACCGGCCCGACACGAGGGTGAAGACCGAGTTCGACTCAGATCGGTTCGGCATGCAGCCGATGGAGCACATCGGGTTCCGTACGCCGATCGTCAAAGGGCGGAACCTTCCCGTCGTCGGCACGCGTACGGCTGACGTGTGGGGTCCCACCACAACGCTTGGAACCTGGACTGCGCGCCAGGACCAGGAGATTTTCCTGACCGGCAACAGCGGCCGGGCCGTCGACTGGATGGGTTACAACCAGGACCGGCTCGCGCGTCGTTCCTGGCCGCGCGGCGTCCGCTCGAGCTGATCCACCGCACCCGCAACCACGACTAGTACATGCTTTGATTGCAGAGGTCGAGCAGCTACATGAGATCGCCAGCGCCATCGAGAAGCTTGGCGGGCCAGCGTCGCGCGGGTGGCCAATTGGGTGACGATCGCAGCGAACATCGATGGACGGTCGTGGACGCTGACGAATTGTATGCGCTGCTCACCGTACACAAAGGCCGAGGTCGCAGGTGGCTGTTCGTTGCCTGGGGGTCAAGGGGTCGCCGGGCAGACGTCCGCGGGCCGGGGTTTCGCGATCGAGGTCAACGGACGTCGAGCCGGTCTACTGGCTGCTGGGAGGCGACGGTTTCGCCGCTGGGCTCTGAGTAGGCCTCGTGTCGAGCCTGAGCTGACCGATTCCAAGAATCGTTCGTCGACGTGGTGCGGTCCTGATCCGGCTGAAGCTTGCCTGGCGCCTTTCAGCGCTAGCTTCGTAGGTCAACTGAACGACCGCCAGCGGAGGAAGCTTCTTCGGGAGATGAGGGCTGCTACCCGTGAGCCCGTGGAACATCAAACGCACCGTTTGAGAAGGATGAATTAAATCCGGGCCCCTGCCAACCCATCCGACCGCGGACCAGTTGATTCCGGGTCTCCAACCGATCCACGCTGCCTCTTGGTGCAGCCCGTCAATCCGCGTATCGACAATGGGTGCGTTTGAGTCATTAATGATGTAGATGACCGTGCGACCTGCTTCCGCAGCGGCCCATACACGCACAGAGTTCCGCTCCGCCCGCCGCCGTCGCCCTACTTCGGTCATGTAGACCGTAAGGGCGACTATCGCCGCAGCTACTGTGCCGAGGGCTTCGAAGGCGCCCCACCCAGGCCATGACCAGAACCCTACGGACCACATGACTTTGACCATAATGGATGTGGCGCAACAGTAGCCGGGCTCTGGCAGCAACGGTGACAGCAGCCGGCCCGGTCGATGACGATCAGACCCAGGCAGCGATGGACGCCTGTCCGAGAGGTCGCGGCCACGGACGTACGACGCCGGACGAGTCGCCCAAGACTTACAAGCGAGGGCTCGTGTCTTTTCGGCTGGCCGCGCTGGCTGCCACACTTGGGCCTATGCCGAGGTCGCTACAGGACTGGTGGGACGAGCTGTCGACCGTTGATCAGCTGGTGTTGGTCCGGGCCCCTGGGACCGCAATCCCGTTCCACTCATCGTCGTCCAAGTGTTGCAAGGCTCGGAATGCAGGTTCAGAGCGGGCCGTGGCGGCTCCGTGAGGAGCACGGGCGGTTCTACTGGCATCCCAAGCTTCAGCGGTTTCTAGGGAACGTGCAGGCTTCGTCGATGAGATGCAGCGTCGAAGAGGCATGGCGTGACGCACGCATGCCGGGTGGTTGCAAGGCGTATGCGGCAGGTCGGGAAGGTTCCGCAGTAACCCGTTGACCAAGAGGCATGTTGACACAATGTGCAGATCAAGTATCCGGCCGTAAGCAGGTTCGCGCTCCTCGTCACCTTCGCGGTCCTCGGGTTTGTCGCCACGGCCGTGGTGGTCGGCGTGAGCTACGCGTCTTGGGGGTCTTCCGGTCCTCCAGGAATCCAAGGCCCTCCGGGTCCGGCAGGTCCCCAGGGTGTTCCTGGTTCCCCTGGACCAGCCGGTTCCCCCGGCGTCAAGGGCAAGACGGGCCCGAAAGGTGACCGAGGGCCTCGCGGGCCGGTGGGGCACGTATGAATCGTCGCGAGCTTGCGGCACTTGCCCTGGCTACGATCGCCTGGGGAGCTTTCGCCGGCGTGTCTCTGGTGACATTCTTCGGGACTTTGCCGCAGGGGCACCGTGGCTCCACTGGCTTGCCAGGCGTCCAAGGTCCGGCCGGTGTTCCCGGACCAGCCGGATCGAGGGGACCCCAGGGGCCGATCGGTGCGAAGGGACCGCGTGGTGACCGCGGCTCGATGGGCCTGTGCGATCCCGAGGCGCTCTTTCCAGACGGGCTCTACCCGTGCTCCGACGTCGCATCGGAAATCGATGCTGAAGCGATCTGCGGAGGGGGACAGGTAAACCATCCTCGCTACGATGAGCTGTGTGGGCCTCCTCCCGAGTAGGCCCTTGAGGTACTTTCCAACGGAATTCTGCAAGTAAGTGCGACAAAGCGACGACTGGACCGTCGTCGTGATACGGACGTTTGATGGACCGGCTTCTAGCCCACACCCCCTACGGCACTTCGGCGCCGAACGGAACTGAGTGACAATCACCCGAGCCCTTGCCGGACGTGCATGGACGAGCCTGGGCAGTTGTAGCAGCTCAGAGCGCGTATCGGTCCTGGCGTGACCCCTCCATCTGCCTGGGGGTCAAGGGGCCTCAGCATCCGTGATCATCAAGGCTAGGGCATCGCCTAGCTTCACGGCTTCGTCAAACGTTAGCCGTGCCGAACAACTGGTTCCCATCATCGCTGAGGTGACTGAAATCAATGTCGTCCCATCCACCTGCTGTACCAGGGCGACAGTGACCGTTCCTCGGATCTGACGGGGGTCTGCTGGTAGGCCGGTTTCTCCGACTGTGATCTGCCGGGGCTTCACAGCAACACCCGGCCACGCGCGATCAAGGCAGCACCGTGCGTTCCTGCGCGATAAGGACATCAACGGTGACCGTGAGATCTCGCCACTCGTCCGCTGTCAGCCATAGTGTGACCGCCTGAGCTCCGGTGACCGCCTCCACCACGACGAGAGTCTGATCTCCGTGGCGGCCCTGCATCCGCGCCAACTGTGCCCGCAACTCCCCGCTCGTTGCGTGCCCAGAAGCGATTACCGGAGAAAGGTGGCCACCGCGACCAAGGGCATGACATCCCAGCTCTGCCCGCCCGTCCGGCACGCACCATCCGGGATGTTGTCCAGAGAACCACGCCGTCGAAGCCGGCGACGTCACAAGATGCTCCAGGCAATGACGGTTCCGATCACGAGCAGGCCCGGGATGAGCGCAAGCAACCTCCACATCGTTCCGCGTCGTGGCGGCAGAATCACCGGCACCGTGTCCCCGTCGCTGAGTCGATCGCAACTGTTCCAGTGCGCTGCGGTGGCCGGACGCTGGCTGGGCTCTTGGTTCATGGTCGATGCACTCCTCGGTATGCCGTGAACGTGCGATGCCTGCTCAGACTTGCCGACTCACGGGTGGGAAAGGAGGCTCTGACTGTCAGCCATGCAATGGCGGACGAATGGTCAGTCTTCTACTGGCATCTCGTAATTGATGACAGTCAAGTCCGCTCGCATGGCGAAGCGGGTGACCTCGAACGGACGGCCATCTCCGTCGAAGCTCGTGTGTAGGACTTCGAGCACTGGCACCCCTGGAGACATCTTCAGGCTGGTGGCCTCATCTGGCTTGGGTAACCGGGCCAGGACGCACTCTCGGATTCGGACGACCGGGTATCCGAGATCCTCAAGGCGGGAGTAGAGCGAGCCGTGGCCCAGCGCCCTGGCGCTGACCATGGACGAGGGACCGGCGATGCTCACCGGGATGTAGGTGATTCCGATCTGGATGGGCTCGTCGTCGGCGTAGTACAGGTTCTCGCGGCGGATGACAGGCTCTCCTGGCCCAATCATCAGCCTCTCGGCGATATCGGCCGGCGCCGGTTGCTTGCCTACGGATCGGCACTCCGTACGCGGCGTGCGACCTTGCCGGAGAACCTCCATCCGGAACGGCGACTCCCCGCTCTCCTGGCGCATGCGGCGGGAGTATCGACTCGCCCCTAATCGGATCAGCGGAGGCCGGCTACGTACAAACGACTCATAGAGCCAGGTCGCGACATGAGCCCACCGCCCGGCAACACGTCGGGCGTCCAGGCCGCTGCTTGCTGACCATGCCGAACGGGCCATGGCTTCAAGGTCATGTCGGTGAGCTTCGAGCAGTCCCAACGCAACGGTCAGCGGACTTTGGTCGTCCTCGTCAGGCTCGTGATCGGTGATGAGCTCGACCAGTGCACCGTCCGCGCTCAACGCCGTGTCGAGCGCCGAGGCGACGTCCCGGGTTGGCTGTTTGTGCCCCGTTTCCAGGTCCCACAGGTAGCTGTGCGAGTAGTGGACCCTCCGCGCCAGCTCCCGCAATGACAGCCCACGGTCGCACCGAAGGTTCCTCAGCCGGCCCGGAAAGCGGCATCGACGCTGACCATCGCGCTCGGCCTCAACGCGGTGGGGAGCCGGCCTTAGCCGGCTCCGGCTCATCGTTCGTCGGGCGTCCGGGACGGCGTTGGACGAGGGCAACGCCACCGAGCACCACGACCATTCCGGCGATCATCGGAAGGGTGACCGCCTCCTTGACGACCAGGGCGCCGAGCACGACCGCGACCACCGGTAGCAGGTACGTGGTGGTGGAGGCGGCGGTCGGTCCCTCATCCCCGATGAGTCGGTAGTTGAGCACGTAGGCGAGGCCGGTACCGAGGAATCCGAGGATCAGCAGGCTGGCGACCGCATCGAACCGCCAGTGTGGGGCGACCAGGCCGCCGAGAGGTAGCGCCAGCACCATCAAGGCGGCGCCGGCCGAGAGCTGCGTGGCGGACAGCATGATGGGTGGGATTCCTCGGTTGGTGAGGAACTTGCCCATGTAGACGTAGGAAATTCCGTAGCTGGCTGACGCGGCCAGGATCGCCAGGCCGCCCCAACTGGCGATCTCGTTGGCGGCCTCCCAAGGCGTGAAGATGAGCAGCGTCCCGGCGAAGCCGAGCGCCAGCCCGGCGCCACGGCGCAGGCTTACGGAGCGGTCGGTGCCGGCGAGGAACGCGACCAGGACTGTCCAGAGCGGCGTGGTGGCGTTGATGACGCCAGCAACATTCGATCCCACGGTCCGCTCACCCACGCCGAAAAGCGTGTACGGGATGGCGTTGGCCACCAGTGCGGCTACGAAAAGGTGTGCCCACGTCGTGCGGCCGGTCGGGAGACGCATGCCGCGTGCCAGGGCGATGGGCATAAGGACCAGGGCGCCGAGAGTCAGTCGGATCAGCACGATCTGGGTGGGGGAGAAGCCGCGGAGTGCCAGCTTGATCCAGAGGAATCCGGAGCCCCAGAGCAGGGCGAGCAGGACGAGTCTTGCCAGGCTGCTGCGGCTCATGACGCTGCCTTTCAGTCTTCCACGGGCATGTCGTAGTCCAGGCCGTTGAGATCACCGCGCATGACGAACCTCGTCACTTCGAACGGTTGATGCTGTGCGTCGAGACTGGTGTGCACCACCTCGATGACGGGCACACCGGGCGGCATGCCGAGTCCGGTGATCTCCTCCGGATTCGGCATTCGTGCCGAGATCTCCTCACGAATACGCGTGATGGGATATCCCAGCTCCTCGAAGCGGGCGTAGATGCTGCCTTTGCCGAGCGTCTTCTCCGACGCCAGCGGCGAGTCACCAGCGACGTTGACGGGGATGTAGGTAACGCCGAACTGCACGGGTTCGTCGTCGGCGAAATACCAGTTCTCTCGGCGCACGACTGATGTCTGTGGGGCGAGGCCGAGACGATCGGCGACATCGGCGGGCGGTTGTTCCTTCGTCACGGATCGGCATTCGGTTCTGGGAGTGCGGCCCTGCTTCATGACCTCGATGCGGAACGGGGAGAGTCCCGTTTCCGCGCGTAGGCGTCGGGAGTATCGGTTCGCCCCGAGGCGCATGAGGGGCATGCGGGGACGGACGAAGACGCCCCGCCCGTGCTGGGCGACGACCAGGCCCTCACTTTGCAGGATGCTGATCGCCTCGCGGGCGGTGTTGCGCGCGGTGCCGTACCGGGCGGCAAGGTCCCGCTCGGAGGGCAGCTTGCCGCCGGCCGGCAGGTCACCGCTTTCGATGCTGGAGCGCAAGTCATCGGCTATGCGCCGGCTGGGAAGCCTCTTGTCGGGATCGGGCTGCTGGTTCATCGCCTCTGCCTGCCTGCTCGGAGTCTCCGAGCCGGCAGCGTATCGCAACTGGCTCAAGCCAGCACTTGCCAGGCATCATTGCCGGGCCAAACTGGCTCAAGCCAGCTGGACCGTTGGAGGCAACGCTGACTTGGGTGAAGAGGAACGCCCGCTCCGTCTCGGCGCTCGCCAACCCGGTCCTTCACTCGGTGCTGGATGGCCTTACCGTGCGGTTGGGCGGCAAGCCGGCGGCGCCGAGCGTGGTCAGTCGCCGCCGCCGTCGAGAAGAGGTTCCTCGACGCCAATCCCATCCCGGTTCTGAAATGGACCGCTCCGCGGAAGGGGCACGGTATAGACCGAACAGCCCGCCAGGCTGGATCGCGTCACGGCCGTGAGCTTGGCCGCGTATCTGCCGCGGACGGCCGTAGAGAACCGGTGACGGCCGGACACGGCCGGGCACAGCCGGACTGATGAGCAGAGCCGCCGACCCGTGTTAGCGCTGGTCACCAGCTCCATTGGCGCAGGCAGATCATGATGTCCAATTTGCGCGACCCGGCGGGATCCAACCAAGCCCGCCCCCCGGCGTGGGGTCTGGGGCTCGGGCCCCAGGTAGAAAAACAAGCGCCCCAGGTCCGCGTTCTTCAGCGGACATGGAGCGCCATAGCTTGTGCCCCCGGCAGGATTCGAACCTGCGCTTTCGCCTCCGGAGGGCGACGCTCTATCCCCTGAGCTACGGGGGCTCAGCGGGTGAAACTCTAGCAGGCCGCCCCGAAGCGCCGCCAATCGGTTCCGCGGCGCGTCGGGGCCGGCTGGTTTCAGGTTTGCTGGATCCGTTTCAGCATGGAGTCGATCAGGTTGATCTCGCTCTGCTGGCCGTTCACCATGGTGTCGGCGAGGTCGGTGACGTTTTGCTCGTCGGACTGCTTGAGGATCGCCTGGGCCATGTGGAGGCCGCCAAGGTGGTGCTGGCGCATGAGGGTCAGGTACTGGATGTTGAGGTCCTTGCCGGTGGCCTTGCGCAGGGTGGCCAGTTGGTCGGGTGTCGCCATGCCGGGCATCAGGCCGTTGCGGACCGAGCCCTGTGCTTCCGGCATCCAGGCCATCGCGGGTTGGGAGCCGGTTGGGCTCAGGTTCCAGTCGCGGAGCCAGGCCAGCATGGTGCTGATCTGGCCGTGCTGGGTCAGGGCGATGTCGCCGGCGAGGGTGACGACGTAGGTGTCTGTCGAGTTCGCGTGGGCGATCATCGACATTTCCACGGCTTGGGCGTGGTGGGTGCTCATGTCGCGCAGGAAGCCGGCCTCGGCGGAGTCGTCCTTGGGGGTGCCCAGCGTGGGGCCGAGGAAGCCGATGGCGGCGCCCACCAGGAGGCCGAAGGCCAGCACGAGGGCCAGCCAGCCCGCCCCGAACCGGCGGGTGCCGGTTCGGGAGGGGCTGTCGGTCCGGTCGGCGGTGGGGGCCGCCGGGTCCGGGTCCGTGGAGACGGTCATCAGCTGCCCTGCTGGCCCATGCCGGCGCCGGGGGCGGTGGCCGCTACCGGGCCCGTGGTGGTGTTGCCGCCGGAGCAGGCCGCGTTGGGTTCCTTGGTGGCGTTCAGGCGCAGGTCCTTGATGAACTGGTCGATGCGGTCGTCGTCGGCGCTGTCGACCTTGAGCTGGTAGCCCCATGCCTGCAGCGAGACATTCTTGTCCAGGCTGGCGACGGGGCTCATGAGCATGTAGTCCTTGCCCTCGACCCGCTTCTGGAGCTTGCTGACCTGGTCGGCGCCGAGTCCCTGCTTGTACGTCACCCAGACCGCGCCGTGCTCGAGGCTGTGGACCGCGTGCTCGTTCGCGATGGGCTCCGGGTAGACGTCGCCCATGCAGTTCTGCCAGACCTGGTTGTGCGCGCCGCCCACCGGCGGGTTCATCACGTAGGTCTGGGGGCCGTCCTTGTGTTCCTGGGAGTCGATCGCCGGGTTCTTCTGCTCCCGGTAGTTGACGATTCCCTCGATGTCGGCGGCGCGGTCTTCCCAGTTCCGGCTGCCCTTGACCGTGGCGATCACGGCGTAGGCGATGATGCCGGCGGCGATGAGCACGACGGCGCCCGCCACCGCGATCGGGCCCCAGTTGCGCCCTCCGCTGACCTTGACCGGCTGGATCGGCTTGCCTTTGCCGCCCTTGCCCTTGGTGCCGGGGCGCGGGGCGCCCGGCTTGCCGCCCGGCTTGGCGCCGCCCGCGGGCGGCTTGCCCTGTCCCGACGTCTTGTCGACCTTCACGGTGGACGGGACCCGCTCGGGCCCCGGTGTGCTCATACTCATCGTGCCTCGTCAATTCGTGAAGTTGGTCGGGCCGGGCCTGTGCGCAGGCCCCGGTACGCCGCCGGGCGCCAAAGTCTACCCGGATAGCATGGCTCAGTGACTCCCGCTGACCTCGCTGCCACCGTTCTCACAGCTGCGCGTGCCGTATTCGTCACCCGTGGCCTCGACGTCTCCCTGTTGCCGGAGTCGACGACGGTGGAGCGACCCCGAAATCCCGAGCATGGCGACTATGCCTCGACGATGGCCATGCAGCTCGGCAAGAAGGCCGGCGTGGCGCCGCGTGAGCTGGCCACCGCGCTTGCCGACGAGCTGAGCAGCCGTCCGGGGATCAAGTCGGTGGAGATCGCCGGTCCGGGGTTCCTCAACATCCGGCTCGACGCCGCCGCGGCCGGGGTGCTGGCGCGCGACGTGGTGCTGGCGGGGCAGGAGTACGGACACACCGACCGGCTCGCCGGTCAGCGCATCAACCTGGAGTTCGTCTCCGCCAACCCCACGGGTCCCGTGCATATCGGTGGGGTGCGGTGGGCGGCCGTCGGCGACGCGCTGTCGCGGCTGCTGCGGGCCTCCGGCGCCGAGGTCGGCACGGAGTACTACTTCAACGACGCCGGCTCGCAGATCGACCGGTTCGCCAAGTCGCTCTACGCGGCCGCCCGGGGGCTGCCGGCACCGGAGGACGGCTACGCCGGGGCGTACATCGCCGAGATCGCCGGCGCCGTTGTCACCGCGGCGCCGGGCGTGCTGGAGTTGCCCGAGGACGAGGCGCTCGAGACGTTCCGGGTCGAGGGCGTCACGCTGATGTTCGCCGAGATCAAGCAGTCGCTGGGCGAGTTCGGCGTGCACTTCGACACGTACTTCAACGAGAAGGACCTGCACGACCGCGGCGAGCTCCAGGAGGCGCTCGACCGGATGCGCGAGCAGGGCCACGTGTACGAGTCCGACGGCGCCACCTGGCTGCGTACGACCGACTTCGGCGACGACAAGGACCGGGTGCTGCGCAAGTCCGACGGGGACTGGACGTATTTCGCCGCCGACTGCGCCTACTACCTCGACAAGCGCAAGCGGGGCTTCGAGAAGGTCGTCATCATGCTGGGCGCCGACCATCACGGCTACATCGGCCGCATGAAGGCGATGGTGGCCTGCTTCGGCGACGATCCCGCGGTCAACCTGGAGATCCTCATCGGCCAGCTGGTCAACCTGGTCCGCGACGGCGAGCCGCTGCGGATGAGCAAGCGCGCCGGCACGGTGGTGACCCTGGAGGACTTCGTCGACGCCCTCGGTGTCGACGCCGCGCGGTATGCGCTGGCCCGCTATTCGTCCGACTCGCAGATCGACATCGACATCGACCTGTGGACCCGGGCGAAGAGCGACAACCCCGTCTACTACGTCCAATATGTCGCCGCGCGGTCCGCGAGTGTCGCCCGGCAGGCGGCGACGGTCGGGCTGACCCGTGGCGAGCCGGGCGACTTCCGGCCCGAGCTGCTCGTGCACGAGAAGGAGAACGACCTTCTCAAGGCGATCGGCGAGTATCCGGCGGTGGTCGGCAGCGCCGCCGAGCTGCGCGAGCCGCACCGGGTGGCCCGCTACCTCGAGGACCTCGCCGGCGACTATCACCGGTTCTTCGACAAGTGCCGGGTCACCCCGATGGGTGACGAGGCCATCACCGACCTCCACCGGGCGCGCCTGTGGCTGAACGACGCCACCCGAACGGTGATCGCGAACGGTTTGGGACTGCTGGGCGTCTCCGCCCCCGAGAGGATGTAGATCATGCGGGCACACGAGGCCGGGGCGCTGCACGGCGAGATGGGCAACCGGGGGCCGGCGTGGCTGCGGATGCCCGAGGACGTGAACGCGCTGGTGCCGCAGCTGTGGCCGCGCACGGTCACCCGTACCGAAGAAGGCGCTCTCGAGGTCGGCGGCGTGAGCGTGCTCGACCTGGCGGCGGAGCACGGCACCCCGGCGTACCTTCTCGACGAGGCCGACCTGCGGGCGCGCTGCCGCGACTTCGCGGCCGCGTTCGCCGGCGCGGACGTCTACTACGCGGGCAAGTCGTTCCTGTGCAAGGCCGTGGTCAAGGTGATCGACGAGGAGGGCCTCTTCCTCGACGTGTGCTCCGGTGGTGAGCTGGCGGTCGCGTTGTCCGTCGGCTTCCCGGCCGAGCGCATCGGCTTCCACGGCAACAACAAGTCGCTGTCCGAGCTGCGCCGCGCGCTGGAGGCCGGCGTGGGCCGGATCATCCTGGACTCGTTCCAGGAGATCGAGCGGCTCACCGAGCTGGCTCGCGAGACCGGCAAGCGGCCGGCCGTGCTCATCCGCGTGACGGTCGGCGTCGAGGCGCACACCCACGAGTTCATCGCGACCGCGCACGAGGACCAGAAGTTCGGCTTCTCGCTGGCCGGCGGTGCCGCGTTCGAGGCGGCGGTCCGGGTGCTCGACGAGGGCGTGCTCGATCTGCGCGGCCTGCATTCGCACATCGGCTCGCAGATCTTCGACACCTCCGGCTTCGAGGTCGCCACCCGGCGGGTGCTCGAGTTGCAGGCGCAGATCCGCGACGCGCGCGGTGTCGAGCTGCCCGAGCTGGACCTCGGCGGCGGGTTCGGCATCGCCTACACGACGCAGGACGATCCGTCGACGGCCGGCGAGCTCGCCAAGCGGATCAACAAGATCGTCGACGCCGAGTGCGCGGCCGAGAAGCTGCGGCGGCCCAAGCTCTCCATCGAGCCGGGCCGGGCCATCGTGGGACCGGCCGTTTTCACCCTGTACGAGGTGGGCACGGTCAAGGACGTCGACGGCATCCGCACGTACGTCAGCGTGGACGGCGGGATGAGCGACAACATCCGGACAGCCCTCTACGACGCCTCGTACTCCGCCACCGTCGCCGGCCGGGCCTCCCAGGCGCCGCCGATGCTCGCCCGCGTCGTGGGAAAGCATTGTGAATCCGGGGACATCGTCGTGAAGGATGAATTCCTGCCCGCCGACGTGCAGCCCGGAGATCTTGTTGCGGTGCCCGGCACGGGGGCGTACTGCCGGAGCATGGCGAGCAACTACAACCATGTGCCCCGCCCGCCGGTGGTCGCCGTCCGTGACGGTGCCTCGCGGGTGATCGTCCGCCGGGAGACCGAAGAAGATCTGCTCGCATTGGATGTGGGATGAGTTCTGGTAAGCCTGCGGTTCGTCTGGCCCTGCTCGGCTGCGGCACGGTGGGCAGCGAGGTCGTCCGTCTCCTGCACGCCCAAGCCGAGGATCTGACGGCCCGGATCGGGGCGCCGCTCGAGCTCGTCGGCATCGCGGTGCGCCGGCTGGGCCGCGAGCGCGGCGAGCTGCCCGTCGACCCGGCGCTGTTCACTACCGATGCGCTGGGCCTGGTCAAGCGCGACGACGTCGACGTGGTGATCGAGGTCGTCGGCGGCATCGAGCCGGCCCGCTCCTGGCTGACCGAGGCGCTGCGCGGCGGCAAGAGCGTGGTGACAGCCAACAAGGCGCTGCTCGCCGAGGACGGCGCTACGCTGCACGACGCGGCGGCCGAGGGCGGCGCCGACCTCTACTACGAGGCGTCCGTGGCGGGCGCGATCCCGCTGCTGCGACCGCTGCGCGAGTCGCTGCACGGGGACAGGGTCACCCGCGTCACCGGCATCGTCAACGGCACCACCAACTTCATCCTGTCGTCGATGGACGCCACCGGCGCCGGCTTCGGCGAGGCGCTCGACGAGGCCACCGAGCTGGGGTACGCCGAGGCCGACCCGACCGCCGACGTCGAGGGCTTCGACGCCGCCGCGAAGGCCGCCATCCTGGCCTCGCTCGCGTTCCACACCCGGGTGACCGCCGCCGACGTCTTCCGCGAGGGCATGACCGGCGTCACGGCGGCCGACATGGCCAGCGCCAAGGAGATGGGCTGCACGATCAAGCTGCTGTGCCTGGCCGAGCGGGGAGCGGACTCGTCGGGGAGTGAGTCGGTCAGCGTCCGGGTGCATCCGGCGATGATTCCGCGCAGCCACCCGCTGGCCGGCGTCGGCGACGCGTTCAACGCCGTCTTCGTCGAAGCCGAGGCCGCGGGGCAGCTCATGTTCTATGGCAGGGGAGCCGGGGGCACCCCCACCGCCAGCGCCGTGCTCGGCGATGTGGTGGCGGCCGCCCGCAACCGGTTGTCGGGAACCCGCGCGCCGAGCGAGAGCGCGTACGCCCATCTGCCGATCCGACCGATCGGCGAGGCGGTGACCCGTTACCACGTCAGCCTGGCCGTGGCCGACCGCCAGGGTGTGCTGGCCACGGTCGCGGGCGTCTTCGCCCGGCACGAGGTGTCGATCGCGACCGTGCGGCAGTCCGGCCGGGACGAGGACGCGATGCTCGTCATCGTCACGCACGGCGCGCCCGACGCTAATCTTGCGGCCACCGTGGAGGATTTGCGCGCGCTCGACATCGTCCGGTCGATCGCGAGCGTGCTCCGTGTCGAGGGAGGGGCCTGACATGCTCGATCACGTCGGTTTTCAGTGTGCGGATCTGGCCGCGAGCGCGGCTTTCTATGACCGGGTGCTCGCTCCGCTGGGCGTGCGCCGGATGATGGACTACAAGGTCGCCATGGGGTACGGCGTCGACTTCCCGGACTTCTGGATCGGCGAGCACAACTCGGGGGAGGGCTTCCGCGAGTCGCACATCGCGTTCAAGGCCGCCGACCGCGCGACCGTCGACGCGTTCTTCGCGGCCGCCGTGGAGGCGGGCGCCGAGGTGCTGCACGCGCCGGCGGTCCACCCGGAGTATCACGAGAACTACTACGGCGCGTTCGTGCGCGACCCGGACGGTAACAACGTGGAGGCCGTGTCCCACGGTCCCGCATAGTGGATGTGCAGTCTCGCCATTCGGCAGACTGAGGCATCCTTAGGCAAGTCTGCGGCGGAGAGGAAAGACCATGTGGCGGGGACTGATCGAGGCGTACCGTGACCGGCTCCCGGTCTCGGCGACTACCCCGGTGGTCACGCTGCACGAGGGCAACACGCCGCTGGTGCCCGCTCCCGTGCTGTCGCGCCGCACGGGTGCGGAGGTCTACCTCAAGGTGGAGGGCGCCAACCCCACCGGCTCGTTCAAGGACCGCGGCATGACCATGGCCGTGTCCAAGGCGGTGGAGGAGGGCTCCAAGGCGATCATCTGCGCCTCCACCGGCAACACCAGTGCGTCCGCGGCCGCTTTCGCCGCCCGCGCCGGCCTGACCTGCGCGGTGCTCGTGCCCCAGGGCAAGATCGCCCTGGGCAAGCTGGCCCAGGCTCTGGTGCACGGCGCCAAGCTGTTGCAGGTCAACGGCAACTTCGACGACTGTCTCGCGCTCGCCTCGAAGTTGTCCCAGGACTACCCGGTGTCGCTGGTCAACTCGGTCAACATCTTCCGGCTGCACGGCCAGAAGACGGCCGCGTTCGAGATCGTGGAGGCGCTCGGGACCGCCCCGGACATCCACTGCCTGCCGGTGGGCAACGCGGGCAACATCGCGGCGTACTGGATGGGCTACTCCGAAGACCACCAGGCGGGAAATTCCAAGGTCCTGCCGAAGATGTACGGCTTCCAGGCCGCCGGAGCGGCGCCGCTGGTCACCGGCCAGGTGGTGCCCGAGCCGTCGACCATCGCCACCGCGATCCGCATCGGCAACCCGGCCAGCTGGACCAAGGCGCTCGACGCCCGGGACGCCTCCGGCGGGCTGATCTCGGCGGTGACCGACCGGGAGATCTTGGCGGCGTACCGGCTGCTGGCCCGCGAGGTCGGCGTCTTCGTCGAGCTGGGCAGCGCGGCCAGCGTGGCGGGCCTGCTGCAGCAGGCCGAGGCGGGCGCGATCCCCGCCGGCGCGACGGTGGTCTGCACGGTCACCGGGCACGGCCTCAAGGACCCGGAGTGGGCCATCTCCACGGCCCCGTCACCCACCACGATCCACAACGACGTCCTGGCCGCCGCCCGCGCCCTCGACCTCGCCTGACCGCCCCTACCGCGTTCGAGGACGCCGTGGCCTGACCGCCCCTGCCGCGCCGGCCCCTACCGCGGGCCTGAGGGAGCCTGCGCGGGGGAGTCCTCGGCGGCGACCCGGACCATCGCCAGCATGGCGTCGCGTACCGTGCGCAGCTCTTCGTCGGTGAGCTTGCGCAAGAGCCTGGCGTGCTTCTCCGCGCCCGCGGTGATGATCTTCGACATCAGGGCCTGACCGGCCGGGCTCAGGCTGATGCGCCGCACCCGGCGGTCGTGCGGATCCTCGGTGCGTGCCACGAGATCCTGGGCCACCAGCCGGTCGATCATGCCGCTCAGCGTCGCCAGGCTCACCCCGAGCAGCCCGGCCAGCTCGCGGCCCGACGTGTCGCCCAATCTGAAGAGAAGCAGCAGAATCTTGAGCTGCGACATGGTGAGCTGGGACGTGAAGAGCGGATCCGAGCGGTCGTACGCGAACAGGTGCTGGAGCTGCTGTTGGGCGCCCATGATGTCGGCGATGAGTCGTTCGTTGTCGACCATCGCACCTCCCGCCTCGTGCGCCGATCGCCGCGGGACATCGACCCCGGCGAAAATCATTTGTTCGCGTCAGGCAAACTATATGCCTTAGACGAACTTTCTCGGGGGAGCACATGTCATTCCTGACCAGGCTCAGTCTCGCTAACCGGGGGCTGGTCGCCCTCATCGCGGTGGTGATCACCGGCTTCGGCGTCTACGCCATTCCGTCCCTCAAGCAGCAGCTCCTGCCGTCGCTGGAATTCCCCGGCGCGTTCATCGGCGTGGTCCTGCCGGGCGCCAGCCCGGAGATCATGGAAGAGCAGGTCACCAAGCCGATCGAGGACGCGGTCAAGGGCGCCGACGGTCTGGACACCATCCAGTCGACCACCCGCGAGGGCTCGGCCACGATCCTCGTCCAGTACGAGTTCGGCACCGACCTCGACAACGCGATCAACCAGCTCACGACCTCGGTCAACCGGATCCAGCCCACGCTCCCCGACAACGTCGAGCCGACGATCTTCGCCGGCGGCACCGACGACATCCCGGCAATCGTTCTCGCCGCGACCGGCGGCTCCGGCCAGTCCGACCTCGCGCAGCGGTTGCAGCGCAACGTCGTACCGGAGCTCAACGCGATCGACGGCGTGCGTGACGTGCAGATCACCGGGACCCGCAGCGAGCAGATCCTGATCAAGCCCGACCTCGCCAAGCTGGGCGCCGCCGGCGCCGATCCCCGCGCCATCGCCACCCTGTTGCAGAACAACGGCATCTCCGTCCCGGCCGGCGCCCTCACCGCCGACGGTCGCTCGCTGAGCGTGCAGGTCGGCACCCCGATCACCTCGGTGGACCAGCTCCGGGAGCTCTACCTCAACGGCAGCAAGGGTCCGGTCAAGCTCGGCGAGGTCGCCACGGTCACCAGCGAGCTCGCCACGGCGACCTCGTTCACCCGTACGGACGGCGTCGAGAGTCTGGGCCTGGCGGTCACCGCCGCCCCCGACGGCAACGCGGTCGCGATCTCGCACGCGGTCCGGGAGAAGCTCGCCGACCTGCAGACCGCCTCCGGTGCCAAGCTCACCGTCATCACCGACCAGGCGCCGTTCGTCGAGCGCTCCATCGAGAGCCTGACCACCGAGGGCCTGCTCGGCCTGGTCATGGCCGTGATCGTCATCCTGGTCTTCCTGCTGTCGGTGCGGTCCACCCTGGTCACCGCGGTGTCCATCCCGCTGTCGGTGCTGATCGCGCTCATCGGGCTGTGGATCGGCGACTATTCGCTCAACCTGCTCACCCTCGGCGCGTTGACCATCGCGGTCGGCCGCGTCGTGGACGACTCGATCGTCGTGCTCGAGAACATCAAACGCCATCTCGGGTACGGCGAAGCGAAGGTGCACGCGATCATGTCCGGCGTGAAGGAGGTCTCCGGTGCGGTGACCGCCTCGACGCTGACCACGGTCGCGGTGTTCGCCCCGATCGCCCTCGTCGGCGGCTTCGTCGGGCAGTTGTTCGCCCCGTTCGCCATCACCGTCACCGTGGCGCTCATGGCCTCGCTGTTCGTGTCGTTGACCGTCGTGCCCGTGCTGGCGTACTGGTTCCTGCGCCCCGCGGCCGGCGGCAGCGAGTCCGAGGCCGTGCGTCTCGCCGCCGAGGAGAAGGAGCTCCGCAGCCCGCTGCAGCGCTCCTACCTGCCGATCATCCGCTGGGTCACCCGCAGCCGGATGACCCGCTGGGTCACGGTGGCGCTCGGCGTGGTGGTGCTGATCGGAACGATGGTGCTGGCCGGCAAGCTCGAGACCAACTTCCTCGACGAGTCCGGCCAGGACACCATCACCGTCAACCAGGACCTGCCGGTCGGCACCAGCCTCGCGGTCACCAACGACGCCGCCAAGAAGGTGGAGGCCGTGCTCGCGGCCCGGGGCGACGTCGAGACCTACCAGGTGACCGTCGGCAACGGCGAGTTCAACCCGTTCGTCGGCTCCGGCGGTGCCAGCGGCGCCAGCTTCAACGTCTCCCTCAAGGATGACGCCGACGCGGTCAAGATCTCCGACGAGCTGCGCGAGAAGTTCAAGGGCATGACCGACGTCGGCGAGGTCACCGTCGGCGGTGACAACGGCTCCGGCTTCAACGCCAACGAGCTCGCGGTCGTCGTGCAGGCCGCCGACCAGAAGACCCTCGCCGAGGCGACCAAGCTGGTCGAGCAGGCGATGGCCGGCACCAAGGACGTCGCCGACGTGAGCACCTCGCTCGCCGCCAGCGTGCCCCGGCTGGAAGTGGTCGTGGACCGGGCCGAGGCGGCCCGCCGTGGCCTGACCGAGGCCGCCGTCGGCCAGGCGGTCGCCGGATCGTTCCGCTCGGCACCGGCCGGGCAGATCACGGTCGACGGGGCGAGCCGGGATGTGGTTGTCACGCTGGGCGCGCCGCCCGCCGACGCCGCCGCCCTGCGCAAGCTGCCGATCACGACGCCGGCCGGCCAGGCCGTGCCGCTGGACACCCTCGCGGACATCAAGGAGGTCGACGGTCCGGAGGAGGTCACCCGGATCGACGGCGACCGCAGCGCCACGATCAAGGGCACCGCCACCGGCTCCAACGTCGGCGCGACGACCAAGGACCTGACGAAGCGGCTCGACGCGCTCAAGCTGCCGGGCGGGGCGAAGAAGACGATCGGCGGCGTCAGCCAGGAGCAGGCCGAGGCGTTCGCCGACCTCGGGCTCGCGGTTCTCGCCGCCATCGCGATCGTCTTCGTCATCATGGTGGCGACGTTCCGCAGCCTGCTCCAGCCGCTGTTGCTGCTGATCTCGATTCCGTTCGCGGCCACGGGCGCGATCGCGTTGCTGCTCGCGACGGGCACCCCACTCGGTGTGCCGGCCTTGATCGGCGTCCTCATGCTGGTCGGCATCGTGGTGACGAACGCCATCGTGCTGATGGACCTCATCAACCATTACCGGGTCGCCGGCATGGGTGTGCAGGAAGCGGTCATCGAGGGCGGCCGGCACCGGCTGCGCCCGATCCTCATGACGGCCATCGCGACCATCTTCGCGCTGCTGCCGATGGCGATGGGGCTGACCGGAGAGGGCGGCTTCATCTCACAACCGCTGGCCGTCGTCGTCATCGGTGGCCTGGTGAGCTCCACGTTGCTGACGCTGGTGCTGGTGCCGACCCTTTACACGATGGTGGAGCACACCAAGTTGAAGGGTCGCGAGCGGCGGGAACGCCGGCGGGCCCGCAAGGCGGTCGAGGCCAGCGGGGCGTCGGACCAGCCGCCGGCCGCCGACCGACCCGACGCGCCGAAACACGCGGCGGCCGGGCCCGAGGACCCGGTCGCGGTGACAAATCTGGCGACGCCGGACTCCAGCGGCGGTGCGCACGAGGCGCCGGCGGGCAACCCGGCACACTGACCGGCCGTTCGTGGACCTGACCGGGTGACCGGTCGGGCCGCGGACCCTTACCAGCGGCGGTACTGGCCGCTCCGGCATGCGTCGGGGCGGCCGGTACTGTTCGCGTACGTGGCAACTCCGCTCTCGGTCCTTACCCGCAACCGCGACTTCCGCCGCCTCTTCGCCGCGGAGCTGGTCGTCTTCGGCGCCGACTGGTTCGTCATGGTGCCGCTGCTCGTGTTGCTGCCCGAGCTGACCGGCAGCGGCGTGTGGGGCGCGCTCGTGCTCGCCGCCGACACCGGGATCACCGCGGTGCTGTTGCCGTACGCGGGCACGGTCGCCGACCGCCGCGACCGTCGAACGATCCTCATCGCCGCCAACGTGGCCGCGCTCGTCGCCACGTCGCTGCTGTTCCTGGTCCAGTCGGCGGCCACCGCCCCGCTCGCCCTCGTCGCCATCGGCGCGGTCGCCGTGGCCAAGGCGTTCTACTCCCCGGCGGCGTCGGCGGCGCTGCCGAACGTGGTCGATCCCGAGGACCTCGCCGCGGCCAACGCGGTGGCCGGCTCGGCGTGGGGCACGATGACGATCGTCGGCGCGTCCCTGGGCGGCATCGTGAGCGGCGCGTTCGGGCCGTACGTGAGCTTCGGGGTGGCCGCGGTCGGCCTGCTGGCGGCGGCCGTCCTGACGTTCCTGATTAGGCGGCCGTTGCAGGCCCCGCGGGACGCGTCGGCCCCGACGCCCCGTGCCTGGCACGCGCTGATCGAGGCGCTGCGTTACATCGGTGGCCGGCCACGGATCCGGGCGCTGGTGACGGTGAAGTCGGCGGTCGGGCTCGGCAACGGGGTACTCACGGTCTTCCCGCTGCTCGCCGGCCTCTACGGGGCGGGCTCTATCGGCACGGGTCTGCTGTTCGCCCTGCGCGGGGCCGGCGCTCTGATCGGCCCACTGGTGATGCGGCGGGTGCTCGACCACCGCTCCTGGCTCCTACCCGGCCTGGCCCTCTCCATGGGCCTCTATGGCCTCGGCTACCTCGGCGTGGCGTTCGCGCCGTGGTTCCCGCTCGTGCTGGCGCTGGTCTTCGTGGCCCACTTCGCCGGTGGCACCAACTGGGTGCTGTCCAACTACGCGTTGCAGGGCGAGGTGCCGGACCGGCTTCGCGGACGGGTCTTCGCCACCGACATGATGCTGGCGACGCTGGCGATCTCGGTCAGCCAGCTCGGTGCGGCCCTCTTTGTGGACCACGTCGAACCGCGGGTCATCCTGATCGCCTGCGGCCTGATCACGCTGCTCTACGCGATCGGCTGGCGGGCGGCGACCCGCAACCTGTCCCTGGCGGACACCTCCCCGCCGGTGGAGGACGCCTACGAAGGACGGGCCCAGTCGGTCGACTGATCGGTCGTGGGCGGCTGATGACCGGCCGGACCCTGAACCGGGAAAGCGGTATTCTCCGGCGTCAGCGCCGACGGCACCGGTGCGCCGAAGGGCCCGGGCGTCGGCGCGCCGCCGGCTTGCGCGCGGGCGAGCACCGCGGCGATGAGCACAGCGAGGCCGGCTGCCGACAGAAGGGTGACCACGATACTCACCACCCTGGTCAGCCTCAGGTAATCCTGCTGCTCGAGATATACGGGGGAATACATGAGCAGCGGGAACGCGAGGTCCCAGAGCAAGCTGAGCAGCTTGCTCACCAGCAGCACGCTCAGCCCCAGCCGAGCTAGCGTCACACTGCGTGGTCCCAAGCGGGCGCGTCGGGCCGAGAGCAGGGCGAGCCCGGCGATCAGCACGGCCAGCAGCGGCGAGTGGCCGGCGATGGTCAACAGCACGAACTCGAGAGTCATGACTGCGACCGTAGCGGAGGCGTACGACGTTTCGGAGCCCCGCATTCGGTCGGGGCGGCTGGTGACGCGCCGTCATTGATCAAGGCCTAGCATGTGGCGATGGGCCTGACCTTCGTCTCCGAGCCGGTGCGGGTGCGGACCCCGGCCACCAGCGCCAACCTCGGCCCGGGCTTCGACGCGCTGGGTCTCGCGCTC
Organism: Actinoplanes sp. NPDC051346; assembly: GCF_040682215.1. Lineage (NCBI taxonomy): Bacteria > Bacillati > Actinomycetota > Actinomycetes > Micromonosporales > Micromonosporaceae > Actinoplanes > Actinoplanes sp. NPDC051346. Next base: position 91,409 of record NZ_JBFBAJ010000003.1, on the reverse strand, counting down.
AGCCTCCACGACGACCTGTCCGCCCGCGTGGCCGGTGACCGTTTCACCGTCGCCGTGTCGGGGGAGGGCGCCGGCGATCTGCCGGACGACGAGTCCCACCTGGTCGTGCGGGCGATGCTGCGCACGTTCGACGAGCTGGGCGGGCGGCCTAGCGGAGTCGCCGTCGAGTGCGTCAATCGGATTCCCCAGGCGCGTGGGCTCGGCTCCTCCTCCGCCGCGATCGTCGGTGGCGTGCAGCTGGCCCGGGGTCTGGCCAAAGGACAGCTGTCCGACGCCGACGCGTTGCGGATCGCCGCCGAGTTGGAGGGGCACCCCGACAACGTCGCGCCGTGCCTGCTCGGTGGCTTCACCATCGCCTGGACGGAGGCCTCCGGGGCGCGGGCCGTGCGGTTGGGCACCGCTGAGGGCGTACACCCGACGATCTTCGTTCCGCAGGAACGCGGCCTGACCTCGACGGCGCGGGCGGCGCTGCCGCCGAGCGTGCCGCACTCCGACGCCGCGTTCAACGCCGGGCGGGCGGCGCTGCTCGTGCACGCGCTCGGCGCCGACCCCAGTCTGCTCTTCCCGGCGACCGAGGACCGGTTGCACCAGGATTACCGGGCCGAGGCGATGCCGGGCACGGCCTCACTCGTCGCGTCGCTGCGGTCGCTCGGTGTGGCTGCCGTGGTCAGTGGGGCGGGGCCGACCGTGCTGGCATTGAGCCCGATTCCGGCCGATTTTAGCCCTGGATCGGCGTGGCGCGCCGAGACGTTGAGCGTGGATGTCGACGGAGCCCTTGCCAGAGGGAGTATGGTGGAACACGCCGAGCGGGACCCTGTTGCCGCAGGTCGTCAGAGTTGACTACGCTCAAGACCTAGCACAGCCGCGAAGCAAGCGATCTCTGCGGTTCGGCGCGCACCCCCGAGACATATGCCGATCTGGCTCGTCTCAATTCTTTTCAAGGCACACGCCGAGCAGCAGGTCATCAGATCGCTGCACTCGCCGAGACCTACCCGTCAATGGACGATGGGTCGGGAAACCGTCGAGCTGCCGTGCTGCAAAACTCCCGCCCCGCAGTTGCGAAGCGGGTTCCGAGGGCACCCGGCCACCAGGCTGCTGCAGACCCGGGTGGTCTTGGCTTTTTCGACGGAAGGAATCCATTGAGCGACACCACCGACGTGACGTCGGGTGTTTCTGACGTCGCTGACGACGGCGCCACCACCGCGGCTGTCACCAAGCGCCGCCGCGGCGGCACCGGGCTGTCCGCGATGCTGCTGCCCGAGTTGCAGAGTCTCGCCGCCTCCCTCGGCATCTCCGGCACCGCCCGGATGCGCAAGGGTGAGCTGATCGCCGCGATCTCGGAGCGTCAGAGCGGCGGGGCTCCGGCCGCCGCCGAGAACACTCCGCGCCCGCGCCGCAGCAACGGTGCCGCAGCGGCATCGGCAAACGCCGCTCCAGCGGCCGAGCCGGCCCGCACCGAGTCCGCCCCGGCCTGCGCGCCCGCCGCCACCTCCGCGGCCGGGCAGCAGGCCCCGGCGGCCGCACAGTCGGCCCCCGCGGCCGCGCAGTCGGCTCCCACGGCCGCGCAGTCGGCTCCGGCGGCCGGGCAGTCGGCCGGCGCTCCGGCGACCGAGCAGGCTCCCGCCACCGAGCAGGCCGAGCCCGAGCAGGGCCGCCGCAGCCGGCGCGACCGCCAGGAGCGTCCGGAGCGGCAGGAGCGCGAGCCGCGCGAGCAGGGCGACACCCGCACCGAGAGCGCCGAGAGCGGCGATCGGGCGGAGCGCACCGACCGGCCCGAGCGCGGCGATCGCAACCGCGACCGGCAGCGCAACCAGCAGCGCCCCGAGGGCGGCGACCGCAATGACCGCGGTGACCGTAACGACCGTGGTGACCGCAACGACCGGGGACCGCGCAACGACAGCCACGACGACGACGACAACGAGAACGGCGAGGGTGGCCGGCGCAGCCGGCGCAGCCGCTTCCGGGACCGTCGTCGCGGTCGGGACCGCGACGGGGAAGCCGTTCGTGAGGGCGGTCGCGAGAGCGGCGGCCGGGACGGCGGCCGCGAGCCGCACGTCAACGAGGACGACGTCCTCGTGCCGGTGGCCGGCATCCTCGACGTCCTCGACAACTACGCGTTCGTGCGGACGACCGGTTACCTCTCTGGCCCCAACGATGTCTATGTGTCGATGTCGCAGGTCAAGAAGCACGGGCTGCGCCGTGGCGACGCCGTCACCGGCGCCGTGCGGGCCGCCGCGCGCGACGGTGGTGGTGGCGACCAGCGGCGCGACAAGTACAACCCGCTGGTGCGTCTGGACACCATCAACGGGATGGAGCCCGAGGAGGCCCGCCGCCGCCCCGAGTTCTACAAGCTCACCCCGCTCTATCCGCAGGAGCGGCTGCGGCTGGAGACCGAGGCGCACATCCTGACCACGCGCGTCATCGACCTGGTGATGCCGCTGGGCAAGGGCCAGCGTGCCCTGATCGTCTCGCCGCCGAAGGCCGGTAAGACGATGGTGTTGCAGGCGATCGCCAACGCGATCACCCACAACAACCCCGAGTGCCACCTGATGGTCGTGCTGGTCGACGAGCGGCCCGAAGAGGTCACCGACATGCAGCGCTCGGTCAAGGGCGAGGTCATCGCGGCCACGTTCGACCGGCCGCCGCAGGACCACACCACGGTCGCCGAGCTGGCGATCGAGCGGGCCAAGCGCCTGGTCGAGCTGGGCCACGACGTGGTCGTGCTGCTCGACTCGGTGACCCGGCTCGGCCGGTCGTACAACCTGGCGGCGCCGGCCTCCGGCCGCATCATGTCCGGTGGTATCGACTCGACCGCGCTCTACCCGCCGAAGCGGTTCCTCGGCGCGGCGCGCAACATCGAGAACGGTGGCTCGCTGACGATCCTCGCGACCGCGCTGGTGGAGACGGGCTCGATGATGGACACCGTCATCTTCGAGGAGTTCAAGGGCACGGGCAACGCCGAGCTCAAGCTCGACCGGAAGATCGCCGACCGGCGGACCTTCCCGGCCATCGACATCCACCCGTCCGGCACCCGCAAGGAAGAGATCCTGCTCGGCAAGGAGGAGCTGGCGATCGTCCACAAGCTGCGCAAGGTGCTGAGCTCGCTGGAGTCGTCGGCGGCGTTGGACCTGTTGCTCGACCGGCTCAAGCAGTCCCGGACGAACATCGAATTCCTGATGCAAATTGCGAAGTCGACTCCGGGGGAGTGAGTAATTTTCCCGATGTCGGTTAAGTAAGGGTCAAAAGCACCCGAAAAGGGGCGGTCACCGCAAGGTGGCCGCCCCTTTGTCGCACATCGAGTGCGATTCGTCTCGTAAGGGGTCGTGCGAACCTCCGGTATCACCTACTCGATTTGGGGGAGGGGCGCTCGATGATCGTGCCTGGTTACCGGGACAATCCGCCGACTCGGTGGGACCCCGTCGCTCCTGTCGATCCGAACGAGGCGGAGGAATTCCTGCGCCAGTGCTACCTGGAAAATCCGCGGCTCGGCCCGGTCGAGCCGCGGCTGGCCATCGTTCGCGCGCAGATCGCCGCCACCGGCACCTACGTGCACACCCCCGACGAGCTCTCCTATGGCGCCAAGATGGCCTGGCGCAACTCGAGCCGGTGCATCGGCCGGCTCTACTGGCGCAGCCTGGTCGTCCTGGACCGGCGCCGCGCCCGGACCGCCGACGAGATCTTCTCCCTGCTCGTGCACCACCTCCAGGCCGCCGGTGGCGCACAGCGGGACGGTGGCAAGATCCGCCCGGTCATCAGCATCTTCGCCGCGGCGCAGCCGGGCCAGCCGTACGCGAAGGTCTGGAACGAGCAACTCGTCCGCTACGCCGGCTACCGCACGGACGGCGCCGTCGTGGGCGACCCGCGGATGGCCGACTTCACCGCGGCGATGCAGGGATTCGGCTGGCAGGGCAAGGGCGACGCGTTCGACATCCTCCCGCTCGCCGTGCAAGTTCCCGGAGAGTCCGTACGCCTCTACGAACTCCCGGAACGCGCGGTCCTCGAGGTTCCCGTCAGCCACCCCGAATTCGGCTGGTTCGCCGAGCTGGGCCTGCGCTGGCACGCGGTTCCGGCCATCTCCAACATGCGCCTGACCATCGGCGGCGTGAACTACCCGCTGGCACCCTTCAACGGCTGGTACATGGGCAGCGAGATCGGCGCCCGCAACTTCGCCGACGCGGACCGCTACAACATGCTGCCGACCGTGGCGGAGCGCATGGGGCTCGACATGAGCAGCGAGTCCACCCTGTGGCGCGACCGCGCCCTCGTCGAACTCAACCGCGCGGTGCTGTGGTCCTTCGAGAAGGCGGGCGTACGGATCAGCGACCACCACACCGAATCGCAGCGCTTCATGAGCCACCTGCGCAACGAGGAGAAAGCGGGCCGTCCCGTGCCCGCCGACTGGACCTGGATCGTCCCGCCAATCTCCGGAGGCATCACGCCGGTCTTCCACCGCTACTACGCGGAAATGGACCTGCGCCCCAATTTCTACCCACTAGAGAACACGTGCCCGTATTCGCAGAACTAGGCGAATTCGTTGACGGCGAAATCGTCGCGGTGGCGCCACGAGGCGTCCGTGCGGACGTGCTCCGCGCGTACCCATTTGAGGAGCTTGACGCTGAATTCGTCGGCCGGGATGCGGCCGGCGCTGCGCACGACGAAGCCCTCGGATGTCTCGGGCGTGTGCCGCCGCGCCCATGCCGAGCGCGCCTCGCTCAGGCTGCCGCCGCGGTAGAGGACCGGCACCACGGGCAGTTCGAGGCGCTGCGCCCAGTCGACCGTGTCGTCCCAGCCGAGCAGCGTGCCGGTCTCGTCCCAGATGCCGAAGACGATGAAGACGCCGGGCAGATCCCGGTAGGCGATGCTGCGCCGCGCCCACATGGACTCGCCGCAGACCCGCCAGTCGTCCGGGATCCGGTACGCCGTCATCGCCCACAGTGCCTTCGCCGGCCGGTCCCACGGCTGGGTGCCGGAGTCGAGGGACCGGGCGTACATGGCGTCGCGGGTGAAGGTGAGGTTGCCGCCGTCGAGCTTCTCCGTCACGACAAGCTCACCGTCCAGCCAGGACAGATCCTGCTGCACCTTGTCGTCGTCCGTGGCTCCGGGTGAGTCGGGCAGGTGGAAGGTCCGCGGATACTTTCCCGCCTGCCCGCTCATCAGAAGTCCCCCTCCGCCACCTGGAACACGGTCAGCCCCAGGGCACGCCACATGCGCACGACCTGCTGCCGGTCGTCGAAGACGCCGACGACCCGCCAGCGGTCCCGGATCTCCTCGTCGAAGATCTCCCGCTTGACGATCGCGTCCTTACGCGAATCGCCCTCGGGCCGCATGAAGAGTCCTTCGTACGGCACGCCGACGTAAAGGTCCAGCCAGGCCTCGGTCTCCGCCCGGCAGACCGCGTCGCGACCGGAGCAGAAGACGACGGCGTGGCCGGCCGCGTGCATCGCCCGGACCGCCGCGATGACGGCCGGGTTCGGCAGGTCCGAGCCGACCCGGGACCAATCGAAGGGGCTGCGGTCGTGCATCAGCGCGACCGTGCCGTCGATGTCGACCAGCACGACCGGCGGCAGGTCCTCCTCCGGCGCGTAGACGATCCCGGGGCCGCCCGGGTCGACCCACGGCACGGGCAGCGGCAGGTTCTTGCCGGCCAGGTAGCGCTCGTGCATGCGGCGGATCGCCGCCTCGCCGACCCGGTCGTCCGCCGCGCGCTCGGCGTCGCGGCGTACGCATTCCTCGACGGGTACGTCGGTGAAGTCGTGCACCTCGAACGTCGCCTGGAAGCGCGCGGCGAGTTCGGCCCACTCGCGGACCGTCTTGTTCCGCAGGTTGGTGTCGTCGACGATGACGTCGCTCCGCGAGCGCAGCAGCGCCTCGACGGCCGCTCGCTGGGCCTGGGTCACCTGGGCCTCGGCCCGTTGGGTGAAGAGCCGTTCCCCGTGCAGCATCCGCCGCAGGTCGTCGCGGTTGACCCGGACGACCTGGGGCTGGAGCTTGCGCGCGAACGTGGTCTTGCCCGAGGCGGGCAGTCCCCGCGTGATCAGCAGTCTGGTCATTCCTCACTCACCTGGTTTCCACCGGGGGTCACGTCGCCGGCCGGCTTGGCGAGCTGCCACAGGCCGGGACGGTAGTCCCTGCCGTCGAGGCGCAGGAACAGCGCGGCCCGGTGCCCGCTGCGCACAGCCTGGGCCGCGAACTCGCGCCGTCCCCAACCGTCGGGAAGCTCGCCCACGATCGCCGCGAACTCCTTCTCCACCTGGGCGGCCATCTCCTCGACGGCCGCCGTCAGTGCCGTGGCGACCTCACGAACCCACGCGTGGAATTCGTCGGGCAGCGGCGCCGTCAGCGCGTCCAGGTCGCCGCCGCAGGCCAGAACCTCCCATACCGTACGGGCGGTGAGCCCCGTCACGAGCTTGTGCAGCCGGACGTACTCGGCGTACTTGATCTTCACCCGCTCGTCGGTGTCGAGCAGGTGCACCACGAGCCCCTCGCGTCCGTCGCGCGGCTCGGCGGCCAGCGCCTCGGCGAAAGTGGCGTAAGCGAACGAGTCCACGCGCGGCCCCGGCCAGTCGGGCACGGCCGTGGGGCCGAACGTCCGACCGGTCGCGATCTCGACGGCGCCGAGCAGCACCAGGTCGTCCATGCCTTCGTAGTCGACGACGATCCGGTTCTCCGGGTAGATGATCTCTACCAGCACGGTGAACCCGGCCGGCGGTGCGAAGCTCGCGTACCGGGTGCGGAGCAGGCGCGTCGCGTGCACGGCCTGATCCGAGGCGAACGACCCCCGCGTCGCCACCGCGAGCTCGTCGCCGTCGCGATAGATGATGCCGAGCGACCCGTCCGCCTTGTCGGTCACCGCCACCGGGGCGTCCGGTCGCAGCGCCGGCGCGTGCCCCTCGGTGTGGTTGAAGAACTTGGGCAGGGGACGCGCGAGCACCGTGCCGGTGGTCGGATCCACCACGAGACCGCGGCACGCGAGGGTCACCGGGGTCCATGCGGCGGCGTACTGGCAGGACTCCGTGTAGTTGTAGATCACGTACGGGCGCGACGGGTGGCGCTGCTTGCGTACGTGCCCGTTTTCGACCGCGGTGGTCAGTCCGACCGGGTCGAGGACGTCGGCGAGCAGCGTCATGGCACGTTCCTTTCCGGGTGGGAATGCTCCGAGGGCCGCTCACGTTATCGACCACGGACCCGTCATCTCGCCTGGTTTTTTGATCGAAGTTGGGTGGGCAGGCCTCCTGATTTTCAGTTGGGGTCTGTGACATGGCAGACTGGTCCATCGGCCAGCAAAAGGTTCCGGTTCACGCCCCGAGCACCCGGCGACCCGGCGACCGCTTATCGAGAGAGACCGAGAAGACATGAAGAGCGGAATCCACCCGGAGTACACGACGACCGAGGTCGTCTGCTCCTGCGGCAGCACCTTCACGACCCGCAGCACCGCCAAGGGCGCCGAGATCCGCGTCGAGACCTGCAGCGCGTGCCACCCGTTCTACACGGGCAAGCAGCGCGTGCTGGACACCGCGGGCCGGGTCGCCAAGTTCCAGGCGAAGTACGCCAAGATCAACGCCGGCAAGAAGAAGTAACTGCCGCAACGGCGCCCGGTTCCGCGATCCCGCGGGGCCGGGCGCCGTTGGTATGTAGGGGGAACCGTGAGCACTGACCGGCTGTCCACGCTGCTGAACGAGTACGCGCAGCTCGAAAAGCAGATGGAGGATCCCTCCATCCACTCCGACCAGGCCCTGGTGCGCCGGGTCGGGCGACGCTTCGCCGAGCTGGCGCCGCTGAACGCCGCACACACCGAGCTCGAGGCCGCCCGTGCCGACCTGGCCGCGGCCCGGGAGCTGGCCGCCGAGGACCCCTCGTTCGCTTCGGAGGTCGAGGCGGTCGCCGCCATGCTGCCGCCGCTGGAGGAGAAGCTCGGCGAGATGCTGATCCCGAGGGATCCGCACGACGCCAAGGACGTCATCGTCGAGATCAAGGCCGGCGAGGGCGGCCAGGAGTCGGCGCTGTTCGCCGGCGACCTGCTGCGCATGTACACCCGGTACGCCGAGCGCCGCGGCTGGACGGTCGAGGTCATCGACGCGCAGGAGTCCGACCTCGGCGGGGTCAAGGACGTCTCCGTGGCCGTCAAGACGAAGGGCCTGCCCGAGGGCGGCCACGGGGTCTGGTCGCGGCTCAAGTGGGAGGGCGGCGTGCACCGCGTCCAGCGGGTGCCGGTGACCGAGTCACAGGGCCGCATCCACACCTCCGCGGCCGGCGTGCTCGTGCTGCCCGAGGCGGAGGACGTCGACGTGCAGATCGACGCGGGCGACATCCGGATCGACGTGTTCCGCTCGTCCGGGCCCGGCGGCCAGTCCGTCAACACCACCGACTCGGCCGTGCGCATCACCCACCTGCCCACCGGCATCGTGGTGAGCTGCCAGAACGAGAAGAGCCAGCTGCAGAACCGCGAGCAGGCGATGCGGATCCTGCGGGCCCGGCTGCTGGCCGCCGCCCAGGAGGAGGCCGACGCCGCCGCCTCCGACGCGCGCAAGGCGCAGGTCCGCACGGTGGACCGGTCCGAGCGCATCCGGACGTACAACTTCCCGCAGAACCGGATCACCGATCACCGCATCGGCTACACCGCGTACAACCTGGATCTGGCGCTGGGTGGCGAGCTCGACGGGGTGCTCGACGCGCTCGGGGAGGCCGACCGGGCCGCCCGCCTGGCGGGCGGGTCGGAGATCAGCCGACGTCCGTGACCGTGAGGCGTCCGTCGGTGGTGACGCAGGCGAGCAGGGCGTTCGCGACCTGACATCTGTCGTCCAGGACGGGCGCCATCACGCCGAGCAGCTGCACCTTGCCGGTGGGGTCGACCACACCGAGGGACGTCCGGTCCACCGGCTGGGAGGCGCGGGCCAGCAGATAGGGCTTGCTCTGTGGGTTCGAGTAGTCCCACACCACGGTGCCGATGCCCAGCTCGGCGACGTGCTTGCCGGTCGCGCTGTCGATCAGGGTGTTTCGGATGTTGGCCCGTTCCTCGGAGATGCCGTCGGACGCGTCCTCCGAGAGGACGAGCATGCCGCCGGGCAACGGCAGCCCATTGGTCCCCCCGGGGACTTTCCAGCGCAGTGCGCCGGTGTCCCGCTCGTAACCGGAGGTGCCTTCCGGACCGTTGACGCACAGCACCGGGCCGCAGGGGTAGAAGCCGCCGTAAGAGCGTGCCTCGACGCGCCATTTGCGCCGCATCGTCTCGGTGTCGTACGCCGTGAGCGAGCCCTTGCCCCGCTCCACACTCTCGACATACAAAGTGCGGCTTTCCAGGATGACCTGACTGTAGGACTCGTTCGACCCGTCCTGACCCAGCCACGGCACCACAGCTCCGGCCACGAGCCGCCCGTCGGCCATGTTGTAGACCTTCACCTCGCCGCGCTTGCTGACGGTGGCCAGGCGCTCGGCCGCCGGGTCCAGCGTGCTGCCGACCGCCAGGGTTTCCGTGCCAGCGCCCGGCAGGGCCCAGAGCCGCGCTCCGTCGCGCAGCCTGACGCCGTGCAGGGTTCGCATCTCGACGCCGTCGTCGGCTCGCTCGACGAGCAGAACGCGCTCGTTGTCGACGGCGTTGGCCTCGCCGGGCAGCTTCCAGACCTGCCGGCCGGTGGCCTCGTCGAGAGCGACGGTCTCGCTGGGGAACTCGTAGGAGGACTGGCCACCGTCCGGCTCGTCGATCTCCACGGTCCGGTTGGCGCCGGGCATCAGCACCATCCCGGACCCCACCGAGCTCATCCAGGACACGCCGATCAGCTGCTTGTTCGTCCAGCGCACCTCACCGTCTCGCGCGCCGTACGCGGTGAGCTTGCCGGTATCGCTGCTCAACACGTAAACCTGGTCGGAGCCCATGGCGAAGGTCTCGCCGCCGTCCTGGAACGCGATGCTCCAGAGCCGCTGGGGGCTGTGCGACACGGGCAGCGCCGAACCGGCGAGGGTCAGCAAGCAGAGCGCCGCGACCGCCGCCACGAGCAGCCGCCGGAGATCGACACGGCGCAGCGGCCGGCGAGCCGGCTCGACCGGGCGATCCCCGTCGTCCGTGATGAGCCCGAGCTCGATGACCGTCATGCCAGGCAGCGTACGGCTAAGCGGGCGAGCGTCGGCCCGCCGCCTCGGCGAGCGCGGCGCTCAGACCGTGCGCCTGGGCGCCGACCTCCGACCAGCCGGCGGCCAGCCCGATCGGGGTGCCGGGGACGAGGACCTGCCAGTTCTCGCCGGCCGCGGCCGCGCTGATCCGGCGCGACACCTCCGCCGCCTGGGTGGAGCCGGCGCCGGGCAGGACCACCACGAACTCGTCGCCGGCGAAGCGGGCCACGAAGTCGCCTCGGCGCATGACCCGGTTGAGAATTCCGGCGACGCGCTGGAGCACCAGGTCGCCGCAGTGCCGTCCGTGGCGGGCGTTGACCGAGCTGAAGCCGATGAGGTCGCAGACGCCGATCGCCGCGCTCTCGCCGCGCGACAGCATCGCCGCGACATAGCGTTCGAGCTGCCTGCGGTTGGGCAGGCCGGTGAGCGGGTCGGTGAGGGTCTCGTCGCCGTAGCGGCCGACGTCGCGATGCGTTTCCTGGGCGTCGAGGCGGGCCGAGACCCCGTCCAGGTAACCGTCGCGGAGTCGGTCGATGCGCTGGGCGGCGAGGCGGAAGGCGTACCGGTCGGCCCGGTGTGCGGCTTCGTGGTCACCGGCCGCGGCGTGGCAGATGCTGCGCAGTCGGGCCGGCTCGGCGGGCCCGAGAATCTCCTGCGAGACCGGTACGGCATCGAGCTTGTGCAGCGCCTCCGCGGGCCGCCCGGCGGCGATGGCCAGGCAGACCCCGCCGAGGTGGCGCAGGTCGCGCGAGCGGACGCTGTCGCCGCCACCGGTGAACAGGCTCGTGACGTCGGTGTCGGTGCTCTCGCCGAGCGCGGCGCGGCGGGCGAGCGCGTAGCCGTACACGGGGCGGCTGCTGGGCCGCAGCCGGGCGTCGGCCCCGGTCGCGACGTAGCGGGTGAGCTCGGCGTCGATGTCGCGCAGCACCCGCAGGCAGCCGTCGGTGTCGCCCTGATGGTCGAGCGCTACCGCGTTGCGCAGCCGGATGCCGGGGGCGGCGAAGAGCTCCGGCGCCATGCCGCCGGCCGCGCCGACCTGGCGGGCCTGCTCGATCGCCGTGAGCGCGTGGCCGTGAAAGCCGAGGTACGAATACGCCATCGCGAGGTCGTGCCAACCCCACGCCGTCTCGGCGTCGCCGTCCGTCACGGCCGCGAGGGCGCGGGCCGCCTGGATGAGGTGGGTGACGCCGCGGTCCAGGGCGCTCTGCAGATGGGCGCCGAGCGCGGCGAAGGCGTGCATCTGGCCGCGCAGATAGGGGTCCGAGCTCTCGTGGACGGCGTTGGAGGCGAGCGTCATGGCGGTGGCGAACTCGGCCACCCGACCCAGGTTGATGAGCGCCCCGAAGCGCTGGACCAGCGCATAGGCCCGGGTCAACGGGTCGCCGGTGAGCTCGAGGACCTTGTCGAGAATCGGCAGCGCCTCGGCGGACCGGCCACCCTGCTGGAGCTCACCGGCGCGTCGCAGGTCGTCGACGCAATCCGGGAGCTGGTCCAACCACGTCATGGCGCCGCCACGGGCATTCAGCTCTCCTGCCGACGTCGTTCATCGATGGATGACCCGGCCGGCCACCGTCGCGAAACGACGTCTCATGATTATGCCGTGACAGTCGCGCATGAACACCCCTGGAGAGGCACGGACCGGACGAGGTTGGCACCCGCCCTGGCCCGGGCGGCGGCCCAGCTCGCCGAGGCCGGGGTGGAATCACCGCGCGTCGATGCGGAACTGCTCGCCGCGCACGTGCTGGACATCGGCCGCGGTCGACTGTTGCTCGTGGACACCATCCGCGGTGACGAGCTGAGCCGGTTCGAGGATCTGGTGGCCCGGCGGGCCCGGCGGATTCCCCTGCAGCACCTGCTCGGCACGGCCGCCTTCCGGCATCTCGAACTGGCCGTCGGCGACGGTGTCTTCGTGCCGCGCCCGGAGACGGAACTGCTGGCCGGGTGGGGGATCGAGCACACCGCGCCGGGCGCCACCGTGGTCGACCTATGCAGCGGCAGCGGCGCCGTCGCGCTCTCCGTCGCGGACGAATCCGGTGCGGCCCGGGTCGTGGCCGTCGAACGCTCGCCGGCGGCGTTGGTCTTTCTGCGTCGCAACGCGGCGGCTTTTCCGACGGTACGGGTAATCGAGGCCGATGTGACGGCGCCGGGTCTGTTGTCGGAGCTGTACGGGCAGGTGGACGTGGTGCTGTGCAACCCGCCGTACGTGCCGGAGGGCACCGCCGTTCCCCCGGAGGTCGCGGAGCACGACCCGGCCGAGGCGGTCTTCGGCGGCGCGGACGGCCTGAGCGTGATCCGGCCGGTGATCGCCCTCGCCGCGGCCCTGTTGCGGCCCGGCGGGGTGGTCGGAATCGAGCACGACGACGTGCACGCCGAGGCGGTGCCGGCACTGCTCGGCGCGGACGGCCGGTTCACCGAAGCCACGGGCCACCCGGACCTCGCGTGCCGGCCACGCTTCGCGACCGCCCGGCGGGTATGACGGGCGTGGCGGGCGCCATGGCAGACTGCACCTCGTGATGCTCTACGACTGCCGTGCCGTGGCCGAGCGTGATCGCGGCATCGCCGCCGCCGTGGAGGCGATCAAGAGCGGCGAGCTGGCCGTCATGCCGACCGACACGGTCTACGGCGTCGGCGCGGACGCCTTCACCGCGCACGCGGTGACCGCGCTGCAGAACGCCCGCGGCGTCGACCGCCGGGTGCCCCCGCCGGTGCTGGTCGGCTCCCGGCACACCTTGGACGGCCTGGTCTACTCGCTGCCGAAGGCGGCCCGCGAGCTGGCCGACGCGTTCTGGCCCGGCGCCCTGACGATCCTGGTGGAGCACTCGCCGAGCCTGCAGTGGGATCTCGGGGAGACCGGCGGCCGGGTGGCCGTGCGCATGCCGCTGCATCCCGTGGCGCTGGAGGTGCTGCGCGAGGTCGGCCCGATGGCCGTCACCACCGCCAACCGGGCCGGTCAGGCCGCGCCGCTCACCGCCGAGGACGCCCGCGACCAGCTCGAGTACGCGGTCCGCGTCTACCTCGAGGCCGGCGTGGCGCACGACCCGGCGCCGAGCACGATCGTCGACGTCACCGGCGACGTGCCACGGGTGCTGCGCGACGGCGCGGTGTCCTGGGAGAAGCTGCGCGACGTGGTGCCGGACATCCTGCCCGCGGGCTCCTGACCATGCCGCCGTTCACCGTCCTGCACGTGTGCCTCGGCAACATCTGCCGTTCCCCGATGGCCGAGCATCTGCTTCGGCTGGTGGTGGGCCGGCGGCTGGCCAACCTCGACCCCGGCGCGGATCCGGGCGAGCTGCTGCGCAGCGTGAGCGCCGGAACGGGCGGTTGGCACGAGGGCGAGGAGATGAATCCGCCCGCGTCCCGCCAGATCGCGCTCCGCGGCGGCGTCGTGGCGGGCTTCACGGCGCGCAAGCTGACCGGCGAGCACCTGGCGGAGGCCGGCCTGGTCCTCACCGCCACCGCCGAGCAGAGCGACTACGTGGTCTCACTCGCGCCCGGCGTCGCGTGCCGTACGTTCGTCCTCGGGCAGTTCGCCCGGCTGCTGCGCGAGCTGGACCTCGCGGAACTGCCCCCGGCCGGCACCGATCCGCGGACGTTCACCGCCCGGGCCACCGCCCTCGTCGCGGCCGCCGACCGGCGTCGCGCGCACGAGGAGCCGCTGCCCGGCGACGACCTCGACGACCCGTGGGGCCGCGGCGACCAGACCTTCCAGCGCATCGCCGAGACCATCGACGAGTCGCTGTACGCCCTGGTCGACGCCCTCCTACCCGGAGCGCCGAGGCCGGCGTGATCGTTGCCGCGGATGCCGCCGGGATCCGCCGCGCGGCCGAGTTGCTGCGCGCCGGGTCGGTCGTCGCCTTTCCCACCGAGACCGTCTACGGGCTGGGCGCCGACGCCTTCTCCGCCGAGGCGGTCGCCGAGATCTACCGGCTCAAGAACCGCCCCTCGTGGAACCCGCTGATCGTGCACGTGGCACACGTGGCGGCGGCCCGCGCCCTGGCCGCCCGCTGGCCGGCGGTGGCCGACGAGCTCGCCGCGGCGTTCTGGCCGGGGCCGCTGACCCTGGTCGTGCGCCGGGCCCCGCATCTCACCCAGATCGGCGCCGACACGGGCACGATCGCCATCCGGGTGCCCGCGCACGAGGTCGCCCTGCGGCTGCTGGAGGCCACGGATCTGCCGCTCGCCGCGCCGAGCGCCAACCGCTCGGAGAGCATCTCCCCGACGACGGCCGAGCACGTGCTGCGCAGCCTGCCGGACGTACCGATGGTGCTGGACGGCGGCCCGGCATCCTGGGGCATCGAGTCGACAGTGCTCGACGTGACCGGCGAGGTGCCGCGACTGCTGCGGCCCGGCGCGCTGGGACTGCGCGAGATCCGTGAAGTGACCGGAACGCTCGCCCTGCCCGACGAGGTGCTCGACGGCTCGGCCCGCCCCTCGCCGGGCATGAGCAGGCGCCACTACGCCCCACGCGCCAAGGTGGTGCTGACCGACGTGGTGAACCCGGCCGACCTCGACGCCTCGGTGGGCGTGCTGACGTACGAGACCGCGGACGTGCCAGGCGCGGAGGTGCTCAGCGCCGATCCCCGGGAGTACGCCGCCGACCTCTACGCGGCCCTGCACCGCCTCGACGACGCCGGCGTCACGACGATCCTCGTGCGGACGCCTCCGCCGACCGAGGAATGGCTCGCGGTCCGCGACCGACTCATGCGCGCGGCGGCATAGTTGTGATGGCCAGGGTTGCGCGATGACTCGCTCTGAGCTGTAGACGTGTGAGTGCCCCGGGTTGTGAAGCGGAGCTGACCGAGAACCGTTCCACAACCAGGATGCGTTTTTGCTTACCGCAATACCGCTTTGAACTCACGCGCACGTCTGTGTCAGGCGCGTGTGCTTCTCGATGGGGTCGCCGGTCGCCCGGGCTGGGTACGCGATCCGATGTCCTGGCGTACACCCCGCAACGCTGGCCGAGCGCGACGTTGAACTCGGCGCTGATGGTATAGGCGGCGGTTGTCGCGGCCGTCACTGCCGGCCCGCCTTTCGCAAATACTCGTCCGCAAGCTCGAATATCTGCGGTGCAAGCAACGCCTTGAGGCGGTACCGATCGGCGGCCTGTGGGCGTGCCGACCTCGACTGTGCACGCCGTAACCTGATGTCGTCGGTTCGGTGTACTTCGTTTTCGCATAGCGAATTAGCATCTACAAGTGCCAATGAGACTACAGGCCGTAACGTTTGTGTGTGAGACATCCCACATCGGCGCCAGGCGAACAGGCGCACTATCTGGCTGATCGCATCAGGGGATGACCGAGAGTAGTTTGGGGTTGCGTGCAAGACAGTTGGATCGGTAGATTTGCCTTTGCCGGTTCTACTAAGGATTCTGATCCTAGAAGTTAAGCACAGCGTCTAATCATGGGGAGAGATTCATGGCGATTTCGATGAAGCGTGCCCGCGTATCGTTCGTTGCGGGGACGACGCTATTCGCCTCGATGGCGGTTGTGGGGGTTGCTGCAGAGCCGGCATTCGCGCGTGGATGCCTTTCCATTGCCAGCAAGGTCAACCAAGGCTCTTCGAGACTGGTTACGGTCAAAAACAACTGCTCGCGGGGTCTGGGTGCAAAGCTTGATCTTCGTTACCAGCAGGACTCCGCGTGCTATTGGGTATCGTCGCTCGGGACTGTCAAGATCACGACGTTTGCGTCAACGGGGAACATTCGCGACGCTTTCGAGTGCACGGACCTCTGATTGTAAGGGGCGATTCTTGTCGCTTAGTCTCCCCGTCCGCGCTCGTTGAATCCTCGAAGACGCATTCTGACGAGTGAGGCAATGGAGTCGAAGTGCATGCGGTGGCCTGCAATTCGGGGGGCAGGGCTCATCGCCCTGTCCCCCGCTCCTGCTCGCCCGAGTGCCGCGGAGGCTCGCGGTTAAGGGCGAGCTCGGTGCTTAGTCCCAATGGAATCCAGCAGAGTGCGTAGCCGCGCTGACGGTAGTGGCTGGCGCAGGCCATCGAAAACACCGCCAGACGTAATGTTTGCATTGGAAGCGAACGGCCGGTGCGGTGAACAGCCGTCTGATCTCGGGTACGGTAAAGTCGATCATCATGTGCTCGCCGGAGCTGCTTCCCTTTTTGCGGTAAGAGATTGCGACGGCGAGCCGGGCGTGTGCGGCCATCGACAAGGTGATGTGCGCGTACCGGGCTTTCGCCAGCCACGGACCTGGTATTCGCCGAGGACGGCGGTCTTCTTGGCTTGCTAAGCATTCCTCGATGGTCCAGCGGCTAAGGGTGATGCGGGCCTAGGTTTATCAGCCGGGTGCGGCAAGGTCCGTGGCAGCCTTGATAGGCGAGTTCGGCCGTGCTGATGGTGCGTTGGACGAGCGGCCGCCAGTGCCCGCGAACGGGTCGCCAGAACACCCGGATCGGCATTCGCGCACCGTGGTATTCGCGGGCCTCGTGAGCGCCTGACGCGGCCGAAATATTAGACCGGGCCCTGCAGCGCGGCGGCGCCGCAACGTCGCCGATCGTTGCATCAACTGGCTCGCAGCAATGATGCGACCTAGCCGTACGCACGAACAAATATCTCTTTATAGTTGAGCCGCACGTACCCGGCTGCATCCTGCTCGGGATCAAACCACGATGCGAGAAACGCTCCCTAAATCTGCTCGGCGTTCCGGGCGATGTTGCGGGCCATGCCGCTGAAGATGACGCCGTGGAAGGGCAGGACGCTGGCCCAGTACGCGTGCCCGGCCAGCCCTCGCGGCACGAACAGTGCCCGTTGCCGGTAGACGCTCGTGCCGCCCGGGCACGGGGACGCGGACATCTCGAGCCAGGCCCGGCCGGGAACTCTCATCTCGGCGCGGAGCCGCAGCAGTTCACCGGGCCGGATCTCCTCGACGCGCCACCAGTCCAGCGCCTCGCCCACATAGAGGCGGTGCCGGTCCCGGCGGCCGCGGCGCAGGCCCACGCCGCCGACCAGCCGGTCCAGCCAGCCGCGTACCGACCAGGCGAGGGGGAAGGAATACCAGCCGTTCTCGCCGCCGACGCCCTCGATGATCCGCCACAGGGCGTCCACGGGCGCGCCGACCTCGCGGCAGCGCACGTCCGTGTAGATGGTGCCGCCCGACCACGTCGGGTCGCTCGGCAGCGGTTCGGCGGCCGCGTCCCCGCCGGACGCGGTGGACCATCGGGTCTCGACCTCGGCGTCACGAATTTTTCCGAGGGCCAGGCGGACTGCCTGGTCGAAGCCGAGGAAGGAGCCGAGGGACTCTCCCGGGACGAGCTCCGCGAAATCGTTCTCGTGCGCGACGGCCTCGTGGATCAGGCTGCCGACCAGCGGCCGGGCGATCGTGTTCGGGACCGGGGTGACCGCGCCGACCCAGTGCGAGGAAAGCCAGGGGCTCAGTGGCCGCAGCGGCACGATGATCCGGCGGCGCAGGCCTGCCACACGGGCGTAACGTTGCATCATCTCGGCGTACGTGAGCACGTCGGGGCCGCCCAGATCGAAGCCGCGGTTGACGTCGGCCGGCAGGTCCGCGGCCGCGATCAGACACCGCAACATGTCGCGGACGGCGATCGGTTGGATGCGGTTGCGCACCCAGCGCGGCGTCACCATGATCGGCAGTCGCTCGGTCAGATAGCGCAGCATCTCGAACGACGCCGAGCCGGAACCGATGATCACCGGCGCGCGCAGCACGGCGGTCGGCACGCCGCTGTCGAGCAGGATCCGCGCGACCTCGGCCCGCGAGCGCAGGTGCGCCGACGGCTTCTCGTCCGCCGGCGGCTCCGGACCGCCCAGGTAGACGATCCGGCCGACGCCCTGCTCGGCGGCAACCCGGGCGAAGTTGTGGGCCGCCTCCCGGTCCCGGCGCTCGAAGTCGCGTTGACCGAGCGAGTGGACGAGGAAGTAGGCGACGTCGACGCCCTCGAGCGCGGGGCCCAGGGACGCCGAATCAGACAGATCGCCCTCGACGATCTCGGCGCGGGGCGTCCAGGGCACGTCCCGCAGCCGGCCGGCGCTGCGCGACAGCGCGCGGACCTCGTGCCCCGCGTCCAGGAGCCGGGGTGCCAGCCGGCCGCCGATATAGCCGGTGGCCCCGGTGACCAGACAGCGCATAACCCACACAGTGCCCCAGGTGGGGGTGGATAAGCCATATGCTCGTATTCCGGCGATGAGGCCGACGTGAGGAGCGCGCCATGGACACGTTCTGGGGTCCGGACTTCTCCGCGCTGCGGCGCGAGGACCCTGAGATCGCCGAGGTGATCTTGGGTGAGCTCGAGCGCCAGCGTGGCGGCCTCCAGCTCATCGCCAGCGAGAACTTCACGTCCCCAGCCGTCCTCGCGGCGCTGGGCTCGACGCTGACGAACAAATACGCCGAGGGCTACGCGGGAAAGCGTTACTACGGGGGTTGTGCCGAGGTCGACCGTGCCGAGGAGTTGGCCGTCCGGCGCGCCACGGACCTCTTCGGCGCGGAGCACGCCAACGTCCAGCCGCACTCAGGGAGCTCGGCGAACATGGCCGCGTTCGCCGCCCTCGTGCAGCCCGGCGACCCGGTGCTGGCCATGGACCTGCCGCACGGCGGCCACCTCACCCACGGCAGCAAGGTCAACTTCAGCGGGAAGTGGTTCCACCCCATCGGCTACCGGGTACGCCGCGACACCGAGCTGATCGACTACGACGAGGTGCGCGACCTCGCCCTGGCGCACCGTCCCAAACTGATCGTCTGCGGCGCCACGGCGTACCCGAGGCTCATCGACTTCAAGGCGTTCCGGGACATCGCCGACGAGGTGGGCGCCTACCTCATGGTCGACGCGGCGCACTTCATCGGGCTGGTCGCGGGGCGGGCGGTGCCCTCGCCCGTACCGTATGCCGACGTGGTGTCCTGCACCACCCACAAGGTGCTCCGCGGTCCCCGAGGCGGCATGATTCTCTGCCGTGAGAGTCTCGCCGCGCGCATCGACAAGGCCGTCTTCCCCTTCACTCAGGGCGGGCCGCTGATGCACGCCGTCGCCGCGAAAGCGGTCGCGCTGCGGGAGGCCTCGCTGCCCGACTTCCAGGGGTACGCCCAGCAGGTGGTCCGCAACAGCCAGGCGCTGGCCTCCGGGCTGGCCGCCGAGGGCATGCGTCCCGTCTCCGGCGGCACCGACACCCACCTTGCCCTGGTCGACCTGCGCGACCTCGGGGTGAGCGGGCGCGACGCCGAGGAGCGGTGCGACCGGGCGCGGATCACGCTCAACAAGAACGCGATCCCGTTCGACCCGGAGAAGCCGATGACCGCTTCCGGCATCCGGGTCGGCACGCCCTGCGTCACCACGCAGGGCATGCGCGAGGGGGAGATGCGGCAGATCGCCGGGCTGATCGCCGCCGCCGTGCGCGCCGATCCGGCGACGGCCAGCGGGGCGGGCACGCTGCGCGACTCCGCGGACGAGGTGAGTGCGCTTGTCCGGCGCTTCCCGGCGTACGCGGGGGAAGGTGTGCCCGCATGAAGAAGTCGCAGCGTGAGGACGTCGTGCCGGAGCAACGGTCCGAGTGGGACGACTATGTGCCCGAAGAGGAAGAAGAGAACCTGGGGCCGCTGCCGGACCTGCCGCCGCTGCCCGCCGATCCACGGTGGCGGGTGGAGCACCTGCCCCTGCTGACGGCGTTCTCCTTCGCGCTGATGATGTGCGCGGCCTCGGTGGGATTCCTCACCTCCGGCGTGCCGGCGGCGGTCGGCGCGACGGCCGGCGTCGCGATCGTGACCGTCAGTTACACAATGTCGACGCTCGTGCTGGCCTGGGCCGACACCGTTCGCCCGGCACTGCTGATGCCGCTCGGTATCACCACATACGTGGTGAAGTACTCGTTGCTCGGCGTAATCCTGGCATTTGTGATCTCCTCGGAGTGGCGGGGGCGCAGCGCGCTCGGCTGGGGCGTCGTCGCCGGGGTCATGGGGTGGACAGCCGCGCAGGTCTGGTGGGTGGCCCGGCTCAGCAAACGCCGGTGATCTATCGCACCGGCGTTGTGCCACGTCATCGCGCCTTTCGTGGGTTTTGATCCACGAATCGGTGACGGGAACGCGGCAAAGGTGTCCGGTTCTCGCGAAGGGGGAGTACCGTGCATGGCTAGCTGCGAGACCCCTGACGCCTGGACAACTGCGGTTGTGCGGGGGGTCTCGCCTCGCCGCGTTTCGCCGACTGATATCGTTCGGGCCGTCATGACCGGTCAAGAACCCCCAGGCAAGCCCCACGGCGACGACAGCCCATCCCCACCCAATTCGGGCTCGGGTATGACGGCGCTGTCCTACCTCATCGCGGGCATCTTGGTCTGGGGCCTGGTCGGCTGGCTGGTCGACCGGTGGCTCGGCACTGGGGGCATCGCGACGGGCGTCGGCGTGGTGCTCGGTGCCGCGGGCGGGGTCTACCTCATCGTGCGCCGTCTCGGCGCCTGACGCGACATGGAAGGGCAAAGGTGACCGAGCAGTCGACGATCCTCGCCGCGGAGTTTCCACCGAGCATTCAGGACTTCTTCCCGCCGAGCTTCGCCGGGGGCACTGACAACCCCTGGTTTACGAAGATCACCCTGATGCTCTGGATCGCCACGGCGGCGGTCATCATCTTCTTCCTGGTCACGTACCGGAACCCCAAGATGGTGCCCACCAAGCGGCAGTGGATCGCCGAGTCGATCTACGGCTTCGGACGCAACGCGATCGCCAAGGAAATGATCGGCCCGGACGGGGTGCGCTTCGCGTCCTACCTGACGTCGCTCTTCTGCTTCATCTTCATGATGAATCTGTTCGCGATTCTGCCGTTCTTCCAGATGTCGCCGAATTCGCACTTTGCGTTTCCGGTCGTGCTGGCCGTGATCAGCTACCTGCTATTCAACTACGTCGGCATTCGCAAGCATGGGCTCGGCAAATACCTGAAGACGGCGATGGTTCCGCCGGCTCCGTGGTACATCCTGCCCCTGCTGGTGCCGATCGAGTTCGCGTCGACGTTCCTCATTCGGCCGTTCTCGCTCTCGGTGCGACTCTTCGCCAACATGTTCGCCGGGCACATGCTGCTGCTGGTGTTCACGCTCGGCGGTTTCGCCATGATCAATGCCAACGCCTGGCTGGCCCCGGTCTCGGTGCTCTCCTGGCTGCTCACCATCGGGCTGACGTTCCTGGAGTTCCTGGTCATCTGCCTCCAGGCCTACGTCTTCACCGTGCTGACCGCGAGCTACGTGCAGGGTGCGCTCGCCGACTCGCACTGAAAGCTTTCGGAGTTCCACACCGTTTGTCGTCCCGCGTGAACGCCACGCGAGATACCAGGAGGAATCTGTAATGGGTGTTGACATTCTTGCCGCCGTTGAGGGCAGCACCGCCGCCATCGGCTACGGCCTCGCCGCCATCGGCCCCGGCATCGGCGTGGGCCTGGTCTTCTCGGCCTACATCCAGTCGACGGCCCGTCAGCCCGAGTCGTCGCGACTGACCCTGCCGTACGTCTGGATCGGCTTCGCCGTCATCGAGGCGCTCGCGCTGTTCGGCATCGCCTTCGGCTTCATCTGGATGGGCCCGATCAAGTAATTTTCGGCCTCGTTGGGAGGTGTCATGATCACCACTATCTTGGCCGCTGAAGGCGGGGAACACGAGATTAACCCGCTGCTTCCTGTGTGGCAGGAGATCGTTCTCGGGCTCGTCGCGTTCGGGCTGCTCTGCTTCGTGCTGATGAAGTTCGTCTTCCCGCAGATGGAGAAGATGTTCCAGGCGCGGGTCGACGCGATCGAGGGCGGCATCAAGCGCGCCGAGGCCGCTCAGGCCGAGGCGAGCGGGCTGCTCGAGCAGTACAAGGCACAGCTCGCCGAGGCTCGTACCGAGGCCGCGCGGATCCGCGACGAGGCCCGTGCCGACGCGGAGGGCATCCGTCAGGACGTTCTCGGCAAGGCCCGGGAGGAGTCCGACCGCATCATCGCGGCCGGTCGCGAGCAGCTCGCCGCCCAGCGCGAGAGCATCGTGCGCGACCTGCGTGCCGAGGTCGGCACGCTCGCGGTGGACCTGGCCAGCAAGATCGTCGGTGAGTCCCTCGCCGACGAGGCGCGCACCCGCGGCACCGTCGACCGGTTCATCACCGAGCTCGGCGCCGGTACGGGCGGGCGCTGATGGCGACCGTCAACCGGGAGTCGTACGCCGCCGCCGCGGAGAAGTTGACCGCGGGAACGCAGACGGACACCGCCGCACAGCTCGCCACGACCGCCGACGAGATCCTGTCGGCGGCGCGGCTGCTGCGTGGTGAGCCGCGGCTGCGGCGCGCGCTGACCGACCCGTCGCGTTCCGGTGCCGAGCGGGGGGAGCTGCTGCGCTCCCTGCTCACCGGCAAGCTCGGTGCGACTGCCGTGGACGCGCTTGCAGTGCTGGCGTCCGGCCGCTGGTCGGCGCCGCACGAACTGCTCGACGCCACGGAGCGGCTCGGGGTCGACACCGCGCTGGCGGCGGCCGAAAAGGCCGGCCGGCTGGCCGATGTCGAGGACGAGCTGTTCCGCTTCGGGCAGGTCGTCTCCGGTAGCCCGCAGCTTGCGGTCACTCTCAGTGACCCGACTGCGCCGGTAGATCGGCGGGCTAAGCTTGTCGAGGACCTGCTGACGGGCAAGGCCCAGACGGGGACGCTCCAGCTCGTGCGGGTCGCGCTGGAAGGACTCGGCGGCCGGAGCTTCGAGACGTCGCTCAGCAAGCTCGTCGAGCTGACCGCTGCCAAGCGTGACCGCCAGGTCGCGTATGTCACGGCTGCGAAGGTGCTCGACGACGCCGAGGAGCAGCGGCTCGCCGCGAAGTTGTCCGACATCTACGGTCGGCAGGTCTCGCTGAAGGTCGATGTGGATCCGAGCATCATCGGCGGCATCAGCGTCCGTGTCGGCTCTGACCTCTACGACGGCACGATCCTGCGGCGACTCAACGAAGCCCGGCAGGCGTTCGCTAAATAGTTTCTTCCCCTCGGTGGCGGCGACGTCCCGAGCACGCCCTCGGCGGCGGCGACGCCCCGAGCCGACTAGAGAAGGCAGAGGATGGCCGAGCTGACCATCTCCTCGGACGAGATCCGGGGGGCGCTAGAGCGCTACGTCTCGTCCTACACGCCCGAGGTCTCCCGTGAGGAGGTCGGCATCGTCTCCGATGCGGGCGACGGTATCGCGCACGTCGAGGGTCTGCCCTCGACGATGGCGAACGAACTGCTCGAGTTCGAGGACGGCACCCTCGGTGTCGCCCTGAACCTCGACGTCCGCGAGATCGGCGCCGTGGTCCTGGGTGACTTCGCCGGCATCGCGGAGGGCCAGCAGGTCAAGCGGACCGGCCGCGTCCTCTCGGTCCCGGTCGGCGACGCCTACCTCGGCCGCGTGGTCGACGCCCTGGGCAACCCGATCGACGACCGCGGCGAGATTCCCAACGAGGGCTTCCGCGAGCTGGAGCTGCAGGCGCCGAACGTCATGGCGCGCCAGCCCGTGAAGCAGCCGCTGCAGACCGGCATCAAGGCGATCGACGCCATGACGCCGATCGGCCGCGGCCAGCGCCAGCTGATCATCGGCGACCGCAAGACCGGTAAGACCACGGTCGCGCTCGACACGATCATCAACCAGCGCGCCAACTGGGAGTCGGGCGACCCGGAGAAGCAGGTTCGCTGCATCTACGTCGCCATCGGCCAGAAGGCGTCCACCATCGCCAGCATCCGCGGGACGCTGGAGGCGCAGGGCGCGCTGGAATACACCACCATCGTGGCCTCGCCGGCGTCCGACCCGGCCGGCTTCAAGTACATCGCGCCCTACACTGGCTCGTCCATCGGACAGCACTGGATGTACGCCGGCAAGCACGTCCTGATCGTCTTCGACGACCTGACCAAGCAGGCCGAGGCCTACCGCGCGGTGTCGCTGCTGCTGCGCCGCCCGCCGGGCCGCGAGGCGTACCCGGGTGACGTCTTCTACTTGCACAGCCGCCTGCTGGAGCGCTGCGCGAAGCTCTCCAACGAGCTGGGTGGCGGCTCGATGACCGGCCTGCCGATCATCGAGACGAAGGCCAACGACATCTCGGCCTACATCCCGACCAACGTCATCTCGATCACCGACGGCCAGATCTTCCTCGAGTCGGACCTGTTCGCCTCGGGTGTGCGCCCGGCCATCAACGTCGGCACCTCGGTGTCGCGGGTCGGCGGTTCCGCGCAGGTCAGGGGTATGCGTCGGGTCTCCGGCCGCCTGCGCCTCGACCTGGCCCAGTTCCGTGAGCTGGAGGCCTTCTCGGCCTTCGCCTCCGACCTGGACCGGGCGTCGCGGGCCCAGCTCGAGAAGGGCGTCCGCCTGGTCGAGCTGCTCAAGCAGCCGCAGTATTCGCCGCTGTCCGTGGCCGAGCAGATCGTCGTGATCTGGGCCGGCACCACCGGCCAGCTCGACGACATCCCGGTCGGCGACGTGCGCCGCTTCGAGGCCGAGTTCCTGGACTGGGTCAAGCGGCACCGCAGCGACACCTTCACCGCCATCGAGGCCGACGGCAAGCTCGAGGACGAGCAGGTCGAGGTCTTCGAGAAGGCCGTGCAGGAGTTCAAGCCGCTGTTCAAGCAGGGCGCGACCACCGGCGGCCCCAACGAGGCGCCGGCTCAGCCGCTCGCCGAGGGCAGCGAGAGCCGCGAGACCGTCACCCGCGAGGTCCGGTCCTCCACGGACGAGAAGTAAGCCATGGCCGGTCAGGTACAGGCCCTCCGGCGGCGCATCCGCACCGTCCGGTCGACCAAGAAGATCGCCAAGGCGCAGGAGCTGGTCGCGACCAGCCGCATCGCCAAGGCTCAGGAGCGGGTCACCGCCTCCAAGCCGTACTCGGAGGCGATCACGCGGGTCCTCACGGCGCTGGCCTCCAACGCGTCGGTGGACAACCCGCTGCTGCAGCCGCGTGAGCGGGTGCGGCGTGCGGGTGTCCTGCTGATCACCAGCGACCGGGGCCTGGCCGGCGCCTACAACGCCAACGCGATCCGCACCGCCGAGCAGCTGATGTCCCGGCTGCGGGCGGACGGCAAGGACGTGGCGCTGTACATCGTCGGCCGCAAGGGCGTCGGGTACTACAAGTTCCGCAACCGGCCGATCGAGACCAGCTGGACCGGTTTCTCCGAGCGGCCCTCCTTTGAGGACGCCCGGCGGATCGGCGAGTCCCTGCTGGAGGCGTTCGTCGCCGGCGCGGACGACTCGGACGCGAACCACGGCCCGGACGGCATCCAGGGTGTGGACGAGCTGCACATCGTCAGCACGCAGTTCAAGTCGCTCATGACCCAGGCGGCGGAGGCGCGTTTCCTGGCGCCGATGCAGGTCGAGGACCGTGAGCGGGAGCCCGGACTGCGGCCGGCGTACGAGTTCGAGCCCGAGGCCGAGGAGTTGCTGAACGCTCTGCTGCCGAAGTACCTCAACACGCGGATCTACGCGGCGTTGCTGGACTCGGCGGCGAGCGAGTCGGCGTCGCGGCGCCGGGCGATGAAGAGCGCGTCGGACAACGCCGACGACCTGCTCAAGCGGTACACGCGGGAGATGAACTCCGCGCGCCAGGCCGCGATCACCCAGGAAATCAGTGAAATCGTCGGCGGCGTCGAGGCGCTGTCCGCAGCGGGAAGTGATGTGTGATGACTGCTGTAGCTGAGCCCACCAAGACGGAGACCGGTGTCGGCCGCGTCGTCCGGGTCATCGGCCCGGTCGTCGACGCGGAGTTCCCGCGGGACGCGATGCCCGCGATCTTCAACGCGCTGCACGTCGAGGTGACTCTCTCCGAGGGCACCAAGACGCTGACCCTCGAGGTCGCCCAGCACCTGGGCGACAACATGATCCGCGCCATCTCGATGCAGCCGACCGACGGTCTGGTCCGCGGCGCCGAGGTGAGCGACACCGGCGCGCCGATCTCGGTGCCCGTCGGCGACGTCACCAAGGGCCACGTGTTCAACGCCCTCGGCGAGGTCCTCAACGTGGACCCGAGCTCGATCCAGGTCACCGAGCGCTGGCCGATCCACCGCAAGCCCCCGGCGTTCGCGGACCTCGAGCCGAAGACCGAGATGCTGGAGACCGGCATCAAGGTGCTCGACCTGCTCGCGCCGTACGTGCGCGGTGGCAAGATCGGCCTCTTCGGCGGCGCGGGCGTGGGCAAGACGGTGCTCATCCAGGAGATGATCATCCGTGTCGCCCGCAACTTCGGCGGTACGTCGGTGTTCGCCGGCGTCGGCGAGCGCACCCGTGAGGGCAACGACCTCATCCTGGAAATGGCCGAGGGCGGCGTGCTCGACAAGACCGCGCTGGTCTTCGGCCAGATGGACGAGCCGCCGGGCACCCGCCTGCGGGTCGCCCTGACCGCGCTGACCATGGCGGAGTACTTCCGGGACGTCCAGAACCAGGAGGTGCTGCTCTTCATCGACAACATCTTCCGGTTCACCCAGGCCGGTTCCGAGGTGTCCACGCTGCTCGGCCGCATGCCGTCCGCCGTGGGTTACCAGCCCACGCTGGCCGACGAGATGGGCGAGCTCCAGGAGCGCATCACCTCGGTCCGGGGCAAGGCGATCACGTCGCTCCAGGCGATCTACGTGCCCGCCGACGACTACACCGACCCGGCGCCGGCGACCACGTTCGCCCACCTGGACGCGACGACCAACCTCGAGCGGTCGATCTCCGACAAGGGCATCTACCCCGCCGTGGACCCGCTGGCCTCCAGCTCGCGGATCCTGGCGCCGGAGTTCGTCGGCGCCGAGCACTACGCGGTGGCCCGTGAGGTGCAGCGAATCCTGCAGAAGTACAAGGACCTGCAGGACATCATCGCCATCCTCGGCATGGACGAGCTCTCCGAAGAGGACAAGGTCACGGTGCAGCGGGCTCGCCGCATCGAGCGCTTCCTCTCGCAGAACACGTACGCCGCCGAGCAGTTCACCGGCGTTCCGGGCTCGACGGTTCCGCTGAAGGAGACCATCGAGGCCTTCAAGAAGATCAGCGAGGGCGAGTACGACTCGTTCCCCGAGCAGGCCTTCTTCATGTGCGGTGGCCTCGAGGACCTCGAGAAGAACGCGCACGAGCTCATGAAGGGCTGATCTGCAGCCTTGCGTCACGGGGCCGCTCCGACTCAGGTCGGGGCGGCCTCGCGCGTTTCCTCGTGACCGTTATGTCCGTTGTCTCGGCGGCGGCGTCGTCATCGGACGTGAAGGTTTCTTGCCTTGTTCGGATATTCTTTGGCGATGCCGGTGGCACGGCCCTGCGATCATGGTTGCTTTGGTCGCGGGTGAGGACCATCGACGACGGTTGGGGTACGGGTGGCGAAGAGCGAGAAAACCAAGTCCAAGCGGCGTTCGCCGCTCTGGGCGCGGCTGTGCGCGATCTTCGGGTGCGTGCTCATGGTCCTCAGTGGCGGCGCGCTGATCACGAGTCAGGCACTCGTCGCCCGCTACGCCGGCGCGGTGGAGACCAAGGACCTTTTCGGCAAGGCCGCGGTGGGCGCGACCAAGGAGCCGGTCAGTGATATCAAGGGCCCCCTCGACATCCTGCTCGTGGGCATCGACCCGCGCGACGCGTCCTCCCCGCCGCTGTCCGACTCGATCATCGTCGTGCACATCCCCAAGGACCTGAAGCAGGCGTATCTCTTCTCCATCCCGCGCGACCTGCGCGTGGAGATCCCGCCGTTCCCCAAGGGCAACTTCGCGGGCGGCACTGACAAGATCAACTCCGCGATGTCGTACGGCAGCCGGCTCGGCAACGGCAAGTACGACGCCGCTCAGGGTTTCGACCTGCTCGCCAAGACGGTCAGCAAGCTCACCGGCATCAAGGAGTTCGACGCCGGGGCGATCATCAACTTCCACGGCTTCAAGGACATCGTCGACGCGATGGGCGGCGTCACCATGACGATCGACCAGAACGTGAAGTCGGAACACCTGAAGCCGGACGGCAAGACCCGCGACCGCCGGCCCGAGTGCGCCGACCACAGCTGCGAGCACCCGTACATCGGGCCTCAGGCCGAGTACAAGAAGGGCACCTACCACCTCGAGGGGTGGCAGGCGCTCGACTACGTGCGCCAGCGCTATGGCCTGCCCCGCGTCGACTACGACCGTCAGCGGCACCAGCAGCAGTTCATCAAAGCCATGGCCGAGCAGGCGCTGAGCAAGAACGTGGTCACCAACCCGATCAAGCTCGACCAGGTGCTGCGGGCGGCGGGCGACGCGCTCATCTTCGACGGCAATGGCCACAACGTGGTCGACTGGGGTCTCGCCCTGCGCAACCTGAGGTCCGACGACATGACCCTGGTGAAGCTGCCGGGCTCGTCGCTGACCTCCGGAGGAAGCTACCTCGGCGAGCAGTTCGACGCCTCCGCGGAGGAATTCTTCGCCTCGGTCCGGAACGACTCGGTAGCGTCGTTCCTGGTCGACAACCCGGGTTTCCTGCAGAAGCTCTGACCGATCGCGGAGAGTGGCGGTTGCCACCCGGGGCACCGGCGTGTCACCCGGTGCGTTTAGACTTCTACCCCAGAGGAATCGCGAGGTTCCGCGGGCTTATCAAGGAGACAGCGTGGCCAAGCCGTTGCACGTTCAGGTCGTCGCCGTCGAGGAGAAGGTCTGGTCCGGCGACGCCGAGATGGTCGTCGCGCGCACCACCGAGGGTGAGCTCGGCGTCCTGCCCGGCCACTCGCCGCTCCTCGGCCTGCTCAAGGAGCCGTCCCAGGTGCGCGTGAAGCTCGCGGGCGGTGAGCAGCTCACCTACGACGTCGCCGGCGGCTTCCTCTCCGTCGACGCGGACGGCGTGACGGTCCTCGCCGAGAGCGCTACCGCCGCCACCCCCGACGCGCACTGACGACGCGCGATGCGGGTTCTGGTGACTGTTGGAATCTGCGTCCTCGCGCTGCTCGTCCTCCTCTCCGCCGTCTTCTTCCGCCGCCGGTTGCTTAACTCCGGCGGCGGCACCATTCGCCTTCAGGTCCGGGTCAGCACGATGGTGCCGGGCCGGGGCTGGTCGGCGGGGATCGGCCAGTTCGTCGATGACGAGCTGCGTTTCCACCGGTTCTTCAGCTTCGCCGTCCGACCCAAGCGCGTCCTCGACCGCCGCGCGATGATCGTGTGCCGCCGCCGGCTGCCCGAAGGCCCCGAGCGGCTGACCATGCCCGGGCACTGGGTCGTGCTGGTGTGCCGCCAGGCCGGCATCGACCTCGAGATCGCCATGGCCGAGTCGACCGTCACCGGCTTCCTCTCCTGGCTCGAGGCAGGGCCACCCGGCCAGCCCGGCAGCGTCGCCCCGCGCCCGGCGATCACCCCCCGCCCGGCCGAAAACTGACCTCTGCCCGGCGATCACCCTCCCGCCACCGAAGCTGACTCTCGGCGGCGATCGGTCCGCCCCCGCCGAGAAGTCCGCGCTCGCTGCGGGCTCGTCAGAATGCGGCGAGGACCGCGAGGCGCTCCGTGGCGAGGCACGAGACCAGGCAGCGTTCCTTGGCGTCGTTCATGAGCCGACCCGTCCACGTCGTGAAACCGCCGTCCCCCAGCTCAACCACCTGGGTTCCGTCATCGGCGGTGATCCGCAGCGCCGCATTGGTGTAGTAGCCCCGCCCGCGCTCCCGCCCCGGATCCTCGACCACGGGCACCGCGGCGGCCGCCCCGGTGAGGGCCGGCAGGACCGTGTCGTGGAAGCGCTCACGAACGACGGGGCTGTCCATGACCGTGACGTGCAACCGCGAGGCGACCCCCGGCACCAGTTCGGCGAGAACCCTCTGCCAGAAGCCGAGATGCAAGACGAGCAGGCGTGCCTCGGTCGCGCCCGACCCGCCGTCGCGGGCGCTGGACACCAGCGTGAAGAGACGGAAGTGCGCCGACCTTCCCGCCCCGAAGTCCTGCGCCCGCAGATTCCGATGGCTGGCGGCCACGTGCACCTCACCGCCACCAACGCGCCGGCGGGCGGCCTCCACCGCCAGCGCGTTGGAGGCGTCGCTGAGGACCTCGGAGCCCCGGATCGTCGCGACGATCCTGTTCTGGCTCACTGGCGCCACGGCTGAGCAGGTGCCAAGCGGCACCACCGGCGACAACTCGACGCCGTCGAACTCCGCCGGCAGGAGCTGCCAGATCCGGGCCTCCACGGCGGCCACCGCCCGCGGGTCGCAGGCGGCCGGGCGCACGAACCGGTCTTCGCGCCAGCGGCGCATCAGATCCGCCGGCTTCACCGTCGCGGCCCGGGCTCGCGCTACGGACAGGAGCAGGGTCTGAAGGTCCGTTCCGGGCAGCTTGGCAAGCGCCTCACGAGTGCCCTCCGGCAGATGGGCCCACACCCGCTGCTCGGCCGTCGACATCCGCGGCTCAGGAGGCGGTGCCACCGGCTCAGGAGGCGGTGCCACCCGGGACCCATTTGATGTCGCCGGTCGGGCCGTTGGCCGTACGGGCCAGGATGAACAGCAGGTCCGACAGCCGGTTCAGGTATTTCGCGGGCAGCGGCCCGGTCCGCTCCGGATCGGCCTCGACCAGTGACCACGCCGAGCGTTCGGCGCGCCGGGCCACCGTGCGGGCGACGTGCAGCAGGGCGGCTCCGGGCGTGCCGCCCGGCAGCACGAAGGAGTCGAGCGCGGGCAGCTGCTCGTTGTATTCGTCGCACCAACCCTCGAGGCGGGACACGTACGTCTCCTTGACCCGCAGCGGCGGGTACGGCGGGTCGTCGCTCAGCGGGTTGCACAGGTCGGCGCCGACGTCGAAGAGGTCGTTCTGCACGGCGGTCAGGACGCTGCGGATGTCCGGTGCCAGGGCGCCGAGCGCGAGCGCCACGCCGAGCGCGGCGTTGCACTCGTCGACGTCGGCGTACGCGGAGATCCGCGGGTCTGTCTTCGCGGCCACCTCGTTGTTGCCGAGGCGGGTCGATCCGGCGTCGCCGGTGCGGGTGTAAATGCGGGTGAGATGCACGGCCATGGCCCCCACCCTACGGAGGTGGCCGGGACTCGCCCCATACGATTGCCCGCGTGGATGTCATCAGGGTCAAGGGCGGCGCGCGTCTCAGCGGCGATGTCACGGTGGTCGGCGCCAAGAACTCCGCTCTCAAGCTGATGGCGGTCGCGCTGCTCGCCGAGGGGCACAGCGTGGTGGCGAACGTTCCGCGGATCACCGATGTCGCGATCATGGGCGAGGTGCTGCGCCGGCTCGGTTGCGACGTGTCGTTCGACGGCGGCGAGGCGCTCATCGACGTGCCCGCCGAGCCCGGCAGCGAGGCGGACTACGACCTGGTCCGGCGCCTGCGGGCCTCGATCTGCGTGCTGGGGCCCCTGCTTGCCCGCCGGGGCTACGTGCGGGTGGCGCTGCCGGGCGGTGACATGATCGGCTCCCGGGGCCTCGACATGCACGTCTCAGGGCTGGCGCGGCTGGGCGCGGAGATCTCCGGTGAGCACGGCTTCGTCATCGCCTCCGCGCCGGCCGGGCTGCGCGGATCGAGGATCTGGCTCGACTTCCCGAGCGTCGGCGCCACCGAGAACATCCTGATGGCCGCGGTCCTCGCCAAGGGCGTCACGGAGATCGACAACGCGGCCCGGGAGCCGGAGATCGTCGACATCTGCCAGATGCTCACCACGATGGGCGCGCGCATCGAGGGCGCGGGCACGTCGACGCTGACGATCGAGGGCGTCGACGCGCTCAAGCCGGTCCGGCACGCCACCGTCGGCGACCGGATCGTCGGCGGCACCTGGGCGTACGCGACCGCGATGACCCGCGGCGACGTCACCGTCCATGGCGTACGCCCCGAGTACCTCGAGATCGCCCTCGACAAGCTGGTCTCGGCGGGCGCGGTGGTGGAGCCGGGCGACAACTGTTTCCGCGTACGGATGGACGACCGTCCCAAGGCCGTCGACATCGTGACCCTGCCCTACCCGGGTTTCGCGACCGACCTGCTGCCGATGGCGTTGGGCCTGGCGGCGGTGAGCTCCGGCTCGTCGTTGATCACCGAGAACATCTTCGACGGCCGGTTCATGTTCGTGAACGAGATGGTGCGGCTGGGTGCGGACATCCGTACCGACGGCCACCACGCCGTGACCAACGGCCGTGAGCGGCTCTCCGGCGCTCCGGTGCGGGCGACCGACATCCGGGCCGGTGCCGGCCTGGTGATCGCGGGGCTGTGCGCCGACGGCGTGACGGAGGTCGGTGAGGTGCACCACATCGACC
Organism: Actinoplanes sp. NPDC051346; assembly: GCF_040682215.1. Taxonomy (NCBI): domain Bacteria; kingdom Bacillati; phylum Actinomycetota; class Actinomycetes; order Micromonosporales; family Micromonosporaceae; genus Actinoplanes; species Actinoplanes sp. NPDC051346. Next base: position 59,204 of record NZ_JBFBAJ010000003.1, on the reverse strand, counting down.
GGGGCTACCCCGATTTCGTCGCGGACCTCGCGAACCTCGGCGTCGAGGTGGAGCGCGCCGTGGTCACCGAGCCGACCTTCGACTTCTGACGACAGCCCACTAGGATGCCTCGATGATCATGAATAGCGCCGGGGATAGTAGCGGGATGTCGTACGGGGGAATGCCTGACGCCCAGCAGCGGCCGAGGCCGCGGATGGTGGAGATCGGCGCGAGCCTGCTCGCGATCATCGGCGTGTCCGGCGTCGGCCGGGTCGCCTACGGCGTGCTGGTCAACCTGTCCGAGGACGGCTGGAGTTCCGGCGCCCGCGCAATTTTCCTGGTGCTCAACTCGATCACGCTGGTCTTCTCGGTGTTCCTGCTGGTGCTCGCCGATCAGGTGCGGCGGGGCAGGATGTGGGCCTGGATCGTGAGCCTCGTGATGCTGTCGTTCACGATCCTGTTCGCCGGATTGGCTCTGCTCATCACCGTGGTGAACGGCGGTTTTCCGTTGCTCGGCGCCGGTGTCGTGGCGGCCTCCCTGGGCGCGCTGCTGGTGCTGACCGTGCCGCGCACGGTCCGCGGCTACATTCTGCGCAAGCCGGTCCCGGCGGGACCGATGCGGGCAGGGGCCGCGCCGGGATATCCGTGGGGGCCTGGCCACCCGCCGGCATAGGCACTGCCGCGACGGTCAGAGCGCGGGGGAGCCGCCGACCAGGCGCCGGGCCTCCTCCACAGCCTCGGGGAAGACGAGCACCAGTAAGCGGCCGTCCGGACGCGTCGCCGAGGTCGAGCGGATCCCGGCCGCTCTGAGCAGCACGCGGATCTCCTCGGCGATGACCGGGTCGCGGGTGGCCGCGGCGGGACACAGCAGTCCGTAGTCCTCCCCGTGGTCGAAGATGGTGAGGCCGTCGTAGAGCTCCCGCAGCGGGTCCTCGCCGGCCCGGGTCCATTGCAGGCCCATCCGCCAGAAGATCGCGCCGAGGAAACCGACGAGTGCGACGGCGATGAAGGGCCCGAGGAGGTACCAGCCGTCGCTTGGTGGCATGGGCACAGTCTGGCAAAGGCGGGACCGGTTTTCCGGGGATTTGCCCCGATAGAGAGCCCTGAGCCTGCGTTCAGCGTTCCCGCTAGTCTGGGGGCACGCTCGACGACGAGTGAGACACACAGAAGGAGAGGCACACATGGCGGGTCGGCTCGCGGTCATCGGCTCCGGTCTGATGGGTTCCGGTATCGCCCAGGTGGCGGCGCAGGCGGGATGGCAGGTCACCATGCGCGACCTGGACGAGTCCTCGCTCCAGCGCGGCGTCGCGGCGATCAGGGACTCCCTCGGCCGTTTCGCCGCCAAGGGCAAGATCACCCAGGAGGACGCCGACGCCTCCCTCGCCCGGGTCACCACCACGACCGAGCTGGAGGCGGCCGCCGACGCCGACGTCGTGGTCGAGGCCATCTTCGAGCGGCTCGAGGTCAAGCACGAGGTCTTCCGGGCCCTCGACAAGATCTGCAAGCCCGGCGCCGTGCTCGGCACCAACACCTCCGCCATCCCGATCACCCAGATCGCCGCGGTCACCGAGCGTCCGGAGTCCGTGGTCGGCATCCACTTCTTCTCGCCGGTGCCGATGATGAAGCTGGTCGAGCTGGTCCGCGGCTACCAGACCTCGGACGAGACCCTGGCGGCCGCCCGCAACTTCGCCGAGGAGGTCGGCAAGACCTGCGTCGAGGTCAAGCGGGACGTCGCCGGCTTCGTCTCCAACCGGCTCTTCTCCGCGCTGCTCGTCGAGGCGATCAAGCTGGTCGAGTCGGGCGTGGTCTCCGCCGCCGACCTGGACACGGTCATGAAGCTGGGCTTCGGCCACACCATGGGCCCGCTCGCCACCCTGGACATGACCGGGCTCGACGTCATGCTCAACGCCGCCGGCAACATCTACCGCGACACCGCGGACGAGAAGTTCTTCCCGCCGGAGCTGCTGCAGCGCATGGTCACCGCGGGCGACCTCGGCCGCAAGACCGGCAAGGGCTTCTACACGTACGAGAAGAAGTGATCGCTTAGCCGTCGCGCTTGGTGGTCCATCGGAACGTGGTCAGACACAGGACGAGGGCCACCAGGCACCACGCACCCAGCACCAGCGCCACCATCGGCAGGTTGTAGGAGCCGCCGGGCTCGCTCGTGCCGAAGGAGGCGGGCAGGAAGACCGAGCGCAGGCCCTGACACATCCACTTCAGCGGGAACACCGAGGCCACGTTCTGCATCCAGGCGGGCAGTTCGGTGAAGACGAAGAACACCCCCGAGGTGAACTGCAGGATCAGTGCGACCGGCGTGACCACCGCCGGGGCGCTGCGGCCGGTCCGGGCCAGCGACGAGAAGGCGATCCCGCAGAGGGTGCACGCGGTGATGCCGAGCGCGCAGACCCACAGGAACGTCAGCCACTTCCCGACGGTGTCCGGCAGCTCCACGCCGAAGAAGAGGGTCGCCACGATCAGCAGGATGACCGTCTCCAGCACCGCGATGAAGCCGACCATCAGCACCTTGCCGGCGAAGTAGACCCACCGCGGCATGGGCGTGCCGAGCAGGCGCTTGAGCACCCCGCGGTCACGCTCCATCGGAATCTGGATGGCCAGCGCCTGGAAGCCGGCGGTCATCAGCCCGGTCGCGATCATGCCGGTCACGAAGTACTGGGTGAGGTTGACCCCGCCGCCGATGTCGGCCTTGAAGATCGACCCGAACACGATGATCATGATCACCGGAAACGCGAGCGTGAACACCACCTGCTCGCGGCTGCGCAGAAACTGCCGGACCTCCAGCGCCCCCTGGCGAAGACCCAGTTTCATGACGCTCCGATCATGTCCAGATAGATGTCCTCAAGCGTCGGCCTGGTCACCGTCAAGCCCGGTACCTCGCCGCCGAACCGCTCGGCCAATTCGTTGACCAAGGCCGTTGGCGTCTCACTCTGCTTGCGCTCCCAAACCCCTTCAGGGGTACGCCAGGAGACGGTCGCCAACGCGGCGTCCCGGTTACCGAGGCGCTGCGGGGTGTCCACAGCGACCAGTCGCCCGCCGGCGATGACGGCGACCCGGTCGGCAAGTGCCTCCGCCTCTTCCAGGTAGTGCGTGGTGAGCACGATGGTGGTGCCGGTGGCGGCGAGATCGCGGATCAGGCCCCAGAACTCGCGGCGGGCCTCCGGGTCGAAGCCGGTGGTGGGTTCGTCGAGGAAGAGCAGCTCCGGACGGCCGACGATGCCGAGTGCCACATCCAGTCGGCGTTTCTGCCCACCGGAGAGCGTATGGGTGCGGGCGCGGGTCTTCTCGGTGAGGCCCACCCGCGCGATGACCTCGGCGGGATCGTCCGGCTCCGGATAGAAGCGGGCGAAGTGCGAGACCACCTCGCCGACGGTCAGTTCGTCGAACTCGCCGGTGCCCTGCAACACGATGCCGACCCGGGTGCGCCACCGCTGCTTCGCCTCGTTGTCGACGCCCGGATCGATGTCGAGGACCCGAACCTCGCCGCCGTCCCGCTTGCGGTAGCCCTCGAGGATCTCGACCGTCGTGGTCTTCCCGGCGCCGTTGGGGCCGAGCAGCGCGAAGATCTCGCCGCGCGCGACCGTGAGGTCGAGGCCGTCGACCGCGGGCTTACCCCCGTAGACCTTGCGCAGGGCCCTGACTTCGATCGCGGCGTCCCCCATGGAGGGGAGCGTAACTCAACGCGTCGAAGCGAAGGTGACCGATAGTAGGGTCGCCGCGACCATGCCGCCGAGCAGCGTCAACCCGATCCCGCCGATGTCCAGGCGGGCGTGCAGCCGCCGGTGCGCGAAGAGCGCGCCGACCGGCACCCCGGCCGACGGCGCGATCAGGAACGCCAGCCAGCCGAGTCCCCGGATCACGGCCGCTCCGGGCAGGGTTGAGCTGCCGACCGTCACCAGCCCGGCCGCCACCAGCCCGGTCAGGGCCGCCACCAGCGCGCCGACCACCGGCAGCAACGGAAGCACCCAGCGGGGCAGGGCGCGGCGCTCGGCCGGGCGTACGGTCACATCGATGCGTTCCGCGGCCCGCGCCAGCAGGGTCCGCGCCGACTGGCGCGGCGCCGGTGCCATCGCCGTGGAGCCCGAGCGCTCCAGCGCCACCCGCGGCAGCGCCTCGACCGCCGCGGGCTCGGGCACCTCGCCCAGCGCCCGGACCCGCATGCCGGGCGCCCGCCGCAGCTGATCCCACAGCCGGCCGGCCTCCCGGTCCACGTCGAGCACCTGGGCGGCCGCCGCGCCCGCCCAGCGGTCGGCGGCGACCGCGTCCCCCTCCGCCCGGGCGAGTTCGCCGGCGGCCTGGGCGGCGCTCGTCTGGTACGCCTGCTCGGCGTTCTCCAACTCGGTGTCCCGCCGCCGGGCGACGTCGGCGAGCGCGGTCATCATGAGCTGGTAGTCGCGGTCACGTGTGGTCACTGTTCACCTCGTACGGGATGATCACTTCCGGATGGCGGTGCACCGAGCGGTCGAAGAACAGCGCCCTGCGCTTGCGCGGGTACCAGAGCGGGCCGCCGGGCTGCGGCGAGAGCGGACTGAGTTCGGGGCCCTGCACATCGAGGGCGACCCAGGCGCCGATCGTGTCCAGCCGGGCGCCGATGCCGCCGAGGTCGTCGCGCATGCGGGCCACCGAGCGCCACCAGCCGAGCACGTGCAGCCTCCGCTCCGGGCCGTCCGCGAGCACGGCGCGCAGCCGCTCTCGATACGCCGGACCGGCCGCGTCGAACGCGTACCCGATCAGGTAGTGCGGAATGCCGTCGGGCGTGAGCCCGGCGAACAGATCGTCGAGGTCGCCGAGGCCGAACCAGTCGGCCTGGGGCAGCTCGGCGACCAGCCGGGCGGCGGGCCGCTCGGCGCTCGCGTCGAGGCAGGCGATGCTGAACCGGGCGGGCCCCTGTGCCGCGAGCGACAAGGCCGCCGCCGCTAGCACGTCGCAGGCCTCGTCGGTGCGGGTACCGAGCACCGCCAGGTTGCGCCCCGGCATCCGGCCCAGCCGCAGCCGCGCCGGGCGGGCGGCGACGTCGATGCGCTCGCCGAGCACCGCGCCCGGCGACGAGCCGACGTCCGCGCTGCTGTCCGGCACCCGCCCCGCCGGCCGGTACGCCTCCGGCAGCCGCGGCACGGCGTCGCCGTCGAAGAGCCTGGGCGGCACGCAGGTCTCCGGCCGCTCCTGCCAGAGTTTGCGCTGCAAGGGCCGCCAGACCGAGCGGTCGCTCGCATCGGGCAGGCGCACGACGTGGTTGGCGCCGGCGACCCCGGAGTCGGCGTTGACGACCGCGTGGAAGCGGGGGATGACAGCGGCGGCCAGGTTGGCGTCGGCCAGGATGCGTCTCGCCTTGGGCAGCGCGATCCGCAGCGTGAACTGTCCGATCAGGCCGGAACGACCCCACAGCGCCTCGATGCCGGACACGTCCTGGCTGGCGAGCACCAGGTGGATGCCCTGCGACCGGCCGCGGCGGGCGAGGTCCTCCAGCAGCGTGACGGCCTCGTCGGCGAGGGGGTCGCGGCCGGCGAGCAGCACCTGGAACTCGTCGATCACCGCGACGATCCGGGGCCAGTGCCCGCCCGGGTCCTCCGCGCGCAGCTCGGCGAGCTTCGTGGCCTCGTACCGTTTCGCGGCCTGGGCCCTCAGGCGCAACTCCTCGCCGAGGTGGCGCAGCATCGCCAGGCCGAACTCGCGGTCGCCGTTGACGTTGATGCCGGCCAGCCGGACCTGCGGCAGCCAGCTCGGGTCGCGCGGGCCCGGCGTGAACCGGGCGAAGGACACGCCCTCCTTGAAGTCCAGCAGATAGAGGGCGAGCTCATCGGGGCCGTAGCGGGCGGCGAGCGAGCCGATCCACGCGTAGATCAGGTTCGTCTTGCCCGATCCGGACGGCCCGCCGATCAGCGCGTGCGGCGGATCGTCGCCCAGCGGCACGGAGACCAGCGAGCCGTCGGTGCTGTCGCCGATCGGTGCGACCAGGCCGTGCGTGGAGGACTCGGTCCAGGTCTTCTCGGGGGTGAGGTCCGCGAAGCGCGCCGGGGGAGGTCCCTCGCGCAGCCGCTCCGCGGTGGTCCGGCAGAAGGCCGCGATCCGCTCCGCCGGTGGCGGAGTGTCGAGGCGGACCAGCAGGCCGCCGGTGGTGTCGCAGGAGGCCGTCTCGCCGCGCACCGCGATGCGCTCCACGGTGGGGTGCGGCGCGAGCTCCAGACCTCGGACCACCAGGTGTACGCCGCAAGCCACGCCGGTGCGCACCACCCGGTCGAGCTGGGCCCGCTGGGCGTCGCTCAGGTCGCCGGTGCGATCGGGGTCGAACAGCAGCACCACCACCCGCCACGGCTCGGGGCGCGTCCCGGTGCTCGCCGCGGTGAGGTCTGCCAGGGATACGTACTCGCCGGCCAGCACGCTCTCGTTGACCCGGCAGATGTGCTCGACGAGGTCGTCGAGCATCGCACCGAGGCCGCCGGGGCTGACGAACGACAGCATGCCCGCGTTGCCGAGCGGCGCGAACGCGGCCAGCGTCCCGCCGAGCTGCTCGGGGTCGTAGACGCTGAGCCGGATGTCGCCGGGGCGGGTGGTGCCGAGCGCGCGCAGCAGCAGGCCGGAGACGACGCCGTCCACGGCCGCGGGATCACCCAGCACGTTGACGTGCGCGTGGTCCAGGAACGGCACCAGGGCGGGCAGCTTGGTGCGCTCCTCGCCCGCCTCGTACGCGACCGTCCCGATCCGCAGCATCCCGGGCCGGCCCACCCGGTCGGGCTCGATCGGCGTCCAGTAGCGCCATGACGTCCCGGCGGCGCCCGAAGCGGTCAGCGCCGCGAGCGACTCGACGTTGCGGGTGAGGCTGGCGGCCTCCGCCTGGGTGCGGCGCAGGATGTCCTGACGCGCGCTGTCGCGGGCCTCGGCGAGCTGGGCGAGACAGGTCGCGTAGGCGTCCCGGATCAGCTTCTTCCGGCGCTGGGCCTCGCTGCGGGCCGACTCGGCGGCGGCCAGCACGGCCCGGGCGGTGCCGCGCGCCTCGGCCAGTTCCTGCCGGACGACGGCGACCAGCGCGTTGCGGTGGCTACCCACTCAACCCCCCGGAATCCACGTGGGGGGATTTTAGCCACTTTGAGGGGTTTGCCGACCTTATGGACGGCGTGTCGCATTCGAACGGTCAATCCGCGCGACGGCGACGCCCTCCCCGGCCCGGGTCAGCCAGCGCGGATCGGTGCTCACGAGGTCGCGCCAGAGCCGGGCGGCGATCAGGTCCGCACCCTCCACGGTCCAGCGGTGCAGCGTCTCGCGCGGCACGTACCGGCGGAACCAGTCGAGGGCCCGGCGAGCGTCGCCGTCCAGGCCGTCTGTCTTCGGCACGCGATCGTACGGACGGATTCCCAGCACGCGGCAGTAGTGCAGCGCGTTGTAGTACTGCCACTCCTCGGTGGTGCCGAATCCCCCGGCGGGCTTCAGCCTGCGCACCTGATCCTCCAGGACCGCCCGCAACTCGGTGGCGCGGACCAACGACTGATCCGCCACGCCCGGCCCCCGCGCGTGCAGCCGGCGCTCCACCGTGGGCAGCTCGACGAGCGGGCTGCGCAACAGCCGCGCGACGTCACCGAAGTCGTCCAACGCGCGCCGCGTCAACCGCCGGAACTCGTCCTCGTCCAGCGCGATCATCCGGTGCCGCTCGCGCCGCCGGGGCAGTGCCTCGGCCGCCATCAGCAGCGCCGCGCGGTTCAGCCGCAGCCGATCCTGATGCAGGAACGCCAGCCGATCCAGCCCGGCCCGCACCGGCGCGGCCAGCCCGACCGCACCCAGCACCACCGCCACCAGCACGAACTGCGGCACGACCACCGCACCCTTGTGGGGCGCCGCGAGCATCGTCAGCGTGGCCGGCCCGGCACAGAGCAGGGTGGCCGCCACGGCACCGACGAACGAGCGCCGCAGGTGGGTCATCAGCCGCTCACCCGCCTCCACCGCGTCCGCGACGGCGACAAGAAATCCGAACATCAACAGGTCGAGACCCATCGCGGCGATCACCGGCTCGCCCGCGCCGAGGCCGATGGGGGCGAGCACCACGGTCAGCCCGACGGCGTAGAGCACGGCTGTGGCGCTCAGCGCGACCGGCAACGGGTGCGGCCTGACCCGGTCGCGGTGACGCATCAGCAGGGCCGTCGCGCCGGCCAGCGGCGCGAGGGCGACGAGCTTGCCCACGCCGGGCAACACCACGGCGAGGATCAGGAACAGCCCGGACGCGTACGCCCAGCCGAGGTTGACCAGCCGCCGCTCCGGAGCGTCGCGTGGCAGCAGCGCCGTCGCCACCCCGGACCAGCACAACACCGGCACGCAGAGCAGCACCTCGGCCGCCGCCGAGCCGGGTGCGACGCTCCAGACGGCGACCGCCAGAGCGTACGCGGCGAGCGCCCCGCCCGAGCGCCACAGCACGACCCGAGCCGGATCCCGTGCGACGAGATAACACCCGAGCCACCACGTGAGGGCGAAGGCGGGTACGGCGAGCGCGGGCACCGGGGCAGTCAACCAAACGGACGCTAAGTCCCGACACCCTCGAAAGGCGCCCGTGCCCTCCCACGCCGCCGACGTCGCCTGATCACCCACATGGCGAAAAGAACGAGCGCCACGAGGGCGAGCAGGACGAGCACCGGCAGCAGAATCGCGAGCAACGACAGCAGCACGCTCGTGATGTCCTCGGCCGTACTGACCACGGGAGCGCCGACCCCCGCCGTGGTGGCGTTGACCACCGGCCGCGAAGCGGCCTTGAGCGCGTGGACACAGAACGCGATGAACACACCGGCGGCGACCGGCACCCACTGGTGCGACCCGAAGAACGCACCCGGATCCGCGACGGTCACCGTCTCGGACGACGCCCCGGCGCCGAACGCCAACCCGCCCGCGGTGGGCCGGACCACGGTCTGCACGACATCGTTCACATGGTCGACCACGGGCACCTTGTCGGCGACGACCTCCACGGCGAGCAGCACCGCCAGGATGAGCAGAACCCACCCGTTCGAGAGCCACTGCCATCCGCTGGGCAGGTCGACGGCGGTGGTCCACCGCGCCAGCACACCCATCACGAGCAGCGGAACGTACGCGTTCAGCCCGGCGGACGCCGCCAGGCCACCACCGGTAAGGACCTCGAGCACGAACTCAGCATGACACCGCCGCGCTCGCCCCGCCCGGGAGCGGAGGCTACCCTCGTGCGGTGCGCCTGGTCATCGCGAAATGCTCCGTCGACTATGTCGGCCGTCTCTCCGCCCATCTACCGCCGGCTGTGCGCCTGCTGATGGTCAAGGCCGACGGGTCGGTGTCCATCCACGCCGACGACCGCGCCTACAAGCCGCTGAACTGGATGAGCCCACCCTGCAAGCTCCAGGAGGCGCCGGGCGTCTGGAAGGTCGTCAACAAGGCGGGCGAGGAACTGCGGATCACCCTCGAGGAGATCTTCCAGGACACCTCCTACGACCTGGGCGTGGACCCGGGCCTGGTCAAGGACGGCGTGGAGGCCCACCTCCAGGAACTGCTCGCGGCCCACCCGGAAACCTTCGGCGAGGGCTGGACCCTCGTCCGCCGCGAATACATGACCGCGATCGGCCCGGTCGACCTCCTCTGCCGCGACGCCAACGGCGCCGCCGCCGCCGTCGAAATCAAACGCCGCGGCGAGATCGACGGCGTCGAGCAGCTCACCCGCTACCTGGAGCTGATGAACCGCGACCCGCTACTCGCCCCGGTCCAGGGCATCTTCGCGGCCCAGGAGATCAAACCGCAGGCCCGAGTCCTGGCCACCGACCGCGGCATCCGCTGCGTCGTGGTCGACTACGACAAGCTACGCGGCATGGACCGCAACGAACTGACCCTCTTCTGAGTCAGGCGACGAAGAAGCCGTTCTCCAGGTAGACCGTGGTGCCGTCCGCGCGGGCCTGGACGGCCGCCATGATCCGGCGGGTCAGGAGGTTGGAGAGGCGCTCGTCGACCTCGCGCATTGCCGCGGCGTACGGCGACTCGTCGGCCTCGACCGCACCACCCGGGATCTCCCAGTGGTCCTTATAGGTCGGCTCGACCAGCAGCACCCGGCCGCGATCGTCCGACAGCAGCACCGCGGCCCCCATCCGCTTGCGAGGCAACGTCGTGGTGAAGTCGTGGGTCACCGGTTCAGGCTAGCCATCCGACGTCCGGCACCCATTGATCACCGAGTAGGCCGTTCAGCACGGAGACGACGACGCTGAGCAGGAAGGAGGCCAGGATGCCGGTCAGCAGGCCGAGCCATCCGCGGTCCCGTGAATCGGTGTCGGACTTTCCGGCGGGCCGGGCGGTGCGTGACCACGGACGGTCTCGAAATAACCAGAACATCAGGCCCAAGCCGTACGGGGCGGTCCACGTCAACCAGAACCAGTACCAGCGGGTGCCGAGCACCGGTGCCGGCCCGGTAACGACGACCGCGAGGAAGGCGAGGATGAGGAGGGCCTCCGCGCCGGTGACCCACGGGGGTTGGGCGTCGACGGCTCCGGATCGGTCCTCCAGTCCGGCGGCTGCCAGGTCCTGGGCGATGCTGGCCGCGCCGGGCCCGGAGTAGCCGTCCTCGTCGACGGTGCCGGTGAGCGTCGCATCCCCGAGGTCGTCCGTGTCGGTCCAGTGGATCCGGCCGTCGTCGGTACGCCACGCGAAGATCGGACCTTGGGTGCCCGCGGACCGCAGGGTCGGGTTGCCGAACCAGCGGCGCGGGCCGTCGGAGTCCCACGAGTCACCCCACCGGTATTCGGTCAGGTGCTTGCCGGCCACGGCTGCCCGCGCCTCGTCGTAGCCGGCCTGCCGGGGCGCTGACCACCAGCTCAGCGCTGCCGCGACCAGCCACATCACCAGCAGGGCCGCGCGGAACACGCTCCACCACCGACCGGGTCGATCCGGGGAGTCCACAGCCATGATCACATCGTGTCAGGTGCTTGCCGCGAGCCGGCGGCTAGTGAGCCTGGCGGGGTCCGCGGCGGGTGACCAGGGCGGTGAGTACGCCGGCGAGGAGGCCCCAGAAGGCCGAGCCGATGCCGAGCAGGCTCACCCCGGAGGCCGTCGCGAGGAACGTCACCAGGGCCGGCTCGCGCCAGCGTTCGTCGGTCAGGGCGGACGCCAGGGAGCCGCCGATCGTGCCGAGCAGGCCCAGGCCGGCGATCGCCAGCACGAGGAACGCGGGCAGGGCGGTGAGCAGCGCCGCCACCGTGGCGCCGAACAGGCCGACGATCAGGTAGAAGGTGCCGGCCCAGACGGAGGCGAGGTAGCGCTGACGGCGGTCGGGGTGGGCCTCCTCGCCGGTGCAGATGGCCGCGGTGATCGCGGCGAGGTTGAGGCCGAAGCAGCCGAACGGGGCCAGCGCGACGTTGACCGCGCCGGTCCATCCGATCAGGGGCGAGACCGGCACCTGGTAGCCGGCGTTGCGCAGGACCGCGACGCCGGGCAGGTTCTGTGACGCCATGGTGACGACGAAGAGCGGGAGGCCGACGCTGACGATCACCTGGGCGTCGAATGTGGGCATGATGAAGACGGGTTCGGCCAGGGCGACGCGTACGGCGCCCGGGTGCAGTGAGCCGTCCAGGGCGGCCGCCACCACACCCACGGTGAGGGCCACCAGCACCGCGTAGCGTGACAGCCAGCGGCGGCTCACCAGGTAGGCGAGGAACATCGCCACTACCACGACGAAGTGGTCGTCGAGCGCGGCGAACAGCCCGGTGCCGAACTGGACCAGCACCCCGGCGAGCAGTCCCGCCGCCAGCGGCACGGGAACCCGGTCCATCATCCGCTCGAACCAGCCGGTCAGCCCGCTCAGGGTGATCAGCAGGGCGGAGACTCCGAAGGCGCCGACCGCCTGTTCCATGGTCGCGCCGTCCAGGCCGGTCACCATCAGGGCGGCGCCGGGGGTCGACCAGGCGGTGACCACCGGGGCGCGGTAGCGCAGCGAGAGGCCGATGCAGGTCACACCCATGCCGACGCCGAGGGCCAGCATCCACGAGGCGATCTGTTCGGGTGTGCCGCCGGCGGCTTCCGCGGCGGTGAACACGATGGCGGCCGAGCTGGTCACGCCGACGAGCACCGCGACCAGGCCCGCGGTCATGGCCGACGGCGCCATCACCCGTCCGGCGCCGCGGAGGGCGGCCTTCACCGTCGGTTGCCGAGGGACAGCTGAGGCAGTAGCACCCGGTGACTCTACTGTCGCCGCGGATCCGGCCTATCGGCCGCTCAACTCGACGCGGTCGGACTCCGTGGTGCCGCTGAGGTAGGCGCGGGCGCCGAACACGCCGACCGCCGCCTGTACCACGACTGAAGTCCAGGCCAGCGGTTCACCCTGGGCGATCTGCACGATCGTCGGCACGCCCAGCAGCAGTACGTCGAACCCCGCGACCGCCGCGATCAGCGGGCCGGTCGCCACCGATCCCATCGGGGTCTCTAGCGGCATCAGCGAGTTGTCCACGAAGCCGGTGCGGCCCTTGCGGACCGCGGCCACGGCGCCGACCGGGCCGAGGGCCAGGCCCAGGGCCCACCACGGGCCCGGCGGCAGGTGGCCGAGGGCGTGCAGCAGGGTGAGGGCGGCGGCGTACCAGGCCGCCGCCAGGACGCCCGGCACCCAGAGCCGTTGCAGGACCACCGTTCGCGAGCTCAGCCCGAGCATGCGCAGCATCCACGGGTTGCCCGCGTCGGTGCGGATGTTCGCGGCCGTCACGCCGCCGGCGAGCAGACCGCCGGCGAGGGCCGCCATGGCGAGGATCCAGGCCGGTGCGTTGCCCGCCAGGGCCGGCAGGGCCGTCGCCCCGGCCAGCCACAGCAGACGCCGGGGGCGGCGGCGCAGCGCCAGCAGGTCCTGGGCCACCAGCACGGGGAGGCGGGCGGGCAGCCGCGTCGACCGCAGCTTCCGGTGCGCCCAGTAGCGGCGCTCGACCATCTCCGTGACGAACGACGGCTCCACGCCGTACGCCGAATCCCAGAGCGTGCCGGCCGTGCGGGAGGCCTCCAGGATGCGGTCGTTGGGGGTGCGGTCCAGGCCGCGTACGGCGATGAGCAGGAATGCCGTCACGATCAGCGCGAGTGCCACCGCAGCGCCGGCCACGACGGACATCGCGGGCCAGCCGGGGGGCGCTCCGGGCGCGAACCCGGCCGACTCCGCGACCAGGCCGGCCAGACCCGCCGCGAGCAACAGGCTCGCGAGGTCGTCCGAACGGGCCGACCACCAGCGGTCCGCCTGCGCGGCGAGCGCCAGAAGCAGCAGCGCGGCGCCGGACAGCGCGCCGATCAGGGGCAGCAGCGCCGCCGGTTCCGGCACCGGGCGGGCGGTGGCATACCCGAGGACCGCGACGCCGCCCAGCGCTCCCACGGCGGCCGCGCCGACGACCGCGACCAGCAGCGAGGGCAGCAACAACCGGCGGCGGCCGACCGGCGCCGTGAGCAGCCAGGAGGCGGCCGGGCGGCTCAGACCCAGCGGGCCGAGGCGGCGCAGGATCAGATAGACGGCGCCGGTCAGCGCCGCGGCGAGCGCGGTGCCGGTCAGGACGGAGGCGTGCGGTGTGCCGGGCCAGACGACAGCCATGAGCCGCTCGTGCAGCATGCCGCCGACGATCACGACGAAGAGGGCGGCGAAGTAGACGTTGCCGAGCGTCTCGCCGCGACCGCGGTGCGCCGACTGCGTGCGCCGGATCCAGCGGCGTACCCCGGGGAGACCGACCGTGGTCATGCCGAGACCAGATCGGCCATGCCCGTCACGTCCGTGCCGGCCGCGGCCGCGAAGGAATCGTCGTGGCTGGCCATCAGGAGCGTCCCGCCGTCCTTACGGTACGCCGCGAGCAGCGCCGCCACCTCCGCGCGGCCCTCGGGGTCGAGCCGCTGCTCGGGCTCGTCGAGGATCAGCAGCCGGCTCGGGCGCAGCAGGGCCAGCATCAGGGTGAGGCGCTGCTTCTGCCCGGACGACATCGACGGCGGGCTCGCGTCGGCGTGCGTGGCGATGCCGAACCGCTCGAACGCCTCCTCCACTCCGGCTTGCGCCGGATCCTGGCCGTGCGCGCGGCACACCAGCTCGGCGTGCTCGCGCGCGGTCAACCCCGGATACCAGCTCGGCGGCTCCACCGTGGTCGCCACGGCCCGCCAGAACTCCGGTGTGGACCCGGGCGGGCCGCCGAACACCTCGATCTCGCCCGCGTCGGGCCGCTGGAGGCTGGCGACGCAGCGCAGCAACGTGGACTTGCCGATGCCGTTCTCGCCGGTGACGCAGACCCCGGCGCCGACCGGGACGGTCAGGGCGACGTCGACCAGCACCGGGTTCGAGCCGTAGCTCACCGACAGGCCGCGGACCTCGATCGCTGGTTGATCCACTCCGGTGACGCTAACAAACACGCTCAGGGGCGGCGGCCGTACAGCAGCTTCAGCGCCTTGACGATGCGCTGGACCTGGGCCGGGGTGCGTTCGAAGGTCATCGCGGGCAGCATCGAGGGCGCCCGGCGCACGGTGATGGCCTTGGGCACGCCGAACTCGCGCAGTCCCTCCTCGCCGTGGATGCGCCCGAAGCCGGAGTCGCCCACGCCGCCGAACGGCAGGTTCGCCATGCCGACGAAGCTCAGCGTCGAGTTCACCGACACCATGCCGGTGCGCAGCCGCCGGGCGATCCGGATGGCGTTGGCCTTGCCGAAGACCGCTCCGCCGAGACCGTACGGCAGGGCGTTGGCCTTCTCCACCGCCTCGTTGGCATCGGCGACCTTGGTGATCGTCAGCGTCGGCCCGAAGGTCTCCTCCCGGATCGCGGCCGAGTCCTCGGGCACGTCGACGAGCACCGTGGGGGAGACGTGCGGCGGCTGCACCGCGTCGGCCCCGCCCAGCACGGCCCTGCCGCCGCTCTTCAGGGCGTCGTCGATGTGCCGGCGCACCACGTCGATCTGGCCGGGCATGGTCATCGGGCCGATGTCCTCGCCGATCTTCAGCTTGCCGGCCTTGGCGACCACGGCCTCGACGAAGGCGTCGTAGACCGGCGCGACGGCGTACACCCGCTCGATGCCGATGCAGGTCTGCCCGGCGTTGGTCATGGCGCCCCAGACGGCGGCCTCGGCCGCCGCGTTGACGTCGGCGTCGGCGTCGACGATCAGCGCGTCCTTGCCGCCGGCCTCGATGATGACCGGGGTCAGCGTCTCGGCGCAGGTGGCCATGACCTTCTTGCCGGTGGCGGTCGAGCCGGTGAAGGCCACCTTGCCGACGCCGGAGCGGCAGAGCAGGGCGCCGACGTCGCCGAGGCCGTGGATGGCCTGCAGGACGGGCTGCTCGGGGACCACCTCCGCGAACGTGTCGACCAGCCATTGACCGACCGCGGGGGTGTACTCGCTGGGCTTGAGCACCACGGCGTTGCCGGCGGCGAGCGCGCCGGAGATCGGCCCCAGCGGGGTGAGGATCGGGTAGTTCCAGGGGCCGATGACGCCGACGACCCCGTACGGCTGGTATTCGAGGTGACCGGCGTGCTCGGCGAGCAGCAGCCGCGACCGCGTCCGGCGCGGGCCGAGCACGCGCCGCGCATGACGGGCGGCCCAGTCGGTGTGCTCGATCGCGGCGCTGGCCTCGACGATGGCGTCGGCGACCGGCTTGCCGGTCTCGGTGTGCGTGAGCGCTGCCAGCTCCTCCAGCCGCTCGGCGAGCAGGGCGCGCCAGCGCAGCATGCGGACCTTCCGCTCGTCGAAGCCGAGGCCCGCCCACCACGCGCCGGCCGCGCGGGCGCGCTCGACCGCGGCGGTGACTGCCGCGGCGTCGGCGACGGGCACGCGCCCGGCCTCCACCCCGGTCGCAGGACTGGTCGAGATGAGGAAGCCGTCCTCGACCACGGGGACACCGGGAGTACGCGTAGCCGTCATGAACGCGAGTCTATGTCGCATTCATGGTTCTGCACCTCACACGTACGCTTGATAATCATGAGTCCTCGCCGAAATCGCCCCCGCCGTGACGAGTCGCCCCTCGTCCCGGACGAGCGCGTACGCCGGGGCGTGGAGGGCGTCCAGCAGTATCGCGACGGCGAGTGGATGGTCCGGTCGATCTTCGGCGGGGCGGCGGTCAAGACATATCGGTGCCCGGGCTGCATGCAGGACATCAGGCCCGGGATCGCGCACATCGTGGCCTGGCCGGCCGACGACCGCGGCGACGAGTCGGATCGCCGGCACTGGCACACCGGCTGCTGGCAGGCGCGCGATCGGCGCGGCCCGGGGGTGGAACGCTCCCGCAACGCGCCCCGCTACGGGTGACCTGCCGTTCCTGGGGAAAGATCGAGGACGTGACCAACCAGATCCGCGCGAACTCCGTCCTGCCGGCCCGCCGGGAGGACATCGAACTGCACACCGCCGACGGGCTGACCCTCGTCGGCGAGCTGGCCCGGCCGCTCGACCGCGATCCGGTCGCCACGCTGGTGTGCCTGCATCCGCTGCCCACCCACGGCGGAATGATGGACAGCCACGTGTTCCGCAAGGCGGCCTGGCGCCTGCCGGCCCTGGCCGGCGTCGCGGTGCTGCGCTTCAACACCCGCGGCACCTCCAGCGTCCGTGGCACGAGCGAGGGCGCGTTCTCCGCGGCGGTGGACGAGAAGTACGACGTGGCGGCGGCCATCGAGTACGCGGAGTTCGCCGACCTGCCGCACGTCTGGCTCCTCGGCTGGTCCTTCGGCACCGACCTCACTCTTATGCACGGCCTCGACCCGGTCGTCGAGGGCGCCGTCCTGCTGTCGCCGCCGCTGCGCTTCTCCGGACCCGAGCACCTCGCGGCGTGGGCCGACGCCGGCAAGCCGGTGACGGCGCTGGTCCCGGAGTTCGACGACTACCTGCGCCCGGACGCCGCCCTCGAGCGGTTCCGGGCCATTCCGCGGGCCGAGGTCATCGGCGTGCCCGGCGCCAAGCACCTGTGGGTCGGCGACGCCGAGACGGTCCTCGACGAGATCGTGCGCCGGGTCGCCCCGGGTGTGAGTGTGCCGCTGCCGCGCGAGTGGGACGGACCGATCGAATCCGGGGACATGAACGCGTACGCGGACCGCACAGTGGCCGCCTTCGCGGACGTCCCCGTGCCGGGACCGACCACCGAGTAGGCGCTGACGCGCCGTGCCCGTTGGCCGGGGGCGTCGTGGCCGGTCAGTCCGCCTCGGCGCCGACCCGGCTCCCGGCGGGCCGGGTGGTCACCTTCGCGGATGCGGTGATCTTGCCGGGGCTGGCGACCGCGCCGGGAGCGGGCGGCAGATCCGGCCCGCGCTGTCCGGCCTGCTGTGCGACCGGGGCAGTGCCCGTGGCCGATCCCGCCTCGGGCGTGCCCGCGCCGGGGTTGGGAGCTCCCGCGGCTGAGCCCGAGGAGGTCGGGCCGGTCGCGGCGGTCGGCACGTCGTCCGGGTCGTCGTTGTCGTCCTCGGGGGAGGCCGCGGCCGCGAGGACCGCCGCCGCGGCGAGCTCCGCCACGCGCTTGGCTTCCTTCTGGACCTGGCGGCGGACGTCGGTGGCGTGGCGCTCGGCCGCCTCGCCCGCGCGCTTCGCCTCCGCGACCTTCGTCAGCTCCGCCTCGAGCTCGCGTTGAACCTCGGCGAGGCGCTGTTGCACGCGTTCCGCCTCGCGTTCGCCGGCGGCCCGGCGATCGGCGGCCTCGGCGGCCTTCTTCTCCGACTCGGTGACCTTGGCCCGAGCGGCTTCGAGGTCCCGGCCGGCCGCGGCAATCTTGTCGTGCTGGCTCGCGATCTCCTTGCGGACGGCCGTGGCCTGCTCGTCGGAGCGGCGAAGGACCTCTTCGGCGTACTTGTCGGCCTCGCTGCGCAGGTCGGCGCACTGCTTCTCGACGGAAGTGCGCATCTGCCCGAGCTCCTGGACGACCTCCTGGCGGCGCTGGCCCACCTCGCGCTCGACTTTGGCCTTCAGCTCGGCGTGCTCGCGGTCGGCGTCGGCGCGCTGCTTCGCGATGTCCTGCTGAGTCTTGTCGCGCAGTGCCTTGATCTCCTGCTCGGCCTGCAACCGGGTGGACTTGGCATAGCCGTCCGCCTCGGCGCGGACCCGCTGGGCCTCCTGGGCGGTGGCCTCGGTGAGCTGGCGGGCCTCGGCCCGGGCGCGGGTCAGGGTCGACTCTGCCTCGGCGCGCATCTGCTCGGCGGACTGGCGGCTGGCGGCGAGCGCCTTCTCCGCGGCGGCGCGGCGGGCGACGTCGGCCTTCTCCTCGTCGGCGCGACGGGCCGCGAGGGTGATCTCGAAGTCGCGGATGCCGTCGTGCGCGTGCGCCTCGGCCTCGGCCCGGATGCGCTCCGCCTCGGCCAGGCGCGCGGCGATGTCGTCGGTGGCGGAATTCTTGATGTCCGCCGCGACCTCTTCGGCCTTGGCGAGGATCTCCTCCACTTTGGGCCCGAGGTGGCGGAACGACACCTCGGCGCCGACGCCGGGCTGGCGGCGCGCCTGGGACAGCTCCTGCTGGATCCGGTCGAGCTGGCCCATCAGCGCCTGGTTCTGCAGCTGGGCGCCGTCACGCTCGCTGATCAGCGTGGCGATCTCGGTCTCGGCGCGGGCGACGTAACGCTCGACCTGTTTCTTCTCGTAACCCCGCAGGGCGGTCTCGAAGCTGGGCTCCGGTGGCGTCTCTCCACCGAGACCGAAGATTTCCCCGCCGTGCGACATGCTGTCCATCCTCACATACGCATCGTCCCGTGACGTGTCGATACACACCGGCCTGGCGGGACTGTGCGTCTGGTCGCAAATTGTCTGGTGTCGGGCGTTGTGCGAGAAGCGAAGGGCCGTACCGGGAAGGTCTCCGGTACGGCCCATACACAGGTCTCGTACAGCCGGCCCGGTCCTCTAACCGTTACGCACCCCTCGGGGTGGCGCAACCGGGGACCGAGTGGCGAAAGACTCAGCTCGTCTTGGCGGCCGCCTCGGTCTTGCCCGCGTCGGCGCCGCCCTCGGCGGCCCGCTGTGCGGGGGTTTCCGGCCTGGCCTCGCCCTTCTGGCCGGTCTCGGCCTTCTGGACGGTCTCGGCGGCCTTGGCGGCGGCACCGACGGTGGGCACCAGGCCGGACAGGCCGGAGAGCATCTGGCCGAGCTGGTTGGTGACGGCGTCCTTCTGCCGGGTGAGGTCCTCGACCTCCCGCTTGGCGGCCTGCGTGGTGAGCTCGGCCTCCTGGCGCGCCTCGCTCAGCAGGCGCTGCGACTCGGTGCGCGCCTCGGTGACCGTCTTCTCGGCGAGGGCGCGGGCCTTCTCCACCTTCTCCACCGCGGTGCGCTCGGATTCGACCCGGCGCGTCTCGGCGCGCTGCTCGATCTCCTTGGCGCGGTCCTCGGCGGCGCGGGCGCGCTCCTCGGCCTCGGCGACCATCCGCTGAGTCGCGTTGACCTGGGCGGCGTGCCGCTCGGACTCCTCGCGCTCGGCCTTCTCGCGGCGCTCCGCGATCTCCAGCGCCAGGGCCTGCAGGTCCTTGTCGCGCTTGTCGCGGGCGTCGGTCAGCAGCTTGGTCGCCTCGGCGCGCTTCTCCTCGGCCTCCCGGGCCGACTTGGCCCGCAGTTGGGTGATCTCCCGCTCGGCGGTGGCCCGCAGCGAGGCCACCTCCCGCTCGACGGTCGATTTCAGCTCGGCGACCTCGTGAGCGGTGACCGTACGCAGCTGCTTGGTCTCGCGGTCGGCGTCGGAGCGCAGCGTGTCGGCCTCGCGCCGGGCCTGCACCCGGGCCTCGGCGGACTCGCGTTCCGCGTGCGTGCGAACCTGCCCCGCCTCGCGCTCGGCCGTCGCCTTCATGGCGGCCGCCTCGGCGCGAGCCTTGTCCGTGATCTCCCGTGCTTCCAGCCGCGCCGCGGAGAGGATGCCCTCGGACTCCCGCTTGGCCTCGCTCCGGTGATCGTTCGCCTGTTCCTCGGCCAGCCGCAGGATCTGCTCGACCCGGGTGCCCAGCCCGGAGAGCGTCGGCCGATTGTTCTCTTCGAGCAGTTTGTTGCTGTCCGCGAGTTTTTGCTCTAGCGCGTTAAGACGCTGCTCCGCCTGCCGCAGACGGCGCTGCGCGTCGTTCATCCGCTGCTCGGCCTCGCCACGGGCCAGCTCGGACTGATTCAGGGCGGCGACCAGCCGACCGAGGTGGGCATCCACCTGCCCGCGGTCGTATCCACGCAGGACAACCGTGAAGTCGTGCTGCGAATTTGCGGCTTCGAAGAACGCGAGATTGGCATCCGGCTGCTGGGGCATTGCGACATACTGGCAGACCCCCCAGGGGGATACGCAAGACCGTACGGCCCGGGTAAACGGGCAAAAGATCGGCTTCGGCCCGCCCGTCGAGGGGTCGGGCCGGCCGTTCGGAGGGCCCCGGAGGGGTCGTCCGCGCACAGTGTCGTCGCACCGCTACCTGCTGTGCAGCGGCCGAAGGGAGATCATCGCACAGCGGCCTCTTGCGGCGCTCCTCGATGCCGACGATCCTGCCAGTCCGCGGCGGCGGCGTCAGGACGTTTCACCCTGAAGGCTGACGAATCAGGCGGGCTCCACGAGCTCCACGAGCACTCCGCCGGCGTCCTTGGGGTGAACGAAGTTGATGCGGGATCCGCCCGTTCCGCGCTTCGGCTCGGCGTAGAGCAGCCGGAGCCCCCGGGCCCGCAGCGCGGCGCTCGCCGCGTCGACGTCGCGCACCGTGTACGCGAGCTGTTGCAGTCCCGGCCCGTTGCGGTCGAGGAACTTGCCGATCGCCGAGTCGGGGCGCAGCGGCGCGAGCAACTGGATGCGTGCGCCGTCGGCGTCGGCGGCCATCATCGCCTCGCGGACGCCCTGCTCCTCGTTCGTCTCCTGGTGCACGCAGCGCAGCCCGAAGGTCCGCTCGTAGAAGGCGATCGCCTCGTCGATGTCCGCTACGGCGATGCCGACGTGATCAATATGCAGGACGCCGACGTCAGGGAGATCTTCCATGCCGGAGAGTGTGACATTCTCCCTGCGGTCCCCTCTGGGTGGCGTAGGGCTCGTCCCGCTAGTCTGTGCTTAACCATCGTTCAGGCGTCGCGGCCGGTCCCCCACGAGGGGCGCTGCCGCGTCCCTTGCCCACCCCGTCGTAGCCAACCGACGTTGCGAAATGCGAAAGCGGAGCCACCGTGACCAGTTCGGTGATCGTCAGCGGCGCTCGTACCCCCATGGGCCGCCTCCTCGGAAACCTCATGAACGTGCCGGCCACCGCCCTCGGCGGCTACGCGATCGCCGCGGCGCTCGAGCGTGGCGGGGTCAGCCCCGAGCAGGTGCAGTACGTGATCATGGGCCAGGTGCTCCAGGCGGGCACCGGGCAGATCACCGCGCGTCAGGCCGCCGTGGCCGCGGGCATCCCGATGACCACCCCGGCGCTGACGGTCAACAAGGTCTGCCTCTCCGGCATCGACGCGATCGCCCTGGCCGACCAGCTGATCCGGGCCGGCGAGTTCGACATCGTGGTGGCCGGCGGCATGGAGTCGATGACCAACGCCCCGCACCTGCTCATGGGGCAGCGCCAGGGCAAGAAGTACGGCGACATCCTCGTTCGCGACCACACCGCCTACGACGGCCTGATGGACCCGTGGGACGCCATCTCCATGGGCGACTCGACCGAGCGCAGCGGCAAGGAGCTCGGCATCACCCGGGCCGAGCAGGACGCTTTCGCCGCGCTCAGCCACCAGCGTGCGGCGGCGGCGCAGCGCAACGGCCACTTCGCCGAGGAGATCGTCCCGATCAAGTCGGGTCAGCGCGGCGTCGACACCCTGATCGACACCGACGAGGGAGTGCGCCCCGACGCCACCGCCGAGTCGCTGGCCGGCCTGCGCCCGGCCTTCGACAAGGACGGCACCATCACCGCGGGCAGCGCGTCACCGATCTCCGACGGTGCCGCGGCGGTCATCGTGATGAGCAAGGCCAAGGCCGAGGAGCTGGGGCTCACCTGGATCGCCGAGATCGGCGCACACGGCAACGTCGCCGGACCGGACAGCTCGCTGCAGGCCCAGCCGGCCAACGCCATCAAGCACGCGTTGAGCAAGGCCGGCATGACCGTCGCCGACCTCGACCTCATCGAGATGAACGAGGCGTTCGCCCAGGTCGTCATCCACTCGATGCGCGAGCTGAAGGTCAACGAGGACATCGTCAACGTCAACGGCGGCGCGATCGCGCTCGGCCACCCGATCGGCATGTCCGGCGCGCGGCTGGTCCTGACCCTGGCGCTGGAGCTCAAGCGCCGCGGCGGCGGCACCGGCGCGGCGGCGCTCTGCGGCGGTGGCGGCCAGGGCGATGCTCTGATCATCAAGGTACCCTCGGCAGCATGAGTGGTGGCGTCGGCGGCGAGGCCGCGGTGACCACGGCCTCCGCCGCCGGCGCACGCCGCAACCGCATGCGCGATGTGCCCACCCTGGTCGCGGGAGCCCGCGAGGGCGACCCGCGATCGGTGGCGCGGCTGATCAGCATGGTGGAGAACGGCGACCCCAAGCTGGCCGAGGTCGCCGCGGCGCTGGCACCCTATGCGGGCCGCGCCCAGATCGTCGGCCTCACCGGCTCGCCCGGCGTCGGCAAGTCCACCACCACCAACGAGCTGGTCCGCGCCCTGCGCCGGGCCGGGCACCGGGTGGGCGTGCTGGCCGTCGACCCCTCCAGCCCGTTCACCGGCGGCGCGATCCTCGGCGACCGCGTCCGCATGCAGGAACACACCACGGACCCGGGCGTCTACATCCGCTCGATGTCGAGCCGGGGCCAGCTCGGCGGGCTCGCCGCGGCCACACCGCAGGCGGTCCGCGTGCTCGAGGGCGCCGGCTGCGACGTGGTGCTCGTCGAGACGGTCGGTGTCGGCCAGGCCGAGGTGGAGATCGCCTCGCTCGCCGACACCACCCTGGTGCTGCTCGCACCGGGCATGGGCGACGCCATCCAGGCGGTCAAGGCCGGCATCCTCGAGATCGCCGACGTCTTCGTCGTCAACAAGGCGGACCGTCCCGGCGCCGACGCCACCTACCGCGACATCCAGGGCATGCTCGGCCTCGGCGAGCGCGGCCCGGGCGACTGGCGCCCGCAGGTGGTGCGTGCCACCGCGGTCAAGGGCGAGGGCATCGACGACGTGGTGGCGGCCATCGAGAAGCACCGCGACTGGCTCAAGCAGTCCGGCTCGCTGCGGACCGCGCACGAGAAGCGGGCCGCCGTGGAGGTCGAGGCGATCGCGCTGGGCACGCTGCGTGCCCGGATGGGCTCTCTGCACGAGGGTACGGCGCTCGGCAAGCTCGCGGCCCAGGTGGCGGACGGCCTCATCGACCCGTACGCGGCGGCCGACGCCCTTCTCACGGAGCTCGGCGACCGCCGCTGAGCCCGCGCCGCGCCGCCGTCGCTTGATCTTCACGCACCAACCGGTTCAAGTTCCTCAAGTCTGTGCCCAGGTGGCCGATGGGAGGAGCCAACACTCTCGCCTCTCCCGGCGGGCGGTGGGACCGGAAGAGGGTAACGATGGGCCGACATTGGGAAGCGCAGCCGCGGTGGCGCGCCGACCCGGTGCTGACGGGCCTGATCGTCCTCACGCTCGGCTCGGTGGTCGGCTTCTGGCCGGGAGTCGCTCCGGTCGCCGGCCAGGTCACGGTCTTCTGGCTGCTTCTGCTCGTCATCCACAGCAGTTTCGTGCGGTCGTCCTGGCGCGTCGCGCGGTTCGCCGGTCCGGCGCCGGGCGCCGGTCGTCCCGAGGCGGAGCGGGCGCGCGCGGGGCAGAGCATGTGGCGCCTGTTCGCGGTCGCCGGCGGTGTCATGATGGCCGGCAGCGTGGTGCAGCTCGTGACGGTCGTCGGAAACCCGCTGGCGCCGGTGGCGTCGGCGGGAACCGGGGCCCAGGTCGGCTCCATCGCCGTCGCCCTGGGGATCGTCGTCGTCGGGATGCTGCG
Source organism: Actinoplanes sp. NPDC051346 (assembly GCF_040682215.1). Lineage (NCBI taxonomy): Bacteria > Bacillati > Actinomycetota > Actinomycetes > Micromonosporales > Micromonosporaceae > Actinoplanes > Actinoplanes sp. NPDC051346. The sequence goes on along the minus strand of NZ_JBFBAJ010000003.1, from coordinate 35,397 downwards.
CCATCCGCTCGGCGTCATGAGCATGGCGGAACGGTTCCGCCTCCGCGTCGACGTGGCCACGGTGATGGCGGCCGCGCTGACCTTCGGACTGTGGCTCACCGAGCTGCCGCCCGGGACCCGCGACTTCGCGTGGGCGGCCCGGGCCTCGTTGTCGCTGCTGGTCCAGCCCGGCCTCTTCCTTGTCGTGATCTTCGCGGTCATCAAGGTCGCCCTGGGCGGCCAGTCGCCCTTCACCCGGGCGGTCGGCGTTCTCGGCGGAACCGCCGCGGCGCTGCAGGCGCTGCTGCAGGCGCTGCCCTTCTCGATGTACGTGCAGCAGCCCACCCAGTCGTGGCTGTTCGCGGCGAACATCCTGACGAGCGCTCTGCTCGCGACCGCCGTACGGGTCCAGGAACGCCGCGTCCGCGCCGCCGAGCCGATCGCCGCGCACGAACCGATTCGCCCCTACAGCCTGTTGCCGTACGCCGCGATGGGCGCCGTCTGGTCACTGTCCGCCCTGGTGCTCGCGCTCCACGGGCTCGACGCCCGGACGTGGGTCGTCGCGGTCGGCGCCATGGTGACCACGACACTGGTCGTCGGCCGGCAGGTGGCCGCGTTCCGGCACATCGCGGAGCTGCTGCGCGAGCGCGACGAACTCGCCGCCCAGCTTACCCAGCTCGCGTTCTACGACGGGTTGACCAAGCTCGCCAACCGCGGCCTGTTCATGCGGCGCCTGCACGACGCCCTCGCCGCCGGTCCGGTGACCGTCTTCCTCGTGGACCTCGACGACTTCAAGCCGGTCAACGACGCGCACGGGCACGCCACCGGCGACCAGTTGCTGATCGAGGCGGGACGGCGGCTGAAGGCCTGTGCGCGCGAGGGCGACACGGTCGCCCGGCTGGGCGGCGACGAGTTCGCCGTACTGATGGCCGGGCTGAGCGCCGAGCGGCGGGCCGAGCTGGCCGACGTCCTGGCGCGGGCGCTGAGCGGGGAGGTCCGGATCGGCAACGCCGTCGTGGAGCTGCGGGCCAGCATCGGCATGGCCACCGGGCGGCACGGCGTGCACGATCCCGACAGCCTGCTGCACGAGGCCGACATGGCGATGTACGCGGTCAAGAACCGCCACCGCGCGCTCCTCGACAGCGAACGCGCGTAGGGAAAAGCGGCGTCAGGGTCGCTCGCCGACAATCTCCACACCGGTCGTGGCCGGCTCGTCGGTCGCGGCGGCCTTCCGCCGGGCGGTGAGCCGGTCGATGCCGACGAACGCGAGGCCCAACAGCCAGAACGCGACCGCGAAGAACACCGCGCTGAGCGCCACGCCGCCGTAGCCGAGGTCGTTCACGTCGAGGAACGGGTACGGATACTTGTTCTTGATCAGCCCCCGGATCAGGGCGAAGACCAGATAGCCCAGCGGGAAGGCCAGCCAGTAGGCGGCGTAGCGCACCTTGAAGCGTCCGCGTTCGTCGAAGAGCAGCCAGTCCAGGACCGCGAGCAGCGGAACCACCGTGTGCAGCAGCTGGTTGCCGACCGCCTCGGCGGGCGTGCGGTCGTACGGGGCGTTCGCGAAGCCGCTGGCCGGGTTCGCCAGCACGAGGTGGTAGACGAGCCCGGTGATGGTCACGTAGAGGGTGACGGCACCCTTCACCGCGGCCGGCACGGCGCGGGTCCGGAACACCGTCCAGGCCGCGAAGACGGCGTACGCGATGTTGCTCTGGTTGGTGAAATAGGGGAGCAGGCCGGTCAGGGTCTGTGGCCCGGAGGCGTTCAGTGTCACGCCGGAAAAGACGGCCAGCATGCTCACGATCCGTACGATCTTCACGTACGGCAGGGTAGATCAGGCGCCGTCCGGGCGGGAGTACCAAGATCAGCGGCGCCAGGCCTTAGCGATCGTTCAGCTTTGCGCATACGATGTGCGCCATGGACGCAGCCGACATCGCCGCCGGTCGCGAGCGCTGGCAGAAGCGCTACGACGACGCCCGCAAACGGGACGCCGACTTCACCACGCTGTCCGGGGTGAGCCTCGACCCGGTCTACGGACCCGCGCCCGGGGACACCGTCGAGGATTTCGAGCGGATCGGCTGGCCGGGCGAGTTCCCGTACACCCGGGGTCTCTATCCGACCGGATATCGCGGACGGACCTGGACGATCCGGCAGTTCGCGGGGTTCGGCAACGCCCAGCAGACCAACGAGCGCTACAAGATGATCCTGGCCGCCGGCGGCGGCGGGCTGAGCGTCGCGTTCGACATGCCGACGCTGATGGGCCGCGACTCCGACGAACCGGAGTCGCTCGGCGAGGTCGGCCACTGCGGCGTCGCCATCGACTCGGCCGCCGACATGGACGTGCTCTTCGACGGCATCAAGCTGCAGGACGTCACGACCAGCATGACGATCTCCGGGCCGGCCGTCCCGGTCTTCTGCATGTACCTCGTCGCGGCCGAGCGGCAGGGCGCCGACCTGAGCAAGCTCGACGGCACCCTGCAGACCGACATCTTCAAGGAATACATCGCGCAGAAGGAATGGCTCTTCGCGCCCGAGCCGCACCTGCGGCTCATCGGCGACCTGATGGAGTACTGCGCGCGTGAGATCCCCAAGTACAAGCCGCTGTCGGTCTCGGGCTACCACATCCGCGAGGCCGGGGCGACCGCCGCGCAGGAGCTGGCCTACACGCTGGCCGACGGCTTCGGCTACGTCGAGCTCGGGCTCAGCCGGGGCCTCGACGTCAACCAGTTCGCGCCCGGCCTGAGCTTCTTCTTCGACGCACACGTCGACTTCTTCGAGGAGATCGCCAAGTTCCGCGCCGCCCGCCGCATCTGGGCCCGCCATCTGCGCGACGAATACGGCGCCACCAGCGAGAAGGCCCTCTGGCTGAAGTTCCACACCCAGACCGCGGGCGTCTCGCTCACCGCGCAGCAGCCCGTCAACAACGTCGTGCGTACGGCCGTCGAGGCGCTCGCCGCGGTCCTGGGCGGCACCAACTCGCTGCACACCAACGCCCTCGACGAGACCCTCGCGCTGCCGACCGACGAGTCCGCCGAGATCGCCCTGCGGACCCAGCAGGTGCTGATGGAGGAGACCGGCGTGACCAATGTGGCCGATCCGCTGGGCGGCTCCTGGTATGTCGAGGCGCTCACCGACCGCATCGAGGCGGAGGCGGAGGAGATCTTCGCCCGCATCCGCGACCTCGGCGAGGACGGCTCGATGACCTCGGGCATCCTGCGCGGCATCGAGGACGGCTGGTTCACGGCCAACATCGCCGAGGCGGCGTTCGTCTACCAGCAGGCCCTGGAGAAGAACGACAAGCGGATCGTCGGGGTCAACGTGCACACCGGCACGGTCGCCAAGGACCTCGAGATCCTGCGCGTCTCGCACGAGGTCGAGGTGGTGCAGCGGCGCGAGCTGATCGCCCGCAAGACCGATCGCGATCCCGTACGCGTCCAGCAGGCGTTGGCGCGTCTGGTCGAGACCGCGCGCACCGGCGACAACATGATCCCCGCGATGCTCGACGCGGCCCGGGCCGAGGCGACCCTGGGCGAGATCTGCGGCGTGCTCAAGGACGAGTGGGGTATCTACCGGGAGCCGGCCCGCTTCTAGGGCCGGCCCCGCCGGTGCTGACGGCCGGCGACAGGCCCCGAGGCAGGGCGGTGTGACGTCCGATATCGCCTGCCCGGCGGCGCGGCGGACGGCGGGCGGTGCGTGCGAGACTAGGTAACCATGAGCGACCCACGGACCACTCCGTCGATCTTCACCCGCGGCGCGGTCGACCTCGGCGCGCTGCGGCCTGCGAACAAGCCCGCGCCCTCCGGTCCCGCCGGCCCCGGTGCCGGTGCGGCACCCGCCGGGCCGGCCGGACACACCGCGCCGCCGGCGCCCGCCAGCCCCGGCGCCGCGAGCGCCGCGGTGATCGACGTGACCGAAGCGAATTTCCAGACGACCGTGCTCCAGCTGTCGATGACGACCCCGGTCATCCTCGACTTCTGGGCCGACTGGTGCGAGCCGTGCAAGCAGCTCTCACCGGTCCTGGAGAAGCTCGCCGCCGAGGGCGGCGGCAGCTGGGTGCTCGGCAAGGTCGACGTGGACGCCAACCCGCGGCTCGCCCAGGCGCTGCGCGTGCAGGGCATCCCGATGGTGGTCGCGCTGGTCGGCGGGCAGCTCGTCGAGGGCTTCACCGGCGTACTGCCCGAGGTGGAGATCCGCCGCTACGTCGACGCGGTGCTCAAGGCCGGCGGGGTCGAGGTCGCGCCGCTGGAGGACCCGCGGATGGACGCGGCCGACGACGCCCTGATGAGCGGCGACCTAGACGCGGCCGAGGCGGCGTACAAGAAGATCCTCGCCGAGTCGCCGCAGGACCACGCGGCCGAGTCCGGGCTGGCCCAGGTCGAGCTCTACCGCCGCGTTTCCGGTGCCGACGCGGCGAGCGTGATGGCCCGGGCCGCGGCGGATCCCGACGACCTCGACGCCCAGCGGCTCGCCGCCGACATCGAGGTCCTCAGCGGACAGGCGCCCGAGGCCTACGAGCGGCTCGTCGCCGCCGTCAAGCGCTCCACGGGCGACGACCGTGACGCCGTACGCAAGCATCTGCTGTCGCTCTTCGCCGTCGCCGGGCCGGACGACCCGGCCGTCGCGGGCGCCCGTCGCGCGCTCGCCCGCGCGCTCTTCTAGGTAGGTCGGAGGGGCTCCATGCGCCGCATAGCCGTGCTCGACGCACCGTCCAATCTCGGTCTGCGCCCGCCGACCGCGACGTCGGTGCCGGGCTGCGCCAAGGCGCCTGGAGCCCTGCGCGACCAAGGCCTGCTGCGCCGCCTCCACGCCCGCGACGCCGGCTGCCTGACGCCGCCGCGCTACGACCCCGGCGAATGGCGACCGGGCGACGGCGTCTGCCATGCCCCGGAGATCGCCCGCTACTCCCGGCGCCTCGCCGACCGCATCGGCGAGATCATCGACGAGGGCGAGTTCCCGGTCGTGCTCGGCGGCGACTGCTCGATCGTCCTCGGCTCGGCTCTCGCCATGCACCGCCTCGGCGAGGCCGTGGGCGGCCGCATCGGCCTGGTCTTCGTCGACGGCCACTCGGACTTCCGCCACCCCGGCAACGCCTCCTACGTCGGCGCGGCCGCCGGCGAGGACCTCGCCCTGGTCACCGGCCGGGGCCAGTCCGACCTGGCGGCGATCGAGGGACGGCGGCCCTACTACCGCGACATCGACGTGGTGGTGATGGGCATCCGCGCCCAGGACGAATACCGCCTCGACCTGCAGGCGGCCGGCATCGTGACCCGTCCCGTGCCGACCCTGCGCGTGGAGGGCGCGGCCCGCAGCGCGCAGTGGGCCCGGGATCAGCTCGTGGACTGCGCGGGTTACTGGGTGCATCTCGACGTGGACGTGCTCGACCCGGCGGTCATGCCGGCGGTGGACGCGCCGGAGCCGGGCGGCATCGCGTTTCCGGAGCTGGAGCTGCTGCTGGCCGGCCTCGTCGAGTCGCCGCACTGCCTGGGCGTGGAGATCACGGTCTTCGACCCCGACTACGACCCCGACGGCTCCTACGCGGAGGAGATCACCGAGGCGATCGTGGCGGGGCTGAAGTCGGCGCACACGGTGGACGCCCGACCGGACCTGATCGCCGCCCGCGCCGACCTGCTGGCGCCGGGGGCGCCGGGCCTGCTCGCCCCGCCTGCGGCAGATTTGGCACCTGTAGCTGAGACAGACGCGGCCCTACCGTCGTCCGTCGTCGCTGAAATCGACGCTGAAACGGATGTCGACGCCGACGCGCATTCCGAAGCCGCCCTCGATGCCGCGATCGCGGACGTCTCTCCGGACGCGGACGCCGTCGACGAGGTGGAGGGCGAGGCGGATCCGACGCTGACCGAGGATGACGGCGTTGCCGCCGAGCACGCGAACGGCTCCGCTCTTCAGGGCACGGCGGCAGACGAGCCGGTGGACGCGGAGCTGGTGGAGGACGAGCCCGCCGAACCGCCGCTCCGGCCGCTCGGCGCCGCGCCCCTGCTCGACTCGCGGCCGCTGCCCGCCACGATGCCCGGCATGCTGCGCCCCCGGCCGACCGAGGAGTTCTCGCTGCCGGTTCAGCGCCCCGCGTTCGAGCTCGGACCCGAGACCCGCGCCGACATCACTTGACGGCCTTCAGGAAGCGCTCGGCGACCGGGACCGCCGCTTCCGCGCCGGCGCCGCCCTTCTGCACCATCACCGCGAACGCCAGGTCTCCCTGCCAGCCGATGAACCACGCGTGCGTCTCCGCCGAGCCGTTCGCGAACTCCGCCGTACCCGTCTTGCCGTAAACCGGGTCTCCCGGCACGTCCCGCAGCGCTTCTCCGGTGCCGGCGGTGACCACCTCGCGCATCATCGTCCGCAGCGGCGTCACCGATGACTCCGCGAGCGGAGGCCCGTCCGGCAGTGCGTTCGGCGGCGCCGGCTCCAGCACGAGTTTCGGCTGGATGAACCGACCGCGGGCGACCGCGGCCGTCGCGCCCGCCATCGCGAGCGGGCTCACCGCGGTCGCGCCCTGGCCGAACGACGCGGCCGCCAGCTCGGTCGGGGTGTCCGCCGGGGAGATCTTGCCGGTGAACGAGTCGGCTCCCAGGTCCCACTTGGCGCCGAGGCCGAGCTTCGCCGCCGCGCCCTTGAGCCCGTCGGCGCCGAGCTTGGGGGCGAGGTTGACGAACGCGGTGTTGCACGACTTGGCGAAGTCCGTGCGGAACGGCACCGAGCCCAGTTCCATGTCGTGGGAGTTCTTGAACTTGCGACCGTCCACCGTCTTGGTCTTCGGGCAGTCGACGCGGCCGTCGAGGGTGACCGCCTTGGCGTCCAGCAGCCCCAGCGCGGAAACCATCTTGAAGGTCGATCCGGCCGGGACCTGGCCCGTCAGGGCGGTGTCGGCGCCGCCGCCGTCGGGGCCGTTGGCCACGGCCACCACCGACGCGTCGCTGATCCTGATCACCACCAGCGCGCTGGGCTGCTTCACCGAGGCGACGGCCTTGTCGGCGGCGTTCTGCGTGCGGACGTCGAGCGAGGTCTTGACCGGGGTGCCCGCGACCGGCTCGATGCTGTAGATCTGCGAGTCCTCGACCTGGTTGTCCGGGGTCTGGCGGGCGATCACCACGGACTGGCCCGGCGTGCCGCGCAGTTGGGTGTCATAGCGCTGCTGGAGCCCGCCGTGCCCGACCTGGTCGCCCTGGGCGAGCGTGTCCGGGTTGGCGTCGAGATCCTCGCGGGTGGCCGCCTCGACCGTGCCGATCGAGGCGCGGGCGAACTGCCGGCTGGGGGCGAGCTCCCGCACGTCCTCGCGGCTGAGCGTGCCCTCGAGGGCGAGGATCCGGGTGCGGACCTTGTCGAAGTCGGGCTGCCGCAGGGTGATCACATCGACGAAGGCGTCCGGCTTGGAGCCCTCGATGCGCGTCTCCAGGTCCTTCAGGTCGAGGGTGACGTTGACCTTCTTCAGCTCCGCGGCCAGGTCCTTCAGCAGCTCGTCGCGCTTGGTGATCCGCTCGGGGCTGACCCCGATGACGGTGACCGGGCGCTGCGTCACGATCGGCTTGCCGTCGGCGCCGAGGATGTCGGCCCGGTCGGCCACCTTGCGGCGCAGCTCGAGACGGTCACCGTCGGTCAACTCGCTGTGCACGATCGCCGGCTCCCACACCACCCGCCAGCCGTCGGAGCCGGCCTTCGTCAGCCGTACGGTGCTCTGGTAGGACCACGCCGCGCCGCCCGGCAGCGTCCAGTCGAGCTTGACCGGGGCCGAGGCGATGTCCCCGGTCTCCTGGAGCTCGCCCTGCCTCGACAGCAGCAGGGTCGACTTGGCCAGGTCGCCGGTGAGGCCCCGGAGCTGGGTGTACGTGTCGTTGGAGGAGATTCGGCCGCCGGCCGCCGTGACGAAGCCGACCTTGCTGAGGTCGCCCCCGCGCCAGCCGTCGAGGAACGCGTCGAGCGTCGTGCCGGGCCCGTCGGAGGCCGAGCACGCGGCCACGCCGGAGGTGGCCAGCGCCAGGCACCCCAGTGCCGCGAGAACTCGGCGAGCGCGTCCGCTCGGGTGCATGATGCGCCCCTCCTCGGGTAACAACGTCGGGAAACGTACGGAACGGTAGCCGCTCGTTGGCCGTTCCGATGAGCCGGCCTGCGTGAGATGTATGAATTCGTTGTCGGATCGTGCCTGGGGGACCCCGGGTGCGCCCGGGCCGTCGGAGCCAGGCTCTAGGCTGTTGTCGACACGTCGAACCCACAATGTCGTGGGTGAGGGGAGCCGTCCGCCATGCCAGTCTCCGACGAGGCAGCCACCGAATCCGATCCCGAGCTCGACTTCGGTCCGGGCCCCGGCCTGGCCCTCACGGGCCGGTTGGGCACGTCCGACGACGAGCTCGACGAGCCGCTGCCGAACGCCGAGCGCCTGGTCACTCAGGCCGTGGCCCTCGCGGGTGAGGACCACGCCACCGCCGCCCTGGTCGGCCGCTTCTGGCGGTTCGCCCCGGACGAGGAGCTGGTCGGTTACACCGCCGAGGAGATGTTCGCGGCCGCCTGCCGGCACCGCGAGCTCGCCGCCACCCGGCTGCCGGGCGAGCTGAAGCTCGACATCAGCGCCCCCTGCGAGGGCCAGCCGCACACGGTCATCTCGATCGTCACCGACGACATGCCCTTCCTGGTCGACTCGGTGACCGCGCTGCTCACCGCACACCAGCTCCAGGTGCACCTGCTCGTGCACCCGCTGATCGTGGTGCGCCGGGAGCCGCTCGGGGCGCTGACGCAGGCCGAGGCGGACGTCGAGCCCGACGACGCGATCGACGGCGACCTGGTCGAGAGCTGGATCCGGGTGGAGATCGACCCCGTGCGCACCGTGGAGGCGCGCGAGCAGCTGCACAACGAGGTGCGGCGGATCCTCACCGACGTCCGTGACGCGGTCGAGGACTGGCCCCGGATGCGTCAGCGCGCCCTCGTCATCGCCGACGAGCTGGCCGCCGCGCGCGGTTCGGAGCACAAGCTGCCGGTGCCGGACAAGGACGTCACCGACTCGATCGAGCTGCTCAAGTGGCTCGCCCACGACCACTTCACGTTCCTCGGCTACCGCGAATACCAGCTCGGCGGCAACGACGGCGACGAGTTGACGTCCGTGCCGGGCAGCGGTCTCGGCATCCTGCGCGGCGACCAGAGCACGCCACGCAAGCTGTCGTCGATGGCGCCCGAGGCGCACCAGCGCGCGCTCGAGAAGCGACTGCTGGTGATCACGAAGGCCAACTCCCGGGCCACCGTGCACCGCTCGGCCTACCTCGACTACATCGGCGTCAAGGTCTTCAACGACCACGGCGAGGTCTGTGGCGAGCGCCGGTTCCTCGGCCTGTTCTCCAGCTCCGCCTATCGCACGAGCGTTCGCGAGCTGCCGGTGGTGCGCCGCAAGGTCATGGAGGTGCTCGACCGCTCCGGCCTGTCACCGCGCGGGCACTCCGGCAAGGACCTGTTGCAGATCCTCGAGACCTATCCGCGGGACGAGCTCTTCCAGATCAAGACCGACGACCTCTACGAGGCCGTCGTCGGCGTGCTGCGCATGGCGGGCCGCCGGCAGCTGCGGCTCTTCCTGCGCCGCGACGGGTACGGCCGCTTCATCTCCTGCCTGATCTACCTGCCCCGCGACCGGTTCACCACCGGAAACAGGCAGGCGATGCAGGAGATCCTGCTGCGCGAGCTCAACGGCGTCGGTGTCGACTACACGACCCGGGTCACCGAGCGGATGCTCGCCCGCGTGCACTTCATCGTGCGCACCGACCCGGCCGACCCGCCGGGCGTCGTGGACCCCAACACGCTGGCCGAGAAGCTCGCCGACGCCACCCGCATGTGGGACGACGACTTCTCCCTGGTGCTCGAGCGCAAGCTCGGCGAGGAGCCGGCCAAGGGGCTGTTCCAGCGCTACGCGGCCGCGTTCCCCGACAGCTACAAGAACGGCCACACGCCGCACGAGGCGGTGCAGGACATCGCCAAGCTGGAGCTGCTGGAGGAGTCCGGCCAGCTCGAGATGCACCTGTACCGCAAGCGGCGGCTCACCCGGGACGGCGACTCCGAGCCCGACGACCACGACGTGCGGTTCAAGGTCTTCCGGTACGGCGAGCCGATGATGCTCTCCGCCGTCCTGCCGGTGCTGCACTCGCTCGGCGTCAAGGTGGTCGACGAGCGGCCGTACGAAGTGCGTCGCACCGACGACACCGTCTACCTCTACGACTTCGGTCTGCTCCCGCCGGCGTCGCACCGCGAGCTGTCCGAGGTGCGTCCGCAGGTCGAGAACGCGTTCGCCGCCGCCTGGCAGAACGAGGCCGAGGTGGACGGCTTCAACGAACTGGTGCTGCGCGCCGGCCTGACCTGGCGGCAGGTCGTGGTGCTCCGGGCGTACGCGAAGTATCAGCGGCAGACCGGCGCGGTCTTCTCCCAGCGCTATGTGGAGTCCACCTTCATCGCCTATCCGGAGATCGCCCGGCTGCTCGTGCGGCTGTTCGAGGTGCGCTTCGCGCCGAACCTCGAGATGGGCGAGGAGGAGCGCTCCCGCCGCTCGGACGAGTTGGTCGAGCAGATCACCGGACTGCTCGACGACGTGGACAGCCTCGACCAGGACCGGATCCTCCGGTCGTACCTGACGCTGATCCAGGCGACCCTGCGCACCAGCTTCTTCCAGCGCGGCAGCGACGCGCGACCCAAGTCCTACGTCGCGTTCAAGCTGGACCCGCAGGCGATCCCGGATCTGCCGCAGCCCCGGCCGAAGTTCGAGATCTTCGTCTACTCGCCACGGTTCGAGGGCGTGCACCTGCGCTTCGGCGCGGTGGCGCGCGGCGGTCTGCGCTGGTCCGACCGGCGTGAGGACTTCCGCACCGAGATCCTCGGCCTGGTCAAGGCGCAGATGGTCAAGAATGCGGTGATCGTGCCGGTGGGCGCCAAGGGCGGCTTCGTGCTGAAGCAGAAGCCGGGCGACCGCGACGAGGCGGTCGCGTGCTACCGGCTCTTCATCACCGCGCTGCTCGACGTGACCGACAACATCCTCAGCGGCAAGATCATCCCGCCGCGTGACGTCGTGCGGCACGACCCCGACGATCCCTACCTGGTGGTGGCGGCCGACAAGGGCACCGCGACCTTCTCCGACATCGCGAACGAGATCTCGGTCAGCAAGGACTTCTGGCTGGGTGACGCCTTCGCCTCCGGCGGGTCGGCGGGCTACGACCACAAGAAGATGGGCATCACCGCGCGGGGCGCGTGGGAATCGGTCAAGAAGCACTTCCGCGACCTCGGCACCGACACCCAGACGCAGGACTTCACCGTGGTCGGCGTCGGCGACATGTCCGGCGACGTGTTCGGCAACGGAATGCTGCTCAGCGAGCACATCCGGCTCGTGGCGGCGTTCGACCACCGGCACATCTTCCTCGACCCGACGCCGGAGGCGGCCACGTCCTTCGCCGAGCGGCGGCGCCTCTTCGACCTGCCCCGCTCCTCCTGGGCCGACTACGACGCGTCGTTGATCAGCCAGGGCGGCGGCGTCTATCCGCGGACGGCGAAGTCCATCCCGGTGTCTCCGCAGATCCGCGAGGCGCTCGACCTGGGCGACGCCGCGGCGGTCAGCCCGGCCGAGCTGATGCGCGCCATCCTCGCCGCGCCGGTCGACCTGTTGTGGAACGGCGGCATCGGCACCTACGTCAAGGCGACGTCGGAGACCCACGCCGACGTCGGCGACAAGGCCAACGACGCCATCCGGATCAACGGCCGCGACGTGCGGGCCAAGGTGGTCGGCGAGGGCGGCAACCTGGGCCTCACCCAGCGCGGCCGCATCGAGTACGCCCGCGGCGGCGGCCCCCGCGACGACGCGGGCAACGGTGGCGGCGGCCGCATCTTCACGGACTTCATCGACAACACCGCCGGCGTGGACTGCTCCGACCACGAGGTCAACATCAAGATTCTGCTCGGCGGGGCGGTGACCGACGGCGAACTGACCCTCCCGGAACGCGACGAGCTGCTGGCGGTGATGACCGACGAGGTCGCGATGCTGGTCCTGCGCGACAACTACGAGCAGGCCACGGCGCTGGGCAACGCGCGGCAGCAGGCACACTCGCTGCTGCCCGTGCACCGCCGGATGCTGACCGCCATGGAACAGGCCGGCCAGCTCAACCGTGAGCTCGAGGCGCTGCCCACCGACAAGGAGCTCGGCGTCCGGCACGAGAACGGCGAGGGGTTGACGCCGCCCGAGTTCGCGGTGCTCCTCGCGTACGTGAAAATCCTGCTCGAACGTCAGGTCCTCGCCGACGCCATCGTCGACGAGGAGTGGACCACCGGGGTGCTCGCCCGCTACTTCCCGACCCCGCTGCGCGAGCGGTTCGCCGCCCGCATGGCCGGCCACCGGCTGCGCCGCGAGATCATCTCGACCGCCCTGGTCAACGAGGTGGTCAACCGCGGCGGCACGTCCTTCGTCTTCCGCGCGATGGAGGAGAGCGGCGCGTCGGCGGCGGACGTCATCCGGGCGTACGTGGTGGTCCGCGACGTGTACGGCATGCAGGAGCTGTGGGACGCCGCGGAACGGCTCGACAACGAGGTGCCGACCTCCGCGCAGACCGCGGTCTACCTGGAGACCCGGCGCCTGCTCGACCGCGCGGTCCGCTGGCTGGTCAGCAACCGCCGCTCGCCGATCGACGTGCCCGCGGAGATCGAGCGCCTGCGTCCCGACATCGCCGCCCTGCTGCCGCAGCTGCCCGAGGTCGTCGTGGGCGGCGAACGCCGCTCGATCGAGGCGCACGTCGAGGCGCTCGAGAGCAAGGGCATCCCCGAGGATCTCGCCCGCTCGGTGGCCCGGGTCGTCTACGGCTTCGGCATGCTGGACATCCTGGAGACCGCCAAGTCGACGGGCCGGGACGCGACCGAGGTGGCCGACGTCTACTTCGTCCTATCGGAGCGCTTCCAGATCGACCGCCTGCTGTCGCACATCTCCCGGCTGCCCCGGGGCGACCGCTGGCAGACCCTCGCCCGCATGGCGCTGCGCTACGACCTGTACGCGGCGCTCGCCGGCCTGACCGCGGAGGTCCTGCAGTCGACGCCGGCCGACGCACAGGCCGAGGACCGGGTCTCGGAGTGGGAACAGGTCAACGCCGCGTCGATCGCCCGGGCCGGCAACGCGATGGGCAACGTGGACGAGTCCCCGGCCGACCTCGCGGCGCTGTCGGTGCTGCTCCGCCAGATCCGCACGCTGGTCAAGACGTCGGCCGCGGGCTGACCCGACCCGACAACACCCCGGCGCCCCGGCGCCGGGGTGCCCGGTCTCTCTCCGCGCCGGTCTCACCGTGCCGGCCTGGCCGGTCTCACCGTGCCGGCCTGGCCGGTCTCGCCGTGCCGGCCTGGCCGGTCTCTCGCCGTCAGGAGCCGGCTTGCCTGTCGGCCCTTTCGGCGTCCGGCTCCAGGCCGTCCATGAAGGAGGCGATCGCGGTGGCCAGGCGGTCGGGCGCCTGGCGCTCGGCGTTGTGCCCCTGGCCGTGCATCAGCAACCGCCGGGACTGAGGCAGCACCCGCTCCAGCGCGTCCAGCCGTTCCCCCAGGTGCCGGGGTGACCTGTCCCCGCCGATCAGCAGCATCGGCAGCTTCAGCGTGGCGTACTCGCCCAGCCGGTTCCCCAGTTCGTCGATCGCGTCGCTGTCGTCCAGTTGCTGGACGATCCGGTCGCGAAGGTGGCCGTGGCCGCCGACGACGCCTCCCGCGATGGCCGCCGCCGGCGGCAGCTGGACCACGTCGCGCAGGAAGATCGTGAGCGCTCTGCCCGGCCTTCCCTCCGCCAGGGCCGCCCGGGCCGGAACCAGGCGCTTCCCGCCCAGCGGAGCGTCGATCACCACCGGGGGCTCGTAGAGGACGGCGCCCGCGTAGCACCCCGGGTCCGCGACCATCGCTTCCAGGGCCAGGACCGCCCCCGACGAGTGCCCGACGAGGACGGGGCGCTCCAGCTCCCCGGCGATCGCCGCGACGTGTTCCACCTCGTCCGCCATGCTGACCGGGCGCGGCAGGTCCGACCGGTACTGACGGCGGTGCAGCCGTACGGTCCGGAAGCGGTCGCGCAGCCGGTCGGTGACCCGGGACCATGCCGTGCTGTCGCCCATGCCGCCGTGCAGCACGAGAATCGGGTCGCCGATCCCCTCGTCCTCCGCCTGCGCCACCGTTCTGTCGATAGCCGTCGCCCGCATCGAGCCCCCTCCTCGGCGCCGGCCCGCGAATCCGGCACTCCACGGACAAATGTAGGCGTCGCCGCGTCGGTGCGTGCCCCACCGCGGCGTGGTTAGACCCCACCGGGGGTCAATGAGGGGTTAGTAAAACCCGCCGCCGGCTCGCGGTACTCGGTGATCGACAGGCTGCTCGGCGAGGAGGCCGTCAACGGCCGGGCCCGTCGCTACTGCCGCCTTACCGAGGACGGCCATGCCGTGCTCGCCGAGGAGGCGGACCGGCTCGCGCGGGCCGCTCGCGTCGGCTCGACCGGCTGCCGAAGCGCAACGATCTGCCGCTCGGAGAGGCACCCGCCGGCGGACGGCTCACCTGGACGGAGTCGCCGCCGGCCGCAGCACCCGGGCGCCCAGGCCCATTGTCACGGTGAGCGCGGCCACCAGGACGAACGACGCCGTCAGCGACGACAGGTGGGCGATCCCGCCGATGATGCCCGGCGCGACCAGGCCGCTTCCGTACGCGATCCCCGCCACCCCCGCCAGGTTGCGCCCCGGATGGTCGTCGATGCGCCCGGCCTTGGCGAAGACCAGCGGCACCACGACGGCGATGCCGACACCCAGCAGGCCGAAGCCCAGGACGCCCAGCGCCACCCGGTCCCCGAGCACCACGGTCACGGCGCCGGCGCTCGCGCAGAGGCCGGCGAGCCGGACCGTCGTCACCGGGCCGAGGCGTTCGATCACCCTGTCGCCCGCGAACCGGGCGATCGCCATACTGATCGAGAACACCGACACCGTCAGCGCCGCGGTGCTCGCCGTGCCGCCCAACACGTCGCGGACGTAGACCGCGGCCCAGTCGAGGCCGGCGCCCTCGGCGAACACCGCGCAGAGCGCGACCAGGCCGATCGGGAGCACCGCTCGTGACGGCAGGGCGAACGCGGGTGGCGCGCCGACCCCGGGGGCGGGGCGGTGAGGCAGCAGCCAGGCGGACGCGACGAGGGCGATCGCGGCCAGCACGACCGCCGTGAGCAGGAAATGGGTACGGCCGTCCAGCCCGTCGCGGGCCGCCAGCGCCGCGACCGCCGAACCGGCCAGTCCGCCGACGCTCCAGTCTGCATGACGCGTCACCCTAATCGTCGCGTACCCCCAGGGGGTATATGCTCGGGTCATGACCCGGCAGATCGAGCTCGAGATCGGCGGCATGACCTGCGCCGCCTGCGCCAACCGCATCGAGAAGAAGCTCAACCGGCTCGAGGGCGTCACCGCCACGGTCAACTACGCGACGGAGAAGGCCCGCGCCACCGTCCCGGTCGGCCTCACCGCCGCCGACCTCATCGCCGTGGTCGAGAAGACCGGCTACACCGCCGCCGAGCCGCGAGCCGAGGAAACGCCCGAGGCGCCCGACACCCCCGTCGCCGATCCGCTGCGTACCCGATTGATCGTCTCCGCCGTGCTGACGGTTCCCGTCGTGGTCCTCGCCATGGTGCCCGCGTGGCAGTTCGACTACTGGCAATGGCTGTCGCTCACCCTCGCCGCCCCCGTCGTCGTCTACGGTGGCCTGCCGTTCCACCGCTCCGCCGCGGTCAACCTGCGCCACGGCGCCGCCAGCATGGACACCCTCGTCTCGCTCGGCACGCTCGCGGCCTTCCTCTGGTCGCTGTGGGCACTGTTCCTCGGCGACGCCGGCATGCCCGGGATGACCCATCCCTTCGAACTGAAGGCCGGCGGCACCGGTGACGCGATCTACCTTGAGGCGGCCGCCGGCGTCACCACGTTTCTGCTGGCCGGCCGCTATGCCGAGGCCCGCGCCAAGCGACGCGCGGGCGACGCGCTGCGCTCACTGCTCGAGCTCGGCGCACGCTCGGTCACCCTGCCGGACGGGCGCGAGATCCCCGTTGACCAGCTCGTGGTGGGCGACCTCTTCCAAGTGCGCCCGGGGGAGAAGGTCGCCGCCGACGGTGAGGTGGTCGACGGGGCCTCCGCCCTCGACCAGAGCCTGATCACCGGCGAGTCGGTCCCGGTGGAGGTGACCGCCGGAGACCCGGTGACCGGGGGTACGGTCAACGCCGGCGGCCGACTCATCGTCCGCGCGACCCGCGTCGGCGCCGACACCCAGCTCGCGCAGATGGCCCGCCTCGTCGAGCGGGCGCAGGACGGCAAGGCCGCCGTGCAGCGCCTCGCCGACCGGATCTCAGGTGTCTTCGTGCCCGTGGTCATCGCCCTGGCGGCGTCGACGCTGGGCTACTGGCTCGGCACCGGGCGGGGGACGACGGCCGCGTTCACGGCCGCTGTGGCCGTACTCATCATCGCCTGCCCTTGCGCCCTCGGCCTGGCCACGCCGACGGCCCTGCTGGTCGGCACCGGCCGCGGCGCCCAACTCGGCATCCTCATCCGCGGCGTGGAGGCGCTCGAGTCGACCCGCCGGGTGGACACGATCGTGCTGGACAAGACCGGCACGGTGACGACCGGCGCGATGACGGTGACCGAGGTGGTCCCGGAACCCGGCAACGACGCCGCGGAGTTGCTGCGGCTGGCCGGCGCGGTCGAGGCGGCGTCGGAACACCCGTTGGGACGCGCCATCGCCAGGGCGGCCGCCGAGCACGGCCCGCTGCCAACGGTCAGGGACTTCCAGGCCACGGCTGGCGTCGGCGTCCGGGGCGTGGTCGACGGCGCCGAGGTCGAGATCACCCGCGGCGAGGCCGCTCCGGAAGCGGCCCGGGACGCCCGGACCTGGGTCGAGGTCCGCGTCGGCGGCACGCTGCGCGGACGCCTGGCCCTGACCGATCCGGTACGCCCGACGAGCGCCGCCGCCATCGCGAGCCTGCGCGAACTGGGCCTCGACCCCGTCATCGTCACCGGCGACGCCCCCGCGGTGGCGGAGCGGGTCGCCGCCGAGGTCGGCGTGACCCGGGTCGTCGCCGGCGTCCTCCCCGCGGAAAAGGTCGACGTCATCAAGCGGCTCCAGGCGGAAGGCCGCTCGGTGGCGATGGTGGGCGACGGCGTCAACGACGCTGCGGCCCTCGCCCAGGCGGACCTCGGCGTGGCGATGGGCGCGGGCACCGACGTGGCGATCGAGGCATCGGACCTCACCCTGATGCGCGACGACCTGACGGCCGCCGTCGACGCGGTGCGCCTCGCCCGGCGAACGGCGCGGATCATCCGCGGCAATCTGTTCTGGGCCTTCGCCTACAACGTGGCGGCGCTGCCGCTCGCGGCGATGGGCCTGCTCAACCCGATGATCGCGGGTGCGACGATGGCGCTGAGCTCGATCTTCGTGGTGATGAACAGCCTGCGGCTGCGCCGCTTCAAGCCGGCGGCGCGCTGATCCACTTGCCGCGGGCCGGCTTTCGCGTGCGGCGGGCCAGGCTTCCGCCCGTCGGGGCCGGCTTCCGTCGGCCCGATCCAGGCAGTGTGAGCCGGGCGCTTGTTCCCGTCGGTTGCTCCCGAAACCAACGGGGCGCCCGGCTCACTATCTGAACCACCGCGGAATCCCTTCGGACTGGTCCCGAAGCCTGAAGGTCCGCGGCGGCTTCCCCAGATCCACCTGCGGACATGACGCTATGTGATGATCGCCCACCTACGGAAGCGCAGCGTACGCAAATTAGCCGTTCGGTCGGCTTTCTAGGGCGACAGATCCGACTCGCCGCGCCACACAAGATCCCCGCAGTCCCACTGATCACTCGGTCATTACTCCGCGTAATAATCCGGCGAAGTGCGGAGGGTGATCAGTCGTCGTCGCGGATCGTGTCGATCAGGCCCAGGACCTGCCGCAACGCCGGCCGCAGCACCCGAAGCCGGGACAGCGAGACGAGCCGGTCGATGAGCGGCACGACACCGTCGATCAGCCGGCGGGTGCGCCGACGGTCGGGCGAACGGTCGTACACCCAGAAGAGCACCACGCCCATCCAGCCGAGCCACAGCAGCTCGGGCAGATCCTTGCGAAGCTCCGGATCGAGCTTGGCCGTCGAGCCCTCGACCACGTCCCGGAAGATCGCGATGGCGGCCTCCCGCGCGGGCGACGACTCCCGCGAAAACGGACTCAGCGGCGACGACGGCTCGGCAGCCGTCTTGAAGAACGTCGCCGCGAACGAGTGGTAGGGATCGTTGACATCGACCCCGGCATGCAACACCCCCCGCAACCGCGCCGCGAAGTCCTTCTCCCGCGCCAGCACGGGCCCGACGGCGGCGCGGTGCGCGGCCTGATTGTGGTCGTAGAACCCCTGAATCAGGTGTTCCTTGGAATCGAAGTAGTAGTACGCGTTCCCGACCGCGACCCCGGCCTCCTTGGCGATGGCCCGCATGGTGGTCTCGGTGTAGCCCCGCTCCCGGAACAGGCGCAGCGCCGTCTCGAGAATGAGCTGCCGGGTCTGCTCTCCCCGCGCCCGACGCGGCCGCTCCTCCCCGCCGCCGCCATCCCCATCGACGTCGGCACCGGCGCGGCCGTTTGGTCCGGCGTCTGCGTTCGAGCCGGCGCTTGCTCCGGCGTCCTGGCTCGGGCCGCCGTTGTGCCCGGTGTCCGCGTTCGGCCCGGCAGTTGCGGGGGATCCGGCCAGGCGGTCTGTTCCTGGGACGGAAGATCCGGCCGAACGCTCGGGATCCGTGGCAGCGGCGTTGGCCCGGCGACCCGACCCCGACGCGGCGCGCGCGGCGCCGGTGTTCGGTTCGTCCCCGGCGGAATCAGCGGCAGCTGTCGTCACACACGTCACCGTAGTCGCCCGCCCGCATCGACTCCCGAACGGCCGACGCGGCCGCGATGAAGCGTCGCGCCGCTGGCAGCAGCGACGGTGTGCTCAGCCGGTCCGCGACGCCCCGGTAGTCCACCAGCGCCCAGAGGCAGGCCAACCACGCGCCGTCCGAGACGTACACCAGGCCGTTGTCGGCGATGACCGTCAGATCCCGCAAGGTCGCGGAATGGTCCAACCCGGGAAAGCGCTGCCGGGCCGTCGCGGATCCAGCCGGCACAAACCGCAGGGGTACGAGCTGAGCCCGGCTCTCGAGCCACCGATGGGCGGTCCGGCAGATGGGGCAGCCCTCGTCATAGAGCACGGTGAGACAACCGACCCGGCCGGCCCCGAACCCGGTCGGATCGACATCCCCGTTCATGACAGCGCGGGCGGCGGAACGGGCCCCTGCATGCCCTGCCCCGGCCAATCCGGCCACCCGCCCGTCCTCGGCCCACCCGGCGCGCCGCCCCCCGACGCGCCGGCCCCTGACGCGCCGCCCCCGGGCGCGCCTCCTCCCGACGCGCCGCCCCAGGGCACGCCGCCGCCTGACGCGCCGCTCCCGGGCGCGCCTCCTCCCGGCGCAGAATCGCCTGAGGTAGGACTGTCGGACGCAGGACCGCCCTGCCCAGCGGCACCCGCCCCTCCGGCACCGTGATGCCCAGCGCCGTGATGCCCAGGGGTGTGCGGCCCCGCCTCGGTCGGGTGCCCAGCGCCGCCCGGCCCAGCGCCGCCCGGCCCAGCGCCGCCCGGCCCAGCGCCGCCCGGCCCAGCGCCGCCCGGCCCAGCGCCGCCCGGGTGGCCAGCAGCGCCCGGGTGCCCACCAATCCCCGCATGCCCACCAACCCCCGCATAGCCGGCAGCGCCCGGGTGACCACCGCCGGCAGGCCCCACGGGTCCGATTCCCGGCGGGAACATCGGCATCCGCCCAGCCGGCGGCAACGGCGGCAGTGCCTGCTGCTGCCGAAGCCGGCCGCGCCGATACCGCCCAAGGAAGAACACGTTGAGCACGTGCAGCACGCCCAACACCAGCAGCACAAACCCGATCTTGGCCGAAAGCGTCTCCAGCGCCCGGGCGGGGTCCGGCACCCGCGAGTCGGATCGCATGGCCACCGCCACGTAGCCGAGGTTGAGCAGGTAGAAGCCCATGACGAGGAGGTGGTTGACCGCTTTGGCGAGCCGGCTGTCGTCGAAGACGTCCTCGAGGAAGACCAGGCCGTTGCGGGACAGGGTCGTCGCCACCCAGACCGTCAGGCCGACACTGGTCACCAGGTAGACGAGATACATCCAGATCTTGTGATCCATCAGCCCGCACCCCTTCTTGAACGCGTTCAACTGAAGTCGCCCTCAGCCTACGACTTCTGTTGAACGCGTTCAAGGGAGATGTGGGGCACACCTGGAGCCAGGCTTCAACGCACCAGACCGAGAGCCTCCGCGGCCGCCCGTCCGTTGGCGTGGCTGGCTCCGAAAGTGGTCACGAAGGCCCGCACTCCGGCCGGGCGCCACCGAGACGGCCAGCCCATCTCCACCACGGTGACGGCGTGGTGCGCGCCGAGCGACTCGATCAGCGCTCGCGTCTCCTCGGTGCGGTGGAGATGCCGCCCGACCACCACGATGGGCCGCGAGCCGGCCTGGGCGGTGAGCCGCTCGCGCGAGATGTCCGAGGGCTCGACGATGACCTGTTCCGTGCTGGTCAGGTGGGGCGACAGCCCCCACAGCATCCGGCCCTCGGGGATCGAGTGGCCGGCCACGAACTGCACCACGAGCGGATCGGCCAGATCGGCCAGCGAACCCTCGACCCGCACCGCCCGCCGAGCCGCCACATAGCCGAGCGCCGCACAATCCGGCGACTGGGAAGGCGACTGGGAAGACGATTGAGAATCGGAAGCCGTCACGTCAGACGACAGTTCGGGCTGGCGGGTCGGCGCCCGCCGCGCGGTCCAGGCGGCCAGCTCCGCCGTGCGGCTCGCCGCGTCCTCCAGCCGGCGGCGGTCGAGGCGCCCGTCGCCGACGGCGGTGACGATCTCGGCCGCCACCCGCTCGACCAGGCCGGCGTCGACCCGGGCGCCGATGCAGAGCAGGTCCGCTCCCGCGGCCAGCGCGCGTACCGCCGCCGGCCCGATCCCGCCGGCGGCCTCCCGGGCGCCCTCCATCTCCAAGGCGTCGGTGATGATCGCGCCGGTGAAGCCGCATTCGCGGCGGAGCAGGTCTCGCAGCACGGCGGCGCTGAAGGTGGCGGGGTCGGTGCGGGTCAGGGCCGGAATGCGGATGTGGGCGGTCATGATGGCCCGGGCGCCCGCGGCGATCACCGCGGCGAACGGCGGCAGATCGCGTTCGCGCAGGATCTCCGGGGGTACGTCGACCGTCGGCAGCGCCAGATGCGAGTCGACGAGCGTCGCGCCGTGGCCCGGGAAGTGCTTCGCGCACGCGGCGACGCCCGCGGACTGGAGGCCGTGCACCGCGGCGGCGGCGTGCCGGGCCACGTGTGCCGGGTTCGCGCCGAAGGAGCGCGTACCGATGACAGGGTTGTCTTCCGCGGTGTTGACGTCGACGGTCGGTGCCAGGTCGAGGTTGATCCCGGCGGCCGCCAGCTCCTGGCCGATCGCCGCGTAGATGGCGCGGGTGAGGTCCGGGTCGTCCACCGCGCCGAGCGCGGCGTTTCCCGGGTACGGGCTGCCGGTGCGGTGCGCGAGTCGGGTCACGTCGCCGCCTTCCTCGTCGGTGGCGACGAGGACGTCCGGCCGTACGGAACGCAGCTCGGCGGTGAGCCGTGCGGCCTGATCCCGGTCGGCGACGTTCGCGCCGAAGAGGGTGTACCCGGCGAGGCCGTCGGCGAGCAGCTCGCGCGCCCAGGCGGGCGGTGACGTACCGGCAAAAGCCGCGAGCAGCGTGTGCAGGGCGAGGCGGCGCAGTCCCGGGTCGATCCCCATGGTTTCCTTCCTCGGGGCGGCTCTGTCCTCGGCCGGGGCGAGCTGCCATGATCGCTGAACGTCTATCGGACACGCCGAACAGTCAGTATGTTCGCTGACCGTTACGCTGCGGCTACGCAAGAGTGCGGTACCGCATGGGAAAACTTGATCAGTAGGGGAAGTAATGGCTGCCACTCGCCTGCCGGGGACCCCCCGGCTGCTGCGCGCGCTCAACGATCGCGCGGCACTCGAGCTGCTGCTCACGAAGGGGCCGCTGACCCGCGCGCAGCTCGGCGAGATGACCGGGCTGAGCAAGGTCACCGCCTCGCAGTTGGTCGAGCGGCTCGAGGAGCGTGGACTCGTCCAGCGCGTGGGCGAGCAGGCCGGCGGCCGGGGGCCGAACGCCCAGCTCTACGCCGTCACTCCCGGTAGCGCCCATGTCATCGGCGTCGAGGTCCTGCCGGACCGGGTCGTCGCCGCCTGCGCCGACATCACCGGCGAGATCGTCGGCCGCAGCGAACGATCCACCCAGGACAGCGACGATCCCGTACGCGCGGTGCACGCCGCCGTGATGCAGGCCGCCACCGAGGCGGGCACCGACCTCGACTCGATCCACCGCGTGGTGCTCGGCACCCCCGGCCTGGTCGACCCGAAGACCAGCGAGGTCTCGTACGCGTTCGATCTGCCCCGCTGGCACCGCGGCATGCTGGCCGAGCTGCGCAAGGACCTCAGCACGCCGGTGGTCTTCGGCAACGACGTCAACCTCGCCGCCATCGCCGAGCAGCACGCCGGCGCCGCCAAGGGCGTCGACGACTTCGTACTCATCTGGGTGGGCCGGGGTGTCGGACTCGCGATGGTTATCGCCGGCCGACTCCACCAGGGCAGCACCGGCGCGGCGGGCGAAATCGGCTACCTGCCCGTCGCCGGGGCGGATGTGCCGCACAGCGCCTCCAAGCGCGGCGTGAAGGGCGCCTTCCAGACCCTGGTCGCCTCGGACGCCGCGAAGGCGATCGGCAGACAGTACGGCTTCGAGGGCGAGGAATCCGCCGACGTGGTCCGCGCCGCGGTCGCCGCCGGGAAGGCGGGCGAGCCGGTGCTCGACGAGCTGGCCCGCCGGCTCGCTCTCGGCGTGGCGGCCACCTGCGTCGTCCTCGACCCGCCCCTGGTGGTGCTGGCGGGTGAGGTCAGCCTCGCCGGCGGCACGGCGCTCGCCGAGCGGGTCGAAGCGGAGGTCGCCTCGATCACGCTGGTGGCACCGAAGGTGGTGATCAGCGAGGTCGCCGGCGAACCGGTCCTGCACGGCGCCCTCCTGACCGCCCTCGACGCCGTCCGCGACGAAGTCTTCGGCTCCACCACCGAGCGATGAAGCTCCACCTTTAGACCCGTCGCCTGAGGTGACTGGTCGGTGCGGCATGCCGTCGGGCGTCGAAGGCGGTGCGTGGTTGGATGGACGCGTGCTCGAGGCAGAGACCCCCAGACCCCCTGACGACGACACCGTGATCTCCTTCGACCGGGTGGGTGTCATCCGCGGCGGCAATTTCCTGCTGCGCAACCTCTCCTGGCAGGTCGAGCTGGACGAGAGGTGGGTGATCCTGGGCCCGAACGGCGCGGGAAAGACCACATTGCTCAACCTCGCGTCCGCCCGGATGCATCCCTCGCGGGGTGTGGCGTGGGTGCTCGGCGAGCGGCTCGGGCGTACCGATGTCGGCGAGCTTCGTACCCGGGTCGGGATCACGACCGGGCAGCTTGCCGACCGGGTGCCGGCGGAGGAGCGGGTTCTCGACGTGGTCGTCACGGCCGCGTGGTCGGTGGTCGGGCGGTGGCGGGAGAGCTACGACCCGCAGGACGAGCGCCGCGCTCGGGCGCTGCTGGACCAGCTGGGCATGGGCGCGCTGATCGATCGGGAGTTCGGCACCCTGTCCGAGGGGGAGCGCAAGCGCACCCAGATCGCGCGGGCGTTGATGACCGATCCCGAGCTGATGTTGCTGGACGAGCCCACCGCGGGCCTCGACCTGGGCGGCCGTGAGGATCTGCTGGCGCGGTTGAGCGAGCTGGCCGAGGATCCGGACGCACCGGCGATGGTGCTGGTCACCCATCACGTGGAGGAGATCCCGCCGGGCTTCACGCACGCCATGCTGCTGCGGGAGGGTTCGGTCGTCGCGTCCGGTCTGTTGGGCGAGACGATGACCGCGGACAACCTTTCCAAGACGTTCGGCCTGCCGCTGGTGGTGCAGCGAACGGGTGACCGCTACACCGCCCGAGCCGCCTGAGGGTGAAGAGGATGGTCGACTCGCCGCCGCGGATCGTGGTCGTCGGCAGTGCCAACATGGACGTGGTGGGGCTCGCGGAGCGGTTGCCGCGGCCGGGCGAGACGGTGCTCGGCGACGACTTCGTGATGGCTCCGGGCGGTAAGGGCGCCAACCAGGCGATCGCGGCGGCGCGGGCCGGCGGCACCTGCACGATGCTCGGCGCGATCGGCTCGGACGCGTTCGGCGTGACTATCAAGGCCCGGCTGAACGCCTCGGGGGTGAACACGGACCACCTGCGGACGAGCTACGGCGCCTCCGGCGTCGCGGTGATCATGGTGGACCGGGCGGGGGAGAACGCCATTCTCGTCAGCCCCGGCGCGAACAGTACGTTCGCGGGGCTGACCGCCGCGGAAAGCGCGGTGATCGCCGATGGTGACGTGCTGCTGTGCCAACAGGAGATTCCGCTGGACACCGTCGTGGCGGCGGCCCGGGTGGCCCGCGCGGGCGGCACGCGGGTGATCCTGAACGCCGCCCCGGCCCGGGAACTGCCGGTGGAGCTGCGGGAATGCGTCGATCTGCTGGTGGTGAACGAGGGTGAGGCCACCGCGATCACCGGGTCGTCGGAGCCGGACCTGGCGGCCCTGCTGGAGCTCGTGCCGCGGGTGGTGCTGACGTTGGGCGCCGAGGGTTCCCGGTTCGCCGACCGGGAAGGCCGTGACGAGCGGATCCCGGCTTTCGCGGTCGACGCGGTGGACAGCACCGCGGCCGGCGACGCCTTCACCGGGGCGCTCGCCGTGGCGTGGGGCGAGGGCCGTGACCTTGTCACCGCCGTACGCTGGGCGAACGCTGCCGGAGCGGCCTGCGCCCGGACCGTGGGCGCATCCGGCTCGCTTCCGACCCGCGCCGACATCGACGCCCTCTACGCTCCCTGAGGCGACGGCATCTTCTGCCGGTGGCATGCAACCTCCGGCGGTGGATGGCGGTCATGAGGGGTGTGAGACAAAAAGAGGACCGGGCGAGAGCGAGCGTGACCGGCAGTTCCGCAATTTCGTGGCCGAGCGGCGGGGGCGACTGCTCCGCACCGCCCGGCTGCTGACCGGGGGCGACCCGCATCTTGCCGAGGACCTCGTTCAGGCAGCGCTGACCAAGCTGTACGTCTCGTGGTCGGCCTTCCTCCGGGCGGACAACCCGGACGGATATGTACGACGCGCTCTCGTCAACGCCCTGACCGACGAACGCAAACGGATCTGGCGGCGCTTCGAACGGAGCGTCCCCGACCTTCCCGATCATCCCGGTGACGACACCGCGATCATGGGCGATCCCGAACTCGCCCACGCGCTGCGCCAACTCCCACCGAAGATGCGCGCGGCGGTCGTGTTCCGGTTCTTCCACGAGCTGGACGTCGCCGAGACCGCCGAAGCTCTCGGTGTCTCCACCGGGACGGTCAAGAGTCAGACGGCGCGAGCCCTGGACAAATTGCGTTCCATCCTGCGCCCCACCCCACAAGGAGTGAACTGACCATGGATCTCCACGACAGGCTCGAGCGTCTCGGGGGACCGATCACCCCCGCATCGGACGAGGACATCGCCGCCGATCTCGGCCGTGGCCAGAGCGCCGTGCGCCGACGCCGCAACATCCAGACCCTCGCCGGTGGTGTCTTCGGTGTCGCCGCGATCGCCGCTGCCCTCGCCTTCGTGGGCGGCGGCCATGCCCCGGACTCCGTCCCGGACCGGGTGCCGGCCATCGCCGAGGCGTCACCCGGGAAACTGACGCTCGTCAAGTACCGCGGGCCGCAGCCCAAGAACTTCACGGTCGACAAGGTGCCCAACGGCTTCTTCATCCAGGTCAGCGACGAGGCCCAGCTCATCATCGCCCCCAAGCCGGGCTCGGCCGCCAGCCCCACGCCCCTCCCGTCGGCGAGGCCGGTGGAGACGGAGGAGATGACAAACAAGATCGGCATCTACCTGGAGTCGAAGGAGTACCGCGGTGAGCTGGAAGGCGAGAAGCTGACCGTCGGCAAGTACCAGGCCATCCTGGACCCGCCCTCCGTGAGCCGACAGCTGCACCTGTCGGTGTCCCCCCACACCTGGGCCACCGTCCAGGTCGCCGTCGACCTGAGCAAGGACCAGATCATCGAGCTCGGCGCCGGCCTTCACATCAACCAGGAGCTCATCGACCGCTACGGCAAGTAGCAGCGAAGCAAGATCACGACCACCTCACCGGGCCGGCGGATGCCGATCCGGTCAGGTGTTTTGAGTAGCCGAAGATGCGACGCGGAGACCCCACAGCACCAGCGGCACCTGCAGGGGCAGCCGGCCGTACGCGATGGCACGCCGCGCCGGGGAGGCATGCCGCCAGTCGACGGCCATCTTGACGTTCGCCGGGAAGATCGCGGCGAAGAGGCCGGCCGCGGCCAGCCCGCCGAGCCGGCGGGTCCGCGGATGCGCCACCGCGGCGGCGACCGCGAGCTCCGCGACGCCGCTGAGGTAGGTCCAGGTGCGCGGGCCGCCCGGCAGAGAACGCGGGACGAGGCTGTCGTAAGGGCGCGGCGTGGCGAAATGCAGGACGCCGCTGACGCCCAGGACGCCGGCGAGAGCGTGTGCCGATCTCATCGTGGCACGGTGTCATGATCGAG
The DNA here is from genome assembly GCF_040682215.1 of Actinoplanes sp. NPDC051346. NCBI lineage: Bacteria > Bacillati > Actinomycetota > Actinomycetes > Micromonosporales > Micromonosporaceae > Actinoplanes > Actinoplanes sp. NPDC051346. The sequence continues at coordinate 8,754 of NZ_JBFBAJ010000003.1, read as the reverse complement.
TGCGCGCTGCAAGGCCCGGTAGATCTGACCGAAACGCTGCGCGTTGTCCGTACGCAGCAGCAAGGTCCGTTGGCCGCGGATGTCCGCCCAGATCTCCATCCGCCGGCTGCCGCGGTCGTAGGAGCGGTCCATGAATTCGAGCAGCACGTCGGCGAGCGGTGCGGCAGCCAGGCCGATGAGGATGCCGCCGCCGGCCAGCGCGACGGTTGTGCCGGTGGAAGCGTCGAGGACCACGGCGAGGAGCACGCCGAACGCGCCGATCACCAGCGGAGCGATGATCGCGATGCTGATGGCGCCCCGACCGGCCACCGCGCTCCACTGCCGGCGCCCGCGCTCGTGCCAGACCTGCACGAAGTCGCGTAGCCGGTAGTCGTGACCGCCGATCCGGACACCGCCGGACGTGACGAGCACCTCGCGGTCCCGGTAGTAGGTGACCATGTCCCCTCCCTGTGCGTGCAATGGTACTTACCCAGCGGCGTACGCCTTACGCTGTCCGCACTTTGAACGATCGATCAGGAGGCAGTCCGGGTGAGTGAGTTCGTGAAGCTGGAGATCGGCGACGGCATCGGCACGATCCGTCTTCAGCGGCCGCCGATGAACGCCCTCAACACGCAGGTGCAGGAGGAACTGCGGGAGGCAGCCCAGGCCGCCACCGCGTCCGCCGACGTCCGGGCGGTGATCGTGTACGGCGGGGAGAAGGTGTTCGCCGCCGGCGCGGACATCACCGAGTTCACGACCACCACCTTCCAGGAGATGACCGTACGGGCGGCGGCGCTGTCCAGCGCGTTCGACGCGGTCGCGCGCATCCCGAAGCCGGTGGTCGCCGCGATCACCGGTTACGCGCTCGGCGGCGGCTGTGAGCTGGCGCTGGCCTGTGACTGGCGGGTCGTCGCCGACGACGCGAAGCTCGGCCAGCCGGAGATCAAGCTGGGCATCATCCCGGGTGCCGGCGGCACGCAGCGGCTGGCCCGGCTGGTCGGCCCGGCCAAGGCGAAGGACCTGGTCTTCTCGGGCCGGATGGTCGACGCCGAGGAGGCGCTGCGCATCGGTCTCGCCGACCGCGTCGTGCCCGCCGCCGACGTCTACACCGCCGCCGTCGAGCTGGTGCGGCCCTTCGTGAACGGCCCCGCCATGGCCCTGCGCGCCGCGAAGCAGGCGATCGACGGCGGTCTGAGCATGGATCTCGCCTCCGGTCTGGCGTTGGAGAGCCACCTGTTCGCCGGGCTCTTCGCCACGGAGGACCGGATCGAGGGCACGACGGCGTTCGTGGAGAAGCGCAAGCCCGGGTTCACCGGACGGTGATCGCTGCCTCGAAGGCCGTACGAACGGATCTCGCGGATATCGATCTGTTGCCATAAAGTTCCTCTCTGTGACGTTGCCGGGGCTGCGGGGTACGCCGGTACGCCACACCGTGATCGTTGCGGTGGGGCTCGTGACCGGGCAGGCGCTGCTGTGCGCCGTGATCGGCTTTCTGACGTTCGACGGACGCGGGGATGCGCCATCGGCGCGTTCCCGCGTCGCCGCACCGCTGCTCGACCCGCCGATCGTCGTCATGTCCACCCTGCCGGCGCCGGTCGATTCCTCCCGGGTTCCGTCCCGGCACGTCGGCGCCCAACTCTCGAGGAGCGCCCGACCGGTCCGTTCCGCCACGCCGGGACCGAGCCGGGCGACCACCGCGCCGGCGCCCCCGACCACAACGGTTGCCGCGCCGGTTCCCTCCACGGCCCCCGGTTCCCTGCCGCCCACGGTCCCGGAAGACCGCCGTCCCAAGCGGCCCGAGGTGGGAGCGCCTTGCGAGGAGGAGGGCCTGACCGGCGAGAGCGGCGACGGCCGCGAGCTGCGCTGCGAGTGGGACCGGTACGGCCACCTGCGCTGGCGTACGGTGGACCGGCGTCGTCCCTGATCAACTTGTGCGGGGCAGCGCCTACACTGGCGCGCATGTCCAGCGACCAGGGTCGGCACTCGCTCGGGGTCGACTTCGGCACCTCCAACACCGTCGCGGTCGCCCGCTGGCCCGACGGCAGGGCGCGGCCGATCCTCGTCGACGGCTCCCCGCTGCTGCCCTCGGCCGTCTACGCCGAGCCGGGCGGCCTGATCCTGGTCGGCCGGGACGCGGTGCACAGCGCCCGCCGTGACCCGGCCCGCTTCGAGCCGAACCCCAAGCGCCGCATCGACGACGGGCTCGTCCTGCTCGGTGAGCGGGAGCTGCCGGTGGTCGACCTCATCGCCGGCGTCCTGGTCCGGGTCGCCGAGGAGTGGCACCGGGCGGTCGGCCCGGTGCGTCCCCACGTGACCCTGACCTGCCCGGCGACCTGGGGCGCCACCCGGCGGGGCCTGCTCGCCGAGGCCGCCGCCCGCGCCGGGCTCGAGGGCGTGCGCCTGGTCGCCGAGCCGGTCGCCGCCGCCACGTACTTCGCCGAGGTGCTGGGCCGCGACGTACCCATCGGGTCGGTCGTCGTGGTGCACGACTTCGGTGCCGGCACGTTCGACGCCAGCGTGGTCGCCCGCACCGCCGAGGGATTCGAGGTGCTGGCCGTGGACGGCCGCGACGACCTCGGCGGCCTCGATGTCGACGCGGCCCTGGTGGAGCATCTCGGCGTCCTCTGCGCGGAGCAGGACGAGCAGGCCTGGAAGCGGCTGACGGAGCCGGCGACCCTGGAGGACCGTCGCGCCCAGCGGCAGCTGTGGGACGACGTCCGCATCGCCAAGGAAAGGCTCTCGCGCACCCAGTCGGCGGACGTGATGGTGCCGCTGCTCGATCTCGAACTGCATGTGACCCGCGAGGAGTTGGAGAACCTCGCCCGCCCGATCCTCGACCAGACCGTACGGGTGACGAACGACCTGCTGCGCTGGGCGAACCTGCCGGAGGGCCGGCTGGCCGGGGTCTTCCTGGTCGGCGGGGCGAGCCGGATCCCGCTGGTGGCGACGCTGCTGCACCGCGAGTTGGGTGAGGCCCCGGTGGTGATCGAGCAGCCCGAGCTGGTGGTCGCCGAGGGCAGCATCCTGGCGGGCGCGGCCCTGCTGGCATCCGAGCCCGCGGCCCCGGGTCCCACGTCGGAGATGCGGCTCGTCTCCCGGGCGGGCCTCGGTACGGCCCCGGACCCGATCCCGGTCCCGGTCGCCGCGGCCGATCCGCCGCCGAAGCCGCCCGCGCCGTCGGGCGTCTCCGCTGACGACGTGGAGACGGTACGGACGACTCGCCGCGACCTCGCCGGCGCGCTTCCGCCCGCGGTGGACCCGTGGCCCGACGCACCAGAGCAGTGGGTGCGCGATCCCGAGGCGACCGTGGCGGTGTCGCCGGCGGTGAAACCGGTTTCTCCCGCCGTGAAGCCGGTGTCTCCCGCGCGGGGAGTGTCGTCGCCGCCGGCGCCGCCCAGGAAAACCGACCGGCCCACCAAAATCGAGCGGCCCGCCAAGAAGTTCACGCCGGCCACGAAGAGCGCGACGCTGGAATGGGAACAGCGGCCGCCGCGCCGCACCGGCCGGGGTCTGCGGGCCGTGCAGGTGTTCCTGAGCATCGTGCTGCTGGTCACGATGCCGATCGTCGCGTTGGTCGTGGCCTACAGCATGTCGGCGGGGTTGACCGTCGAAGCCGGTATGGATCAGCTCATCGAAGATCTGGGACGCCTCGTGGGGTGAGCCTCGTTCACGTTTCGCCGTCTGGCCGGTAGCGTGCTCGGCAGGACCGACTGCGGAGGCGTGCATGGCGGACATGATCGAGGGGCACGGCGGGGACCTGGCGCTGGCCGCGCTCCGGGCGTACGGAATCAGGGAGATGTTCACCCTCTCCGGCGGTCACGTCTTCCCGATCTACGACGCCGCGCACAAGACCGGCTTCGGAATCTACGACGTGCGCCACGAGCAGTCCGCGGTTTTCGCCGCCGAGGCCGTCGCCAAGCTGCAGCGCCGTCCGGGTCTCGCCGTTCTCACCGCCGGCCCCGGCGTGACCAACGGCGTCTCGGGCCTCACCAGCGCGTTCTTCAACGCCTCGCCGGTCCTGGTGCTGGGCGGCAGGGCACCCGCCTTCCGCTGGGGTTCGGGCAGTCTCCAGGAGATCGACCACGTCCCGCTGGTGGCGCCGGTGACCAAGTACGCGGCGACCGTGACGGGCACCGAGCAGATCCCGGCCGAGATCGGCCGGGCGCTCACCGCCGCGCTCACGGCCCACCGCGGCCCGTCCTTCCTCGACCTGCCGCTGGAGGTGCTGTTCTCCAGCGAAGACGTCACGGCGCCCGACGCCCCCGCCGTGCCGGTGATCGAACCGGATCCCGACGAGGTGACCCGTGCCGCCACGCTGCTCGCCGAGGCGCGGCGTCCGGTGATCATCGCCGGCTCCGACGTGTGGGGCGGCGACGCGGTCGCCGAGCTGCGCGCCGCCGCCGAGACCCTGCAAATCCCGGTCTTCACCAACGGCATGGGTCGCGGCGCGCTGCCGCCCGGTCACCCGCTCGCCTTCGCCAAGGCCCGCCGCCCCGCGCTGGGCGGGGCCGACGTGATCGCCGTCATCGGCACCCCGCTCGACTTCCGGCTCAACTTCGGCGAGTTCGACGCGGCCCAGGTGATCCACATCGTGGACGCGCCGAGCCAGCGCGCCACCCACGTCCAGGCTGCCGTCTCGCCCGCGGGTGACCTGCGGCAGATCCTCGCCGGAATCGCGAACCACCAGGGAAAGCACGCCGACCACACCGAGTGGATCGACGGCCTGCGCGCCGCCGAGGACGCCAGCAAGGCCCGCGACGCCGAGGCCATGGCCGCCGAGAGCGACCCCATCAAACCCGCCCGCGTGTACGGGGAACTGCGCAAGGTCCTGGCCCCCGACGCGGTCACCATCGGCGACGGCGGCGACTTCGTCTCGTACGCGGGCCGCTACCTCGAGCCCGCCCAGCCCGGCACCTGGCTCGACCCGGGCCCGTACGGCTGCCTCGGCACCGGCATGGGATACGCCATGGGTGCCCGGGTCACGTACCCGGACCGGCAGATCTGCGTCCTCATGGGCGACGGTGCGGCGGGCTTCTCCCTGATGGACGCCGAGTCCCTGGTCCGGCAGAACCTGCCGGTCGTCATCGTGGTGGGCAACAACGGCATCTGGGGCCTGGAGAAACACCCCATGCGGGCCATGTACGGATATGACGTGGCCGCCGACCTGCAGCCGGGCCTGCGCTACGACGACGTGGTCAAGGCGCTCGGCGGCGCCGGGGAGACCGTGGAGAAGTCCGGGGACCTGGGCCCGGCGCTCGCGCGGGCCTTCGCCTCGGGCGTGCCCTACCTGGTCAACGTGCTCACCGATCCCGCGGACGCCTACCCGCGCTCGTCCAACCTGGCGTGAGCGGTCCGGTCAGCTGTCGTCGTTGAGGTCGCGCTCCCACTGGTCCAACAGCTCGCGGTCGCGGCGGGACTGCTCGGTGTCCATCGAGCGCAGGAAGTCCGGATCGTCGTCGGGTGACGCCGGGCGTGGTCCGGGTCGGCGTGCCGAACCACCCTCGCGCGGCGGCGGCAGCGGACGCCCCCAGAGGAAGTACGCCAGCGGGCCCAGCAGGGGCACGAGAAGGATCACCAAGACCCAGAGGACGCGCGGCATGGCGCGTACCCGATCGGCCGACAGTGAGCCGATGAGCGCGAGCGCCAGGAGAACGAGCTGCACCGCAGCCAGGAAGACGAACAACCGGACCATGTGGCAATGATGACTCGCCAGGCCCGCAACGGCGACGGCCGGCCGGGTCGGGCTGCCCTACAGGAGCACGAGCGCCGTACCCAGGAGTGAGAACGCGGCGGTGACCAGCGCGTAGGACGTCACGCTGCGGCGTCCCGGGCGGGGCGGCCAGCTGGCGAGCCAGTGTGCCCGCCGGTAGGCGAGCGCGACGAGCACCGCCCAGCCGAGGATCGCGAGCGCCGCCAGCAGAATGACCCTCGGCCGGGCGTCGGGTGCGAAGGCGGGGCGAGCGGCCAGGAGGGCGACGGCGGTCGCGGACATTCCGGTACGCCGCCAGGCCAGCCGGGTGCGCTCCGCGGAGGCTCCCGGGTCGCGGGCCGACTCCGGCGTCACCGCGCCGCCTTGATCAGCACCGCGACGATCAGCAGGAGCGCTCCGACCGCCACGATCAGGGCCAGGACGGCGGGGAAGCGGGAGCGGGGGAGGTCGGCGCCGAGGCGCATGGCTCTCTCCGTACGCGACCAGTGGTCCACCGCCCGGACCGCGACCACACCGCCCAGCAGGAGCAGCACCACCGAGATGATCTCCCGTAGGTGGCTGATCGGCAGGGGCGGCAGGAACTGGGCGCAGGCCAGGCCGCCGGCGACCAGGGCCAGGGCGGTGCGGATCCAGGCCAGGAAGGTGCGTTCGTTGGCCAGCGAGAAGCGGTAGTCAGGCTTCTCCCCGGCCATCGGGGTCCGGTGCGGGTCGAACCACTGAACGAGCACGGCTTGATTATCGACCGTGGCGGTCAAGAAGGCGGCCGCGAGTGCGCCATCTCATGGTCGGTCAGCTCGCTCCACAGCCGGCGGATCTCGATGCTGACGCAGGCCTCGCGGGGCTTGCCGCACGTGCACCAGGCTCCCTCGGGCCCGGCCGGGGCATGCGGTGAGGGAGGATGGGTCCGGAGCGGGGTCGACCCGCTCGACGAAGGAGTGATCTGTCCGGACATGTCTTACACCTCCTCGCCTCGACTGTAGCGATCGCGAGATCCTCGCGGGTGAGGTGAGTCACCCTCTGTGGCGGAGACCCGTAAGCTACCGACGGGTAACCTCTGGAGGGAACGTGAACCCGGCTGCAGGCGTGCGTCCATAAACAGGAGGGTCGTCGAAGCGCGATGAACATCGTCGTACTGGTCAAGCAGGTGCCCGACTCCGGTGCCGAGCGCACCCTGAGTGCGAGCGACAACACCGTCGAGCGCGGCTCGGCGAACAACGTCATCAACGAGATGGACGAGTACGCCATCGAGGAGGCGCTGAAGATCAAAGAGGCGCACGGTGGCGAGGTGACCGTCCTGACGATGGGCCCCGAGCGCGCCACCGAGTCGATCCGCAAGGCCCTCTCCATGGGCCCGGACAAGGCCGTGCACGTGCAGGACGACGCCCTGCACGGCTCGTGCGCCGTGGCGACGTCCAAGGTCCTCGCCGCCGCCCTCGGCACGCTCAACGCCGACCTGATCCTCTGCGGCTCCGAGTCGACCGACGGCCGCGTCCAGGTCATGCCCCACATGCTCGCCGAGCGCCTCGGCATCGCGGCGCTGACCGGCGCCCGCAAGCTCACCGTCGACGGCTCGCAGCTCACCGCCGAGCGCCAGACGGACGAGGGCTACGAGGTCGTCACGGCGGCCACGCCGGCCGTGGTCAGCGTCTGGGACACCATCAACGAGCCGCGCTACCCGTCCTTCAAGGGCATCATGGCGGCCAAGAAGAAGCCGGTGCAGACCCTGTCGCTCGCCGACCTGGGCGTAGCGGCGGACGAGGTCGGCTTCGCCGGCGCGACGTCGACCGTGGTCGAGTTCGCCCCGCGCCCGGCGCGCAGCGCCGGCACCAAGGTCACCGACGAGGGCAACGGCGGCGTGCAGCTCGTCGAGTTCCTCGCCACCGAGAAGTTCGTCTGAGAAGGGGCCCCACAATGGCTGAAGTACTGGTCGTCGTCGAGGCCTCGCAGGCTGCCGGCGTCAAGAAGGTCACGCTCGAGATGCTGACGATCGCCCGCGGTCTGGGCGACGTCTCCGCCGTCGTGCTCGGTGGCGCGGGCGCCGCCGCGCAGTTCGCCGACAAGCTCGGCGAGTACGGCGCCACCAAGATCTACGCGGGCGAGGGCGACGAGGTCGACGGCTACCTCGTGGCCCCCAAGGCCACCGTGGTCGCCGAGCTGGTCAAGCGCGTCCAGCCGGCCGCCGTCCTGCTCGCCTCCACCCAGGAGGGCAAGGAGATCGCCGGCCGCCTCGCGGTCAAGCTGGACAACGGCCTGCTCACCGACGCGGTCGAGCTCGCCGCCGACGGCACGGCCACCCAGGTGGTCTTCGCCGGCTCGGCCATCGTCAAGTCGAAGGTCACCCGCGGCCTGCCGATCGTGACCATCCGCCCCAACTCGGTGACCCCGGCTTCGAGCCCGGCCACCGCGGCCGTGGAGCAGCTCACGGTCACTGCCACGGACGCGGACAAGCTGACGAAGGTCGTGGAGCGCGTCGCGGAGCAGAAGGGCTCCCGCCCGGAGCTGACCGAGGCGGGAATCGTCGTCTCCGGCGGCCGAGGCGTCGGCAACGCCGACAACTTCAAGCTGGTCGAGGAGCTCGCCGACCTCCTTGGCGGCGCGGTCGGCGCGTCCCGCGCGGCGGTCGACTCGGGCTACTACCCGCACCAGTTCCAGGTCGGCCAGACCGGCAAGACGGTCTCGCCCCAGCTGTACGTCGCTCTGGGCATCTCGGGCGCCATCCAGCACCGGGCCGGCATGCAGACCTCGAAGACGATCGTCGCGGTCAACAAGGACCCCGAGGCCCCGATCTTCGAGCTGGCCGACTTCGGTGTCGTCGGCGACCTGTTCAAGATCGTGCCGCAGGCGGGCGAAGAGATCCGCAAGCGTAAGTAGCTTTTGGTACGCGACGGCCCGGTGTCCTTTGACGCCGGGCCGTTTCGCGTGGGTTGCGGTTCGCGGTGGGTTGCGCTGGGGGGCTTCAGGGGTAGGGGATGACCCACTCCGGGCGGATGCTCCTATGGTCGTCAAGTGGTGAGCAGGGTGTAGATCTCGCGGGCGATGTAGCGCTTGAGGCAGCGGAAGATTTC